>CAZHMP010000033.1:0-25972 GCA_964533595.1 uncultured Acidimicrobiales bacterium | reverse complement strand
TTTCTTACTTTCGATGATGATTGAGGTGAATGAATGAGTTCAACCAGCACTCCGTGGATCACAGATGAGTGGTTCTCCAGTCCCTGGAACTATCTCCCAGAGGCCACCGGAAGCATGTCGCTTCCCAAATCACTGAAAGTCCACGATGTCACGTTGCGGGACGGTGAACAACAGGCTGGCGTGGAGTTCACTGCCGATGAGAAGGTTCGCATCGCGGAATTATTGGACAGCGCCGGGGTGCACCGCATTGAGGCCGGTTTACCAGCGGTGTCACCAGCCGACGAGGAGGCCGTTCGCCGAATCGTAGATGCCGGTCTCAACGCGGAGATATACGCATTCGCAAGATGCATGATCAGCGACGTTGAGAAGGCGATCGACTGCGGCGTATCCGGCGTCATCATGGAAGTTCCATCAAGTCACCACCTGATCGAAAAGGGATACAGGTGGCCGGTCGAAAAGGCCACGGAACTTTCCATTGAAGCGACCTCATACGCCCGTGACCATGGCCTAAAAGTAACATTCTTTCCAATTGATGCCACCCGCGCATCCGTGGTCGAATATCTCGACATGATGGAGAAAGTGGCGACGGAAGGTCACGTCGATGCGGTGGCACTTGTCGACACGTTTGGGGTCTTGTCTCCGCACGCGGTGAGATATTTTGTGAAGAAGACACGTGAGCGACTTGGTGTTCCAATGGAGACTCATTTCCACATGGATTTCGGAATGGGAGTTGCCAATACGATCATCGCCGTGAGCGAAGGAGTCGACGTAATCCAGACGTCGGTGACGGGGTTGGGTGAGCGATCCGGGAACACACCGACGGAAGAGACGATCCTCGCACTCTTGACGATGTACGGGCTCGATGCGGGAATCAAGACTGAGAAGTTCACATCGATATCCAGGGAGGTCTTGGAGATGGCGGGTGTATCTCAACCTTCGAATCGGGCTGTGGTGGGCGAAAGACTATTCAACATTGAGTCCGGCATCATCGCAACGTGGCTGAAAAACGTCGGAGATGACATCACGGAGACCTTCCCCTACAAACCCGGACTGGTGGGACAACCCGACCCCGAGGTTGTACTCGGCCGGGGTTCTGGGGCTGACTCCATTGCGATCTGGCTCGAGCGAAACGGCATGAGCGCGTATGGTGGCCAATTGCTCGAGATCCTTGAGGTCGTGAAGGCAAAATCGCTCGAGAAAAAGGGCCTACTCACCAATGACGAATTCTTGGAGTGCGTTCACAAGGTGATCTGACCGTCAAATCGTCTATTAAACATTAACCAACTCGGTATCAACAAAATAGATAAGTACGAAGGGGTACTTCCATGAAAGAGGCGTTCGGAGTTCTTGCAACCGACTGGCGCGAGGGAATCAATTGGGGAGAGGTCCGTGATTGGCGCCTGCAGCGTGCTCGGGAGGCAATGAAGCGGCATGGTCTTGGTGCAATGTTGCTCATGTATGACGAGAACATTCGATACGTGACTTCCACCATGACTCCTGGTTGGAATCAGTTGAAGCCGGGGCTGAGATATGCCGTATTGACCGAAGGCAAAGAGCCGATACTCTATGAACAGGGTGATATTGGTCAGCATATTCTCGCGCATTCGCCGTGGATTCCGAAGGAAAACGTCCGGTATTCATATGCCTGGATCAAGGGTGCGGCTGGACCGGCCTCGACCGCTCAAGTTGAGAAATTCACCAACTCATTGATGAACGATCTCGAAGACGCCGGCGTGTCAGATCAGCCGGTTGGCGTCGACTTTATGGACATCAATATGATTCGCGCCTTCGAGGAGCGGGGGATCAGTTGGGTGGACGGAATGACACCCATGATGGAGGCCCGCTCGATCAAGAGCCCAAATGAACAAAAGGCGCAGCGAATGGTGGGGTCGATCGCTGACGTTACCCACTACGAATTGTCCCAATGGTTGAAGCCTGGGGTGACCGAGAATGAGGTAACCGCCTTCACAATGGAGTACTTGTACAACTTCCCCGGAATGGAGAATGTGGAAGACGTCATCGTCTCCTCCGGGCCGAATGCTTGGCCGAACTGGCGCAATCATGGCGATCGAATTATTCGCCCTGGCGACATTGTGATCATCGACTTGGCTGCACTCACTTGGAATGGGTTCAAGTCGTGTGTGTACCGAACGTACTGCGTGGGTGGTACCCCCACGGCGGAACAACAGCAATACTACGACTTGGCTCACAAATGGCTCTGGGATTCGATCGAGCTGGTGAAGCCGGGGGTCACCACTGCCGACATCGCGGGCGTGTGGCCTTCCGCCAAGGAAATCTGGGGCTACGAGGAGGAAGACGAGGCGGCCGCCAATTTGTGGGGGCATGGTCTCGGGTTGGCGCAGTACGACCAGCCGGTCATTTCCAGGATCTGGTCGCTGGACCACCCCCAAGAGATCCAAGAAGGAATGGTGTTCGCGCTGGAGACCCAGCACGGAAAGTTGCATGACTTCGGTGTGCGCCTCGAAGAGATGCTGGTTGTGACGGAAACCGGCTACGAAATGCTGACCAACTTCAAGAGCCACGAAATAATCTGTACTGGATGAACAATTCTGCAACTCAAATCAGGCAACTAAAAGACCTCTCATGCACGAGTCCGGAGGTCAGCGGTGAGAAGGGAGCCGGCTTGGCCCGTGCTCTCGCCGCTGGATTCCCGGTGCTTGATGGTTTCGTGATTCCTCCAGCGTGCTCGCGCTCGGCCCTCCAGAGTGCCGCGGGCGTGCTGGAGGAACGCGGGACGGGTGGCTCGCGAATGTCGATCATCGGCCATGAATTGTCGAGTGAGTTCGTCGACGAGATTGAGCATTTTGCCACGGGCCTCGAAGCGCCCCTGATCGTTCGGTCCTCGAGCGTGCTGGAAGGAAGTGGTGAATGGTCTGGAGCGTTCACCTCCATTCCGGAGGTCCGAAGCAACGAGGTTGCCAAGGCCATGAAGAGTGTTTGGGCGACCACTTTCGCCTTGGAGGTTCTCGAACGATTTGAGGCGGCCGACCTCGATCCGGCAAACGCGCTAATGGGGGTGCTCGTACAGTCCGAAGTTCACCCCGATTATGGCGGAGCGGCGATCGTCGACGGCTTGGGAGCAGTCACAATTGATGCTGTCAAGGGTTCGCCCAAGGACCTGATGGCTGGGTGGGTTCCCGGACTGCGGGCGGTATTCGAAGATGATGCTCTGAGAGGCAATGAGGCAATTGAGCTCATGGGCCGCGACAACGTGATGGCCGTGGCCGAGTTGGCATCTCGAGTCAAGACGGAACTCGGCAACAATTTGATCGAGTGGGCAATTGTCGATGGTGAGCTGATTCTTCTCCAGGTTCAAGATTCGGCCATCAGGGAGGTCGCAGAGACGTTTGTGATCCCCTCAGCACTGGCGCATCCCTTTGCCGCCGACTTCATCAATTTGGCTCACCGACATTCCGGTCCGATGTCTGACGAGTTTGTTCTGGGATGGCGATCTGCCGCCGACAGCGATTTGGAAGCGGTGCCGTTTTCGCCGGAAGGTACCCGCGAGGACATCCTTGTTGAGGCCAGGGAGATGTGCGGGATCCTGCTGTCGCAGGCATGGAACGAATCAGCGGAGGCGGCATCTACTCATGCTGCGTCCGTGCTGAAACGATTTCGGAGCGACCGACCCAACGAATCCATCGACGTGCTCCGTGATCTCGACGAGGTTGACAATGAACTTGCGGGGCGATTGCTCGGCATGATCGATTATCTGGAGAGCACCGACACCAGCCCCCTCCGACGAGGCATCGGCAAGTGGGAGCCTGTTCTAGCCGGAATCGCTGCTCTACAAGGCGAGACCCATGAAGGGGAGCCGAGTGTGGGAGGAATCGGCGGCGGGCGCTTGGTCTGGATCGGTAACTCCAAACAGACCGAACATGTCCGTCCACGCGACATCATCGTCACCCAATACCCACTGCAAAATTTCTCGCCGCTGTTGTGGGACGCCGCCGGGATCATCACCATCGGTGGCGCGCCCACAGCTCACCTCTTCGAGGTTGCACGATCGCTCACCGTGCCCGCGGTAATCAATTGCCCAATTGGAGAAATCATCAAATCAGGGCCACGCCTCGGAATGCTTGATGGCGACGCCGGGCGTGTCGCCATATTGGGCTAGGACGTCGGCCCGAGACCGGAAAGTCTCTGAAAATGGAATCGAATCAGCTGAGACCGCATCTGACCAAGCTTGATCACGGGTCCGTTCCCGTGGCTGACGTGGACGATGGGGTCGAGTTCTACGGAGGAATTCTTGGCCTGGAGCAGATGGATCGACCTGACTTCGGTTTCCCGGGAGCATGGTTTGCGATCGGTGACATCGCGATTCACCTGACCACCGGAGGCAGGCTCCGTGGGGCTGACTCGCCGTTGTTTCCGGGTGAGGCGCACTTGGCGTTTCAATGCGACGACCCAGACGCGATGCTTGAACGTCTTGATTCGCACGGTGTGAAGACTTGGGAGATGCCAGACTCCCCGGCAGCCCGGCGTCAGATCTTCTTCAACGATCCATGGGGAAATCTCATTGAACTGATCGTTCACTGACGCGATGCCCGCGGAAAGGGTTCGGCCTCTTCGCATCGGCATTGCCGGCGGCTCCATCGGAGGATTAACTGCCGCCCTTCTCCTCCATGAGCTTGGTCACGACGTGCACGTCTTCGAGCGTTCGTCTGCTGCGTTGAAGGATCGAGGAGCGGGAATCGTTGTACTACCCATTACTGAGCGTTACTTCACGCGTCGTGGTGATGCGTTGGGCGGGACCGATGCCGAAGGCTCAGACGTCGCCTTGAGTCTCACCAACTGGGACTACATCGATATCACGGGTCGAACCGTCAGCTCCGTGCCCACCCACAACCGATTCACCTCATGGAACACGCTGTATCGAGCATTGTTGGGCGCCTTTCCAGCCGACAGGTACCACTTGTCACACGCCGTTGAGATGGTTTCCCAGATCGATGATCGGGTCACCCTCACATTTGAAGGAGGAGAGAGACACGAATGCGATTTGATGGTGGCAGCAGACGGCATGTCGTCAACGGTGAGAAGCATCGTGTCGCCCGAAACCGCTACGGAATATGCGGGCTACATCGCATGGCGGGGGACGATCCAAGACAATCAATTGACACCCGCGGCTGCGACGGCCTTTGCCGACTCGGTCGTCTACCAAGTGCTCGATCACTCTCACATTCTGGGCTACGCGATTCCAACCGATGACCCCGAGGACACGGCGAAACGTGCGTTCAATTGGGTCTGGTATCGCAACGCTTCGCTGTCGGAATATCACAGCATCATGGTCGACCGCTTCGGCTCACAGCGCAGCACCACCATGCCTCCTGGATTTGTGAACGACCGATACCTCGAGGAGCTCAGGTCAGAAGCGTCGCAGGTGTTGGCACCCCCATTCGCCGACACCGTGCTGGCATGTGAGGAACCGTTCGCTCAGGCAATATTCGACATGTCCGCCAGCCGGTTCGTTTACGGTCGAATCGTGCTCATGGGCGATGCTGCGGCCGTGGCTCGCCCTCACGTCGCAGCCGGTAGCGCCAAGGCTTGTGCCGATGCTTGGGCGTTGAGAGATCATCTCGACAGTTCTGAACCTCTGGACTCCGCTCTGGCCAAGTGGGAATTGCAACAGATTGCGTTGGCTCGAACGGTGAGTGCCCGCTCCCGAACAATGGGGGAGTCGGCTCAGAAGAGTGGCACCATGATTGTCGGGGATCCGAAATGGAGATTTGGGCTGTTCGGATCAGGCGATGCGGCGGGTGACGAATAGTGGCATGTCGCAGAGAGGCCCCTCGTCAGATGTTGATATATTTTGCATAATCTGGCTCTGAGGCGGATTTCGGGCGATATGCGGTTGCTATGATCGCCGTGTGGTGAGCCTCAGGTCTCGTAAATCCCGTTCCGTAAGCGCTGATCCCTGTGTGGGCGATCTTGTCGCTGCACTTGGTCGAGATCGTGTTCATGCGGATGGGGCGACTCGGCTCCTGGCCACGACGGATGCATCGATTTTCCGCGGCGGCGTCTCGGGTCCTGTCTGTTATCCGGAATCTGTTGCCGGCGTGCAGGCGTGTGTGCGTATCGCGGCCGCACACGGCCGCCCGGTGGTGGCTCGTGGTGCCGGTTCTGGTCTCACGGGTGGTGCGGCTCCGCTGGGGGCTCCGGTGGTGATTTCGACCACGCGAATGAATCGAGTTCTCGAAGTCGATTTGGAGAATCTGGTGGCGTGGGTCGAGCCCGGCGTCATAAATCTCGATCTCTCCCACCACTTGCGCAAGAACGGTTTGCACTTTGCGCCGGACCCGTCGTCGCAGCAGGTCTGCACGATCGGCGGAAACGTAGCCAACAACTCCGGCGGTCCGCACTGTCTTGCGTATGGGGTCACCAGCGCACACGTGGTTGCCGTGGAAGTTGTGCTCTCCGACGGCGAGGTGGTGATGCTGGGTGGCCTGGACGCGGAGACTTCCGGCTACGACCTTCGGGGGGCATTTGTCGGGTCTGAAGGAATGTTCGGCGTGGCCACTCGCGTCGCGGTGAAGCTCACGCGAAACCCGCCAGACGTTCGCACCCTTCTACTCGCATTCGACGACGTTGAGTCGGCAGCCGCCACGGTCGGAGCAATCATCGCCGCCGGGCTGGTTCCGGCTGCCGTCGAGATGATGGACAAACGATGTGTGGAGGCGGTCGAGGATTTTGTCCACGCCGGGTATCCGCGTGACGCCGAGGCGGTATTGCTTGTCGAGGTCGATGGCATGCCCGGCGGAGTCGAGGCCCAGGCGTCGATGGTCAACGACATTGCTGTCTCTCAACACGGGAGCGTGAGAGTCGCCGCGGATGAGCAAGAACGGCAACTCCTTTGGAAGGGTCGCAAGAGCGCGTTCGGTGCGATCGCCAGGATCAAACCCGACTACTACCTGCACGACACGGTTGTGCCGCGCAGCAAATTGGTGGAGGTATTGCGGGCGATCTACAAAATCATCGACGATCGTGACCTGATCGTGCTCAATGTCTTTCACGCTGGGGATGGAAATCTCCACCCGATCATCGCCTATGACTCCCGTGAGCCGGGCATGTCGGAGAAGGTGCGAGAGGCAGGCCATGAAATCATCGAGGTTTCGTTGCGTGCCGGTGGGGTCCTGTCAGGGGAGCACGGCATTGGTGTGGAGAAGCGTGATTTCATGCCGATGATGTTCTCCGAACACGATCTGGATCAACAGGCAAGGCTGCGGGGCGCGTTTGACGGGTTGTGCATGATGAACCCCGGCAAAGTTCTGCCCAGCCCGCACTCGTGTTCGGACATTGCGCAGCTCAGCGAGGCCAAGGGCGAGTTGTGGGGTTGATCCGTTCACCCGAGTCAGATCCGGTTCTGGCGCAATTCGCGGCAGATGTCGGCCCCGAAGGTCCGGTCACCATCAGGGGCGGCGGAACCCACTGGGATGTCGGGGGCCTTCCCGATCCCGGCGCTCGGGAGATTTCACCGCCGGCCGGGATCATCGGTATTCGTGCTGATGAGATGACAGTGGAAGTCCGTGCGGGCACGTTGGTCACCGATCTCCACGCTGCGTTGAAGCCCCTGGGTCAGCGAACCGCGTTGCCAGAGCTACTAGGCGCCACTGTCGGTGGAATCATCTCGCTTGGCTGGTCCGGTATCGCCGCATTGGGACGGGGCCAGATACGCGACTCGGTACTGCAAATCCACTATGTGTCGGCCGAAGGCGAGCTCGTGACCGCGGGTGGGCCAACGGTGAAAAACGTGAGTGGATTCGATGTCTGCCGGATACTTGTCGGATCACTCGGAACCCTGGGTTGCCTCGGAGATGTGATTCTGCGCACACGCCCGATCCCTGAGGTCGAGGAGTGGCACCGGCTCGACGACATCGATCCTTCCAAGGTCTTGGAAATGTGCGCCACATCTGCATCATTGTTGTGGGACGGCCACAGCACTTGGGTTCTGAGCGCGGGTTACAAAGCCGACGTCGACGCTGATCTGTCAGTACTTGGCAAATTGGGAACGGTCGTATCCGATGGACCGCCAGACCTCCCGCCCCATCGATGGTCGCGAAGACCGGCCGACCTGGCCGGAATGAGCAACGGTGATGCGAGAGCCGGACGATTCGTGGCCGAGATCGGGGTGGGCATGGTCCACAGCGAGAATCCCGTGCCAAGTCCGGTGCTTCCCTCCGGTGTTCTCGCGCTTGGCAAACGAGTGAAAGATGCGTTCGATCCGAATGGCCGGTTCAACCCGGGACGAACCTTGGGCAGGCCCTGATGGATTTGCACCTTGACGCCGGCGAACTCAACGCGTGCGTGGCTTGCGGTCTGTGCCTTCCCCACTGTCCGACGTATCGGGTGACCGGCCTCGACACCTACTCACCGCGGGGGCGAATCGCTCTCATGCGTGCCGTGCAAGACAATGGCGCACCGCTCACCGACGAGATCGTCGACGCGTTCGAAACTTGTGTGCAATGCCGTGGCTGCGAGCCGGCATGTCCAAGCGGCGTTCCTTTCGGTCGCCTGATCGGATCAACTCGTGAGCGACTCGTGGAAGAGGGTCACAAACCAGATTGGAAGCTTCGCGCAGCGCTTCCAGGGCTCGCACATCACGACATCCTGCTTGCAGGATCGTCGGCACTCGGGGTGGCCCAGAAGCTCCACCTTGTGCCTTCGAGTCTGCCGCTGCCAAAGAACATCCCCGTGCGTCGAGAATCGTTGGCTGCCTCGGGTAACGACGTCCATCTGTTCACCGGATGCGTCATGGATGCCTGGCAGAGAGATGTCCACGCATCGGCCAAGCGGGTGGTTGAGGCCTGCGGTTTCGGTGTCGCGCCAACTGGTTCGGCTGCGGCATGTTGTGGTGCCCTGCACGAGCACGCCGGAGCGGGAGAAGGCGCCCGTGATTTGGCCGAGAGAACGATTGCCGCTCTCGACGATGACAAGCCAATCTTGGTCGACTCGGCCGGGTGCGGCGCCACCATGAAGAACTATGGCGAGTTGCTGGGCACCGACCAGGCACGCGAATTTTCCGGGAGAGTCTTCGACATTCACGAGTTCGTGGCGAAACACGTGGATGCTCTACCCAGAGTGACCCCGCTCGATTTGAAAGTGGCCGTTCAGGACCCGTGCCACCTTCGCCACGTGCAGAAGGCACACATGTCGGTGCGAACCGTGCTCGAGCCCTTCGTTCGCGAGCTTGTGGAGCTCGACGACGATGGCCTCTGCTGTGGCGCGGGAGGGGCGTACTCGTTGGTGCAACCCGAGCTGTCGTCGCTTATTCGAGATCGCAAGACGGCGGTGATCAACGAAGCGGCCCCTGATCTGTTGGTGAGTGCCAACCCAGGATGTTCGCTGCATCTCGAAAAGGTGGGACACGTAGTTGTCCATCCGATGGAGCTGGTGGATCGGGCCCTACGCGGCTGACGGCACGATCCAATTTCAGCGTCTGGCCAATTCCTGTTCTATTTCGGCGATCCTAGCGATGATCGATCCTCCGCCCTGGGCGGTCATCATCGCGTTGTTGAGTGTGCCGCCATACTCAGCTCCGATCGCCCTCTCGCAGCCGCCCCCGCCTCCACCTCCTCCGGCATCGGCTGCTGCCTGCAAAGCTCTGTTGATGAATGACGACCTGATCTCATTGAGCTGATCGCGTCGAGCATCGAGTTCGGAATTCAGCTGATCGGTGGTTTTGAGCTCGTCCTTGCGATGGTGGAATTGCGTCGCCTGAGCACGTAGGGCGTCGCGTTCTGTTTCCAGCCGGTATCGGTCTGCGAAATCGCCGGTCCCAAGCGCCAGCAACTCGTCGGTAATTTCCGCCAAGCGCCTGACGATCGCGTCGATGCCGCTCATGGGTCGAGTATAGGAAATGCCCGCATGCGTGTCCCGGCGGTCCACTCGCTTACTGTGAAAGTCATGTCAACGATGGATGTTGATTCGATCGGGCAGCAGAACTGGATGAGAGGTATCTGTGGGATCTGCCCGGCCGGATGTTGGGTCGAAGTGGATGTCCGCGACGGTCAACTCAAGAACATCAGGGCCGATGAGACTCATCCTCTCGGCATGATTTGTCGCCGCGGGCGGCATGCGGCAGAGATCGTCCATTCCGAGCACAGATTGACCCGACCTCTGCGTCGCGTTGGGCCAAAGGGCAGCTATGAATTCGAACCCATCAGCTGGGATGAGGCATATGACGAGATAGTCAGCAGGCTCGTCGCCATCAAGGACGAGTCGGGGCCGGAGGCAACCGCGATCTACACGGGCCGAGGAGCGTTTGAACTATCGCTGTGCGACATGTACCAGCCGAAAGGTGTGGCCGTGTCGTCGGCGTCGAGCGTGCTGTTCGAGTTTGGCTCCCCGAACACGATGGGCGTTGGTGCCCTCTGCTACACGTCGTTCGCGATGATCGCACCTCATCTGACCATGGGTCGGATGCTCATCGACATGTTCACCGACATCGAGAACGCGGAGTTTCTCGTGGTTTGGGGGGCCAACCCGGCAACGGACTCACCACCGCTCGACATGCACCGACTTGATGACGCCGCGGGGCGCGGCGCGGAGGTGGTGGTCATCGATCCGCGACGCACCGAAACCGCAGATCGAACCGGTGCAGAGTGGGTACCGATCCGCCCCGGCACCGACGGTGCGCTGGCCCTCTCCATGATCGGTGTTCTCATCGATGAGGAGCTCTACGACGAGGATTTCGTCGACGAGTGGTGCCTCGGGTTCGACGAACTGGAAACCTATGTGCAGCACTTCTCACCTGAAGTCGCCGAGGCGATAACCGGAGTTCCCTCCGACACGATTCGCAGGTTGGCCAGACGCATCGCCACGGCGTCCGGCGCGTGTCCGGTCATGTACACCGGACTCGAATACTCCGACAGCGGTGTGCAGGCCATTCGGGCGGTTCTGGTGCTGTTTGCACTGGCGGGGCAATTGGATGTGCCCGGTGGTATCGGACTGGCAATGCCCGACAGTCACTTTCCGATCAACCGATCGTGCAACGTAGACAATCCGTCACCGAACAACACAGCGGCGGCAGATTCCTTCCCGATCTACACGATGTACCGCGGTGAGTGTCACGCCAGCGGTCTCATAAAGGCTGTTCTCGAGGGTGATCCCTACCCGATTCGCTCTCTGATCATCCACGGGGCATCGCTGCTCACCTCGTGGCCCGAGACCCCCCTGTGGCGCAAGGTGCTTTCTGAGTTGGAGTTTGTGGTCACGATCGATCGGACGCTCACCGCCGACTCGGCGTATGCCGACATCGTCCTGCCGGCCACAACCATGTTCGAAATCGAGTCATACATGGTGTACGGGCCGATATTTCGTCTGAGAAAGAGACTCATCGACCCGGTCGGCGAGTCCCGAAACGACTACGCAATCATCGCCGAATTGGCTGATCGGCTGGGCTATGGGCACCTCTACCCAAAGCCCGGCGAAGCACTCATACGTGAGGCACTCGAGGGATCCGGGTTCACACTCGAAGATGTTGAAGCCGAGGGTGGCACGGTCAAGTTGCCGCCGTCGATGATGGAATACAAGAAGTGGCAGAAGGGTCGTCTTCGTGCTGACGGATTGCCCGGTTTCGACACGCCGAGCGGGAAGTTCGAGATCGCTTCGACGGTGCTCGACGACTTTGGCTATGAGCCCCTTCCCAAATACACCGAACCCGAGGAAGGACCATTGGCGAGCCCGGACGTGGCAAGTCAATTCCCTCTGGTGTTCAACTCCGGCGCCAGACTTCAAACGGCGTTCCGATCACAGCATCATGGCATCGCCGGGCTGGCCGACGAGAGCCCGGAACCGACAGTTGAAATCAACATCAGCGATGCCACGCGGCGCGGCATTCGATCCGGTGATCTGGTGGAGGTGCGCACACCGCGAGGCGCGGTGGAGTTTCGCGCCGAGGTCACCGACACGATCGTGGCCGGGGCGGTCGAATGCGCGATGGGAGGCGGCACTCCGGTCGGGCCGGCAGCGTGGCAAGAACGCAATGTCAATGATCTCACCGACATGTCTCGATACGACGAGATCACGGGATTCCCGATCTACAAAGCGCTTCTGTGTGATGTGACCAAACTCGACAGTGGATCCCCTCGGGAGTCTCAGTCGGTAGGTGAATCCGGCGCCCGGCCGTCCACCGATGCCGTGCGGAAGCGTGAACCGGGACCATCGGCACCGGTGCATCGTCGCGTCTACCTCGACAACAACGCGACCACAGCCGTGAGTGCCGAGGTCAGAGAAGCAATGCTTCCCTACCTTGAATCGACCTTCGGAAATCCCTCGAGCATTCACAAGTTCGGCAAAGATGCTCGGAGCGCGGTGGAAGAAGCGCGGCGCCAAGTAGCCGGCCTGATTGGCGCCCGACCCAAGCGAATCGTGTTCACCGGTGGTGGTTCGGAAGCCGACAACCTCGCATTGAAGGGCGTCGCCATGTCGGGGCCACGGCGTCACGTGATCACCACCGCCATCGAGCACCCGGCGATCCTCAAGACCGCGGCGTATCTCGAGCGTTTCGGATGTGAAGTGACCTATCTCGGCGTTGACAGCAGCGGGCTGGTCGACCCTGGCGAACTTCGTGACGCGCTGAGAGACGATACGGCGCTCGTATCGGTGATGTTGGCCAACAACGAGGTGGGAACGATCGAGCCAATCGCTGAATTGTGTTCGATTTCTCACGAGGCCGGAGCGCTCTTCCACACCGATGCTGTCCAAGGTGCCGGCAAGATCGAAATCGATGTCGAGCGGCTGGGTGTCGATCTGCTGAGCCTCTCAGGTCACAAGTTGCACGGGCCGAAAGGTGTTGGGGCCATCTACGTGAGGCGCGGCGTTCACTTGGAGCCACTCGTACATGGCGGTGGTCAAGAGTCGGGAACTCGCGCCGGCACAGAAAATGTGCCCGCAATCGTGGGAATGGGTCGAGCCGCGGAGTTGGCCGGCAGGGGAATCGAGGCAGCACCTCGGATGATCGAACTCCGTGACGAGCTCGAGACGAGGATTCGTGAACTCCTTCCGGCTGCGAGACTCAATGGACATCGCCAACTCCGTCTACCCAACACTCTCAACCTCACCATTCCGACGCTGCGCGGTGAATCGCTCGTGGTTGCGCTGAGCCGCCACGGGATCGCACTGTCGTCAGGATCGGCCTGCAAGGCCGGTTCACCCGAACCAACCCACGTGCTTCTCGCCATGGGATTGCCGGTCGCGGACGCTCACTGTTCAATCCGGATTTCGCTCTGCGCCGACACCAAAATGGAGGATGTCGAGGCCACGATAACCGCGGTTCGAAATGTGCTCGAGGAGATGGAATCAACCATCCTATTTCTGCCTTGCAAGTAACCGTTCGAAACGGCGGTGAGGTGATGGTCGAGCGGTGGGCGACAGTACCTCTGACCTGCTGGTTTGCATCCGGACCAGTCCTCCGATTCGGGACGTCCCGGCCTCTTCGGAAACGGCCCTGATCTACTAGTGTGGACGTTGCACGGGCGTGGTTGGATTCACGCCCCGGAGGCCCAGCCGGGCCCATACGTGGGGTGAGTCAGAAATGACCAACGAGACCGATCAACAACAGCCCGAAACCGAGGCCGCGGCGAGGCCGAGACGGATCAAGGAAGTGCCCGAGCGGGCCCGAGTCGTGATTATCGGTGGGGGAGTGATCGGCACCAGTATCGCCTACCACCTGACCAAGCTCGGCTGGCACGACGTCGTGTTGTTGGAACGTGATCAGCTCACGTCCGGGACCACATGGCATGCCGCCGGTCTCGTCGTCTCGGGCGGAATGACCACTCAGACCCTTGCTTGGATGGCCAAGTACTCCCGCGATCTGTTCGAGGTTCTCGAGCAGGAGACCGAACTGTCGACTGGATTTCGTCCGGTCGGATATCTCCAGACCGGAAGCAACAAGGATCGCGTCGACAAGCTGCGTCGTGAAGCCGATTTCATGCGGCTCATGGGAATTGAGCGAGAGGAGATCTCGGGACAAGAGGTTGCTTCGCTTTGGCCCCACATAGACGCCGAGAACATCATCGCAGGCTTCTACACCGCCAACGAGGGGAGAGCCGATCCCTACAACGTGGCCATGTCGTTGGCCAAGGGCGCGCGGATGGGCGGGGTCAACATAATTGAGGGGACCAGTGTCCGGGGCATGAATCGCAAGGACGGACGAGTCACCGGGGTGGTCACAGACCGGGGGTCCATCGAAGCGGAATACGTGGTCAACTGCGCAGGAATGTGGGGCCGCGAAGTTGGCGCAATGGCAGGAGTGTCGGTGCCGTTGCAGGCCATCGAGCACGCCTACTTGATCAGCGAGCCTTTCGATGGGGTTTCTCCCGACCTGCCGATTCTCGAAGACCCTGATCGATTTGCCTACTACCGCGAGGAGACCGGCGGTCTCATGGTGGGTCTGTTCGAGCCGGTGGCCGCACCATGGTCGATCGACAAGATCCCAGACAACTTCAGTTTCGGCGAGATCCCCTCCGACTGGGATCGACTGGCCCCGTTCCTCGAATACGCGATGGAGATCCTTCCCGGATTCGAGAACGTGGGAATTCGCAAGCTCTTCACCGGCCCGGAAAGCTTCACCCCCGACAACGGATTCCTGATGGGCGAGGCCCCCGAACTCGACAACTTCTTCGTTGCCGCAGGATTCAACTCACTGGGAATTCTCACCGGCGGCGGAGCCGGCTCGATCATGGCCAACTGGATAGTCGACGGGGTGGCCCCGGTCGACATGACCGGCCTTGACTTGGCCCGCCTGCGCCCATTCCAGACGAATCGTCCCTACTTGGCCGAGCGAAGCGTCGAACTCTTGGGTCGACTCCATTCCACCGGGTCGTGGCCCCACTCCAGCCCCTCCAAAGCCCGCAACGTCAAGCGCTCCGTGATCCATGAACGACTCGAAAATGCGGGAGCTCATTTCAGCGAATCCGCGGGATGGGAGGCGGCGTCCTGGTTCGCCCCGCCCGGCACCAACACGGAATTCAAGCTCACCTACGGGCGTCAAGATTGGTTTGAGCACCACGCGCTGGAGCATCGGGCGGTGCGTGAGGCGGTCGCGGTTTTCGACATGTCATCCATGTCGAAGTTCCTCGTGCAGGGTTCTGATGCCGAGGCCATTCTCAACCACCTCTCGGGCAACAACGTCGCGGTTCCGGCCGGACACTGCGTTTACACGCAGTGGATGAACGAACAAGGTCAGATCGAAGCCGACCTCACGATCACCCGAATGGCCCAAGATCGGTTCATGCTGGTGGTGGCGGAGTCGTTCCACAGAAGGGTGGAAGCGATATTGAGAAGGGGCACGCCGGTTGGCTCACACGTCCACGTCACCGACATCACGTCCGCCTACACGCTCTTGAGCGTGCAGGGTCCCGAGTCGCGAAACCTCCTCAGCAAACTGACTCTCGCAGATTTGAGCAACGAGGCGTTCCCGTACTTCACGGCTCAGGAAATTGATCTCCATCATGGGCGCGGCTGGGCGGTGCGAATGAGTTTTGTGGGGGAACTGGGCTGGGAGCTGTACATACCCACCGAGTTTGCTCTCGGCATTTACGACCGCCTGATGGAGTTGGGCGATGAATTCGGACTCCGAAACGCCGGAATGGAAACCCTCGAGAGCACCAGAACCGAGGCGGGTCGACTCGACTATGGACTCGACATCGAGAACTCCGACTCTCCCCTCGAAGCCGGGCTCACCTTTGCCCTCGATTTCGACAAGCCAAACGGATTTGTGGGACGCGAGGCCTTGGTCGCTATGAGAGAATCCAGACCGTACAAGTCAAGGCTGGTGCAGTTTTTCCTGGAGGATCCTGAACCACTCCTCTATGGCGAGGAACCGATCTTCCGTGACGGAGAATGCGTTGGATACCTCCGGTCCGGTGCTTACGGCCACACGATGGGGGGCGCGATGGGGTTCGGATACGTCGGCAATGAGGACGGCGTCACCGCAGACTTCATCAAGACGGGCACTTTCGAGATTCAAGTCGCGAGCAGGCGCTACAAGGCCAGCGCGTCGATCCGATCGATGTACGACCCGAAGAACGAACGGGTCCGTATGTAGCGTGGCGGTGCGGTAGTGGCGCTACGCCGAAATCGGTGCCGCGTCGCCGCGATTCTCAGCAGCGAGTGCTATCCGTCGGGCCATCCGTTCGAATATCGGACCGTGAATCGGCAGCAACGACCACCAGTACATCCTGCCGGCAAGGCCGCGTGGAATGAATTGGGCGAGCTGGGTGAGGCGCGATCCATCTCCATCCGGCTCGATCGACCACCCGAGCCAAGCCGTGCCGGGCACTTTCATCTCGGCTTGCAACAACAGGCGATGCCTTTTCGGGTCGACGTCGACGACCCGAAAGAAATCGAGCGTCTCCCCGGGTCGTAGCTCTTCGGGGTGGCGCCTTCCCCTTCGCAGCCCCACACCGCCGATCAGTTTGTCGATGAGGCCTCTCGTCTCCCAAGCCCAATCCATTGTGTAGTAGCCGGCATCCCCGCCGATTCGGCTCACCGCCCAGAACAAATCGTCGGGTGAGGCCGAGGACGAGATGACTCGAGTATCAGAGTTTTTCGAGGCACCGGACCAGACGGGATCGCCAGGGAGGGGCGCGGCCGGTTCGATGAGAGCGTCGGACCATCGAGACTCGACATCGGCATGAGAAATCCTGAAAAGCGCCTTGTGCACCGCCTCCCGATAGGGCATCAGGCCAGCAGGGTCGAACCCAGGCGGAGAGTCGCGGCAAACCACGACGTCGTTTCTCAAACTTCCGATCAACGGGCCCGTGACCTCGCGCGGGAGCGGAGTGAGAAGAGCCGTCATGAATGTGGACAATCGACGATTGAAGAGCGGTAGTGGGATCGCCAAGCGTCGCCGCAGCTCGGCGACGTTCGCGTAGATCTGCATCATCTCTTCGTAGGTCAGAACGTCGGGTCCACCAATGTCGTAGATCCGTTGGACCGGTTGGGGATTGTCGAGCCTCGCTATCAAGATCTCGAGCACGTTTCGTACGGCGATGGGTTGGCACCTGGTGTGCACCCATTTGGGGGTCATGAAGACCGGAAGAATCTCCACAAGGTGTCGGATCATCTCGAAGGACGTCGACCCTGAACCAATGATCACAGCTGCTCTGAGCTCGATCACGGGTGTTTTCCCCGATGCCAGGATTCGGCCCACTTCATGACGGCTGTCGAGATGTTCCGACAATTCGATGTCGTCGGACCCGAGGCCGCCCAAATAGATGATTTGCTTCAGGCCGGCGCGGTCGGCGGCGTCACGGAAGTTCGCCGCGGTGCGGCGGCCTTCGGCGGCGAACGAACGTGGCGAACTCTGCATGGAATGGATAAGGAAAAAGGCCGCGTCACATCCTTCGAGCGCTTCGTCGAGGCTGGCCGGGTCGAGAGCATCAGCCTGCACGACTTCGACCTGCGATCGCCATGGGTCGAGCGCCAGACGGGACGGGTCTCGCGACATGCACCTGACTTCAATACCTCGCCACAAGAGACGGGGCACGAGTCGACCGCCTATATAGCCGGTGGCGCCGGTTACGAGGACTTTCACGCGGGTGACATTACCAGCGTCGATTTTCGGTAGCCCTGTCCGGGCCGAACATCAACAACACTCCCGTTCAACGCAACTCTCGGCCGCCCACTCAAGGGGCAACGGCACGTTCCCGCTTGAATGGAACATCCGGCAAAGAGCCAGAGTCCATCTCGCGGGCAGCGCGATGACCTGAGTAGACCGACGTGGCTATCGTGCCAGGAGCGAGACAGTCGCCTATCCGCTGAATCTCGAATTGCCCCAAGAGGGAGTAGTAGAGCGAGTCCTGCGGTGTTCTCGACGTGACCATCACCACGCTCGCTGCCTCGACCTCATGGGTCCACCCGGTGTATATGCATTCAAGCGTCACCGATTCATCGTTGATTTTGGCGAGCGACACTCCAGTTTCGATTGAGATACCAACACTGAGAAGTCGCTGTTGGATTCGGTGCTGTTCGTCGGTGTGAGTGGTCCATGTAGCAACCTCATTTGCCGGAGTGGCGAGGACCACGTCCAGCCCGGCGGCCCTCAGGCGTTCGGCGATTACGCCACCCATGTAGTAATGGTCGTCGTCGAACACAACAACCGGCCCCGTTGGGATGATTCCGGCCATGATGTCATCCGGAGTGACAACGGCCGGTCGATCCCAGCCCGGCACCGGCTCCGACAGCCAACGGCCGGTGCCGTCGCGGCGCCACTTCGCACCGGTGGCGATGATCACCCGGTCGGGTTCGAATTCGAGGACCTGCTCCTCGTCGACCAGGCTGTCGAGGTAATGCTCGACATTGGGGAGCTTCGACATCTGTGTCATTCGCCAGTCGCGGACACGGCTGTATTCGGCGAGTCCCGGAAGGGCTGATTCGAGAGCCACGCGGCCGCCAAGCTGTTTGCGTGCCTCGGCGAGAGTCACCGGGTAGCCGCGTTTCCCCAATGACACGGCGGCCTCGAGGCCGGCCGGGCCGCCGCCGACAATGAGCACAGACGAATCTGAACCTTTCGAGGGAATACGTTCCGGGTGCCAGCCCTTGCGCCACTCCTCTCCCATTGTCGGGTTTTGGGTGCATCGAATCGGCGTACCGGTCTGGTCTCCCGAGTAGCAAATATTGCAGCCGATGCACTCCCGGATGTCTTCTTCGCGTCCCTCGGCAATCTTCTGTGGCAGAAACGGATCGGCAATGGAAGGACGCGCCGCCCCCACCAGATCGACGACGCCTTGACGAACCAGCCGCAACATCGTCTCGGGCGAAGTGAACCGACCAACTGTGGCCACCGGCTTGTCGGTGGAACCCTTGACCCACGACATGGTGGATTCCAGTGATGCCTCCTTGATGAACCGCGAGGTGCCCATCTCCTGGGAGTAATCGTGCACTGTCACGTCCCACATGTCGGGCAGATTCCCGATCATGTCGAAGATGGCGCGGGGCTCGCTGGTGTCTTGATCGTGGTCGGGTCCGCTCGTGCTCGACGAGATGCGAACGGCCACGGCACATGAGTCACCCACCGCGTCCTTGGTTTCCTCTATCAACTCGCGGAGCAACCTCACACGATTCTCAAGCGAACCGCCGTATTGGTCGTCGCGCTGGTTGGACGGCATCAGAAATTGCTCCACCAGGTA
Source organism: uncultured Acidimicrobiales bacterium (assembly GCA_964533595.1). Lineage (GTDB taxonomy): Bacteria > Actinomycetota > Acidimicrobiia > Acidimicrobiales > Aldehydirespiratoraceae > SZUA-87. Next base: position 6,821 of record CAZHMP010000033.1, on the reverse strand, counting down.
CGAATGACACGCGTATACGTAGACGATGTCGTAGCCGGCACGCTGCCCTCGTTTCGCGGCTTCGACGTGCCAGCGCTTGAAATTCTTGATGTCGTCGATGTCCATACAGCGGGTCTGCACGGGGTCCCACACTCCTGCCGGGACGCTTCGGGGTGCCAAGGGTGGTTCCCTCGAATAGTGGTTGGCACTTCGCGCCCCTCCGTGCCACAACTCGATTCCAGCGAGAGCGTCGTGTCGGTGCACAGAGTCGACCATCAAAGACATTGAGTGAACGTCATCATCGTCCCAGATCGTGGCCGAGGGGTACGGCTCGTCATCCGAAGAGGCGTGAATCGAGCAGTACTCGGTGCAGACCGTGCCCCATCCGCCCTCGCCCTTGGTTTCGCGCAGCGCCGCCAACGTTTGTGGACGGCGGTATCCGATTCCGGTGCAATGGGGAACCTGATAGAAACGATTCGGCGCGGTGACTGGGCCGATGCGAACCGGCTCGAACATGACATCAAATCGGGGGTCGCGAGGCATTTCCTTCTCCGTGTTGGACTTGGGGATGGGCTGGTTCGTCAGGTGCCGGCCAGATCATGAAGTTGCTCGGCGATTAGTTGCTGCATCCGATCGCCATCGAATGAGCCGTAGTGGCCGGCATGGACGATCTGAGCGGGTAGGTCCTTCAGGCGGCGGAGACTCTGGCTATAAGACTCGGCGTTCTCTGGTGGCCAAGCCGGTCCATGGCTTCCGTCGTAAAGCATTTCACCAGAGAACAGAATCCCTTCGTCTGCTTCCCACAGGCAGAGGCCACCGGGAGAACGGCCGGGTGTGTGGATCACTTCCAAGCTGCGGTCGCCCAGTTCGAGTGTGTCACCATCGTCGAGGAGGCGAGTGGGTCGGGCGCCGATCATTCGATGATCGGCAGGGCAGAATCCGGCCCGCGGGTAGGCGGAGAACGACGACTCCGGCAAGTATTCGGCCACGTCGGCGGCGTCCCAGGTGGGATGGGCGAGTTCTTGGGCGTCGAGTCGGTGACACGCCCGTTTCGTGAAGCTGTGCCATCCCCCAGCGTGGTCGTATGAACAAGTGAGTGCGACGGCCAGTACCGGCTTGGCGGAGATTGCTTCAACGATCGGGCCGGCCGGCACAATTCCACTTCCGGTATCGACGGCCAGGTCGACCTTGGAACCACGCACGAGCCAGATGTCCCCGACTGAGTAAGCATCGAGGTGAACCTCAACGAGGCGGATGATGTCGAATTGCTCAGGCCTCAGTGCGTACCAGAAGTCGGTGGCAACCACCGCGTTGTTGTCCATGCGATTTTCCCGAATTCCACCTCGCGGCCGCCCGCCCGTCGATCGAATCGAAGGGCGGGCGGCTGGAGGGGATCACACGGATCAGCCCTTCGCGTTGATGAACGCGTCGGAGTAGTTGATCTCGAAATCGCCGGTGTCGTGGTATTGCTCGAGGGAATCGACCCCGCTGACGATCACGTTGGGATCGGTCAAGAAGACGTTGAGTTCCTCATCGAGCCCGTCCAATGCAGCTTGGTTTGGTGTGGCGTAGTAATTCCAGTTGGACAGCGCCGCGCCGTGTTCGGCCGAAAGCAGCCAGTTGATGAACGTGGTTGCCGAACATGGATGGGGGGCATCGAAGGGAATCCCGATGGTGTCGACCCAGCGTGCTCCGCCTTCCTTCGGAACGAAGTACTCAAACACCGATGGGTCGTCGGCCTCTAGGAACTGGACGAACATGTCGCCGGAATAGCCGTGGGCAATAACGGTTTCGCCGCCGACCAACAACTCGTCGGCCTGATCGGTGTCGAATGCCGCCAAGTTGCTGCGTGCGGCAGATACGAGAGCTTCGGCTTCGTCGAGTTCGCTCTTGGTTGTGGTGTTCAGCGAATAGCCCAAGTACTTCAGCGCTGCACCCAGAGTCTCACGGGGATCGTTCAGCAGGGTGATTTTCCCCTTGTACTGGTCGGCTAGCGCGGGGTCGAAGATCAAACCCCAGGAGCGCGGGAAGTCTTTGCCGACAACATCGGTGTTGACCGCCATGCCGGTGGTGCCCCACTGGTAGGGAGCCGTGTAGGTGTTACCCGGGTCGTAGCTGGGGTCCTGGAAGTCGGGCATCAGGTTCGCGAAATTCGGAATTGCGTCCTTGTTGAGTGGCTGCAGGGCATTGGCGGCCCTGAGGATGGTGACCATGTAGTCGGAAGGAACGATCAAGTCGTAGCCCGAGTTGCCTGCAGTGATGATTGGTTGCATCGCCTCGTTGGAGTCGTAGCTGTCCATCGTGACCCCGATGCCATACTCGGCGGCGAACGCATCGAGTTCTTCTTGGTCGATGTATTCGGCCCAGTTGTAGATGGCCAAGTTGCCGTCGGTCTGACCGACATCACAGCTGGCTTGGGCGTTGCCAGAATCGCCACTGTCGCCGCAGGCCGCGGCAACGAGACTGAACGCGAGTGCTGCTGCAAGCAGTCGCCAGAGATGGCTGATCTTCATTGGGTCTCCTTATTGGGATCAAGGTTGATTCGTGCGTTACGCGTCGGGGTTCGCATTACGTCCGAGTATTCGCCGGGACACGATCGTCGCGCTGGTCCGATCACGCAAGAGAGACCGGCACGGCGAACTCTTGGACTCCACACGCTCAACCCTCCCCCGATCGAAGCTACGATGATTCAAGCGCATTTTCGAGGGAAACGCAACTGATTTAGTCGTAGAGACAAGATCCTCGGCTATTTCAGTCGCTCACCCCCTACAAAATCAACGCATTCCCAAATCAATCGCGGAGGAGTTGATCAGCGATCAGCCTGGCCGCTTCGGTCGGTGGCACGGACCCGGCGGTGACCTGTTTGACAAGTTGTGCCGCCTCATCGGACTCGAGGGCGGCGGCCAGTGAGCGGTCGAACAAGCTTTGGATTCGGTTTGCGACCTCGAATCGGGCCCGGGTCTGACGTCGATCTGTCAGTTTTCCCGATGACACCAAGTAGTCGAAGTGGGAACCGATCGCCGCGGCGACCTCGCGAACTCCGTCTCCATCGAGAGAATTGGTCATCAGAATTGGAGGACGGTAGTCGGCATCTTCCTGACCGGTCACATGGCTCAACTCGAGCATCAGTTCAAGATCGCGACGGGTGTCGTCGGCTCCGGGTCGGTCGGCCTTGTTCACGACGAAGACATCGGCCACTTCCAATAGCCCGGCCTTGTTGGCCTGAACCGCGTCGCCCATGCCGGGTGTGACGATCACAACGGTGGTATCGGCAGTGGCGGATATGTCGACCTCGACCTGTCCAACTCCAACCGTCTCGATGATGACCGGGTTGAAGCCTGCTGCATCTAACACCCTCACCCCGCCGGGGACGGCAAGTGCCAGTCCGCCTTCGTGGCCCCGAGTAGCCATCGAACGTATGAAGGCCTTGGGTTCGGTGTCGGTCATTCGGACCCGATCGCCGAGGATGGCTCCTCCGGTGAGAGGGGACGAGGGGTCGACCGCCAGCACGGCCGGCCGGCCGCCGTTGCCGGAAACTTCAGCTATGAGTCGAGCCACCAAAGTGGACTTTCCCGCCCCGGGCGGCCCAGTGATGCCAACGACTTGGGCGCCCGCAGCTCTCGGATACGTGAGCTCTGTGACGCGTTCCGCGTTGTCCCCGCCCCTCTCAACAAGACTGAGAAGTCTGCCGGTCGCCCGTCTGTCTCCATCGGCCGACAGGTCAATCAGATCTTGAACGGCCAGCCCGCGGATGCTCACGCGTTGTTCACCGCGGCGCGGACAGCGGCCACGACACTCTCAGTCGACGTTCCGGGGCCGAGTACAGCCGCCACGCCGGCATCGATCAACTTGGCGACGTCGTCTTCGGGAACGATTCCGCCCACGATCAGCGGAATGTCGATGTCGTGTTCTCTCAATGCAGCGACCATGGCAGGAGCGAGCGTGAGGTGACCGGCGTTGTGCATCGACAAACCGATGACATCGGCGTCTTCCTCCATGGCGGCAGCAACGATCGAATCTGCGGTCTGACGCAACCCCAGGTAGATGACCTCCATGCCGGCATCACGCAGCATTCGCGCCACGATCTTTATGCCGCGGTCGTGCCCGTCGAGCCCGAGTTTGGCGAGCACCACCCGGATCGGGGTCTCAGGCATCAGACAACCGCCCGTTCTGTGTAGTCACCGAAGACTTTCCGCATGGCATCGGCAATTTCCTCCTCGGTTGCGTATGTCTTCACGGCGTCGATGATCGATGGCATGAGGTTGGTACTCGAATCGGCGGCATCGGCGGTGATTGCCGCCAATGCTGAGTCGACCACCGATTGGTCGCGCCGACTCTTCACTTCATTGAGCCGCTTTCTTTGTAGATCCTCTGTGGCCTGGTCGATTCGTAGGAGATTGGAGTCGCTGTCGGCATCACCTTCGGTGAAAGCGTTCACCCCCACGACGATGCGTCGCTCAGAGTTGACCTCGCGCTCGAATCGGTAGGCCGAGTCGGCGATTTCACCGACGAAGTACCCGTTGTCGATCCCGGCATAGACGCCTTCCAGCATCGAACCGCCGCCCAGATCATCCAAACGAGCGAACACCTCCTCGGCTTGGCGCTCCATTTCATCTGTCATCCACTCGACAAAGGGAGCCCCACCGAGCGGGTCGGCCACGTTGGTGACACCAGTCTCGTGGGCCACGATCTGTTGAGTGCGAAGTGCGATTCGTGCCGCCTTTTCCGAGGGCAGCGCCAACGCCTCGTCGAAGCTGTCGGTGTGGAGGCTTTGGGTGCCCCCGAGAGCGGCGGCGAGCGCCTGAGTTGCAACGCGCGCGATGTTGATTTCCGGCTGCTGTGCGGTGAGCGACACCCCGGCGGTTTGTGTGTGGAAGCGACACATCATCGCCCGTTCGTCGGTGGCCCCGTAGCGCTCCCTCATCCACCTTGCCCAGATTCGTCGAGCGGCCCGGAATTTGCCGATTTCCTCGAAGAAGTCGACGTGGCTGTTGAAGAAAAACGAGAGTCGTCGTCCGAAATGGTTGATGTCTTCGCCCGCTGCGATCGCTGCCTCCACGTAGGCGAATCCGTTGGCGAGCGTGAACGCCAACTCCTGCGCGGCGGTCGATCCGGCTTCACGGATGTGGTATCCCGAAATCGAGACCGGATGCCACTTCGGCATCTCCGCGGTGGTGAATCTCACCATGTCGGTGACTATGCGCATCGACGGCCGCGGGGGATAGATGTACTCCTTCTGGGCTTGGTATTCCTTCAGAATGTCGTTCTGGATGGTGCCACCCAGTTCTGCTCGAGCCACGCCGGTCTTCTCACCGACCGCGACATACATGGCGAGGATCGAGGCGGCCGGTCCGTTGATTGTCATGGAGGTGGAGACTTGACCAAGCGGGATTCCGGCGAAGAGGTCCTCCATATCGGCCAGTGTGTCGACGGCCACGCCGGCCCTGCCCACTTCCCCAAGAGCCCATGGACTGTCGGAGTCGCGTCCCATCAGGGTCGGCATGTCGAAGGCGGTGGACAGCCCGGTGCCGCCTGCGCTGAGCAACTCTTTGAAGCGGTTGTTGGTGTCTTCGGCCGTGCCGAATCCGGCGAACATTCGCATGGTCCAGAGTCTTGAGCGATATCCGGCCGGGTGTAGTCCGCGAGTGAACGGATACTGCCCGGGAAATGGAGCGTCGCCGTAGATCGGCTCGACCGGAATGCCCGACATGGTCTCGAATGGCACTTCGCGCAGTTGGGATTCGTCGTATGCGGCTTGCCATTGTTCGTGGCGGTTCGCTCGTTGGTTGTCCATTCAGACTCTCCCATTCAGGAAATACTTGGACATCAAAGTATTGGTACCTATGCTACACGTCATGACGTTGCAATTCGACCCGATCGCCGAGGCCGGTCGCAACTGGCAGGCCAACGGATGGGAACGAGTCGACGAGATGATGGCTGCGACGTCGCTGACCAGGGTTCACCAAGTGATGTTGGCTCGCATCGACTCGGCGTTGGCCCCGCTGGAACTCAACTTCAGTCGATTCGAGGTCCTGGCGCTTCTCTCGTTCACGAGGGACGGCCAATTGCCAATGGGAAAAATCGGTGATCGCCTCCAGGTCCATGCCGCGAGCGTCACCAACACCATCACCCGTCTCGAAGGGAGCGGATTCGTGGAACGCGTGCCCCATCCAAACGATGGTCGCACGACGCTGGCAAGAATTCTCGAGACGGGCCGAAGTCGAGCGCGGCGGGGCGCCGCGGCACTGGCTGAGATCGAGTTCGGCCTCGGTGGGCTTGACGGCGTCGACTGGCGCGAATTCTCGGCAACGCTGACTGATTTCCGTCGCGCCAACAACGACTTCAGCTGACTTTCAAGGGAATTTTCGGATCCACCGGTACCGAACTCCGCGTCGAATACGAGTTACGGTCAGCGCAGGGTTTGGGTCGATGTGGGGAGAGTTCGTGAATCGCCAGCGCCGCTACATGTGGATTTTCGCGGTCATGGCACTGTCGGCAGCTGTGTTGAGCCAACCGCCGACCTCGGCCGCAGCCGGACCGTCGATTGATCAGCTCTCGCCGTCGAGTGGCCAACCAGGTGATTCGGTGGATGTGCTTGGTTCCGGTTTCCCTGGTGGCGCGCCCTGCACTCTCTACTTCATTGCGGTATCGGCGTCCGCTCCGGGCAAGAAGACCGCAGGTGTGGCCACTTGCACGGCCGACCCAAATGGGGGCATCGCCGGCTCGCTCATCATTCCGGCTGTTGTTCCTGGCGCGTACAACGTCTGGGCGTGTACCGACCGCCTGGCCTTGCTTTGCGCCAGCAGCGGCTTCAAGGTCGATCCACCACCGGTCATCACCAC
>CAZHMP010000032.1:20638-26983 GCA_964533595.1 uncultured Acidimicrobiales bacterium | reverse complement strand
CCCACACGTAGTAGACGATCTGGGCCATCACCCTCGCCCAGTTGATCGAGTTGACCGCAGACAAGTTGTTGCGGGCACGAAATGCCTCGTCGGCAAACATCGCCTTGACCAAATCTTGACAGTCGTCAAACGTGCCGTCGACGGCAACGGCATGAACGTTGCGGTCCGCAAGCGTGGTCATCTGTCGCCGTTGCACCTCGGAGGTGCGCCCGGCGGGGAACAGCACAACGATGTCGGCTCGATCACTACCACGAACCGCCTCCATGGCGGCCGAGCCCGTGTCGCCGGAGGTGGCACCCACAATCATCACCCGACCGTCTCGACGGTTGAGCTCGTGATCGAAAAGACGACCAACCAACTGAAGAGCGATGTCCTTGAACGCCAACGTGGGGCCGTGGAACAACTCCAGGAGGTGATGTCCCTCCTCGAGTTCGATCATCGGGCATACGTCGGGGTGGGCGAAGGTGGAATAGGCATCGGCCACCATGTCGTCGAAATCGAGGCGCGCAATCGTGCCCTCCACAAACGGATACATCACACGGGATGCAAGCTCCACGTAGCTGTCGGGAGTTTCGTCGCCAAGAGTTGGCCACTCCTCGGGGAGGTATAGGCCGCCGTCGGTTGCCAGCCCGGCCAGCAACACGTCGGGAAACTCAAGGGAGGGCGCAAGCCCACGAGTGCTGCGATATCGGAGAGCCATCGTCAGCTCTCGTCGTCGATCACTCTGATAAGCGCATGGAAGTCATTGACGACGTCGAGGTCGCGAAGGGCGCGCAACGTCGATCGGACATCGGATTCCCGGGACCGATGAGTTATGAAAATCAAACGTGCACCAGAGTCGAGTTCCTGCTGTTCCATCGACTTGATCGACACTCCGAAGCGGCCGAATTCGGCAGCCACCTGGGCAAGCACCCCAGGCTGGTCGTTGACCTCCATGCTCAGGTAGTACGCCGATTCGAGGTCGTCGATCGGACGAATCCTGGCGCGGGACAGCCTGCCGATACTCCCATGACCACCCGAGGAGAGGTTCACTGCGGCGTCTATCAAGTCGCCCAGCACCGCGCTGGCGGTCGGCAACCCACCTGCGCCCCTTCCATAGAACATGAGATCACCGACGGCGTCGCCCTCAATGAACACCGCGTTGAAACTGTCGCGCACCGAGGCCAGCGGATGGCTCGCCGGCACCATGGCCGGGTGGGTGCGAACCGCCACCTCGGGCGGCGTCGAACTGTCGGGGCCCGGAGTGCCCTCGACCACCGCGATGGCTTTGATCACGTATCCGAGCCGCTCGGCGGTGGCGATGTCGTGGGCGGTTATGCCGGAAATTCCCTCGTGATACACGTCGCCGGCCACGACCACAGCGCCGAACACGATCGTGGCGATCACCGCAGCCTTCGCTCCAGCGTCGTAACCCTCCACGTCGGCGGTCGGGTCACGTTCGGCGTAGCCCAGGTTTTGCGCCTCGGCCAATGCGTCGGCGTAGGTGGCGCCGTCCTCGGCCATACGAGTGAGAATGAAGTTTGTGGTGCCGTTGACGATTCCCATCACCCGGCTGACAGGTTCACCCATCAACGACTCGCGAAGCGGACGCACCAGCGGTATGCCTCCGGCCACGGCCGCCTCGAACAGCAGGTCGACCCCCGACTCGTCGGCCTTTTCGAATAGCTCTGCGCCGTAGTTGGCCAACAGTTCCTTGTTGCCGGTGATCACGGGTTTTCCCAACTCGAGCGCCCGCAGCACGAGTTCGCGTGCCGGCTCGATACCACCGATCACCTCAATGATGATGTCGATGTCGGGATCTTCGACCAATCCCCGAGTGTCGGTGGTGAAGACGTCGGGGCTCAGGTTGACCGACCGATCACGCGACAACGATCTCACCGCCACTCGCGCGATGTTGAGTTCGACCCCGGTTCGCGCCGAAATCACGTTGCGCTGGTCTTCGAGCAGGCCGACGAGAGCGCCGCCGACATTGCCGCATCCGAGTAGTCCGACGTTGAGTTGCTTCACGACCGCCGAGCGTATCGCCTGGCCGTGACGCGCCGTATGGGATTGTCAGCCGAGGGCCGCTCGAATCGATCAGATATCGAGTCTGACCAAATCCTCATATGTCTCTCGGCGCACCACCAATCGTGCGTCGCCGTTGGAGACGAACACCACTGCGGGCCGAAGAACCTTGTTGTAGTTGGATCCCATCGAGTGACCGTAGGCACCGGTGACCGGCGTGCCCAGGATGTCGCCGACCTTGATATCCGCCGGGACCGGCGCATCACGAACCAGCACATCGCCGGACTCGCAATGCTTGCCCACCACCCGCGCGATGTCGGGCCTGTCCGCGGCGACATCGCGCGGCAGGAAAGTCTCATATCCGCTTCCGTAGAGGACGGGTCGAGGGTTGTCGCTCATGCCACCATCCACCGCCACATAGGTGCGAATTCCGGGAAGTCGTTTCACGGTGCCCACCGTGTAGAGGGTGACGGAAGCCGAAGCCACTATCGACCGCCCGGGTTCGGCCGACACAGTGGCGGTGACCCCGGCCTTTCGACATGCCTCTCGAACCACCAATCCCCAATCGGCGATTTCCGGCGCCGGGTCGTCGGCCACGTAGGCAACGCCGAGCCCGCCACCAATCGACATTTCCGGCAGGCCGTATGGTGCGGCGACCGCGGCGATCACCTCCACGGCTTTGGCGAAGGACGACACCGCGAACACCTGGCTTCCGATGTGGGCATGCACACCCACCAAATCGACCGACGCGGACTCGGACGCCCGCGTGACCGCCTCGGCCGCGGCCCCGGTCGAAACCGTGAAGCCGAACTTCGAATCGTCCTGGCCAGTGGCAATGAACTCGTGGGTGTGGGCCTCAACCCCGGGGGTGAGACGCAAGAGCACCTTCGGGACGGCACCCGTATCGCGATGGATGGCGTCGAGCCGGTCGAGTTCATCGAACGAATCGACCACGATCCGGCCCACGCCGGAGTCCACAGCCATACGAAGCTCAACCGGTGACTTGTTGTTGCCGTGCATCACGAGTCGCTCCGCCGGAACTCCCGCCGCCAATGCGACATGGAGCTCGCCGCCCGTGGCGACATCGATCTTCATGCCTTCCTCGTGGGCGAGACGAGCCATGGCTTTGCACAAGAACGCCTTGGAGGCGTAGGCAACTCCCGGCCCGAACGCCGCCACTGCCTCGCGGCACCTGGCACGCAGATGATCTTCGTCGTAGACGAAAAGCGGCGTGCCGAACTCGGCGGCCAGGTCGATGAGGTCGCATCCGCCGATCTGGAGCCGGCCGTCGACGACCTCGGAGTTGTCGGGAAGCAGGCGCTGCTGGAGTGGTCTCACTGGAGTCTCCTGCCGCTCACATCGACTCGGGTGCGCCGACACCGAGCAGGTCGAGAGCAATGGCCATGCCGACACGTGACGCCTCGACCAGCGCAAGCCGGGCCTGTGTGAGCTCGTCCGACACACCGTCACCCATGACGTAACAGTCGTGGTAGAAGCCGTGAAGCGCAGCCGCCTGCTCTCGCGCCCACGCGCTCACTCGGTGAGGCGCATTGTCGGTGCACGCGATCTCGATGATCTCGGGCAGCTCGAACAATGAACGCAACAGGTCGGTCTCACGTTCGTGAACGAGCAGCGACGCGTCGACTTGATCGACCGGAAGCCGCGCTATCCCGGCCTCAGCAGCTTTGGCCTCGATCGAACAGATCCGAGCGTGGGCGTACTGAACGTAATAGACGGGATTGTCCATCGCCTGCTTCTTGACCTCATCGAGATCGAATGTCTGGCGGCTGTCGACCGACTGAATCAAGTAGTTGAACCTGGCGGCATCGGCCCCGACCTCGGCGACTATCTCATCGAGTTCAATCAGATCACCGGCACGCCCCGACATGCGCACTGGCTCACCACCGCGCACCAAATCGACCAACTGGGTGATCACCACCTCGAGCTCATCGGCGTCGTGACCGAGCACCTTCATGGCAGCCTTCATGCGCGCCACATATCCATGGTGGTCGGCACCCCACACGTTGACGAGATGGTCGGCACGGCCGAACTTGTCGCGGTGATAGGCGATGTCGGGAAGAAGGTATGTGAAGTCGCCATCCGACTTGACCAACACGCGATCCTTGTCGTCACCGTGCTCAGAGCTTCGTAGCCACAACGCTCCCTCGCTTTCGATCACGGCATCGTGGGATCGCAAATCGGCGAGCGTGTCGTCGATGGCGCCGCTGGCGATCATCGAGCGCTCACTGAACCAAAGGTCGAAGACGATGCCAAGCTTGGCGAGAGTCTCCCGATGGCTCTGCAGGGCGCGGGCGTATCCCCATTCGAACGGGTCGGCGTCATCGGGCATTTCTTCGGCCCACCGAATCAAATAATCGCCGTGGTAGCCATCTTCGGGCGGCTCCTCGCCTCGCTTACGGGCCGCCAGGGAATCAGCGAAGCGCTGCATCTGAACGCCCCGGTCGTTGAGGTAGAACTCGCGGGTGACCTTCCATCCACACCGGTCACGAAGACGAGCCAGGCTGTCTCCATAACAGGCTCCACGCCCGTGGCCGGCGTGAATCGGCTTGTTGGGATTGGCCGACACGAACTCGACATTTACGGTTCGGCCCCGACCCAGATCGGGTGCTGCATATCCGTCGGTGCCTCCCGACACCACGTCAACCAGCACCTCGTGAAGCCACGTATCCGACAGGCGGAAGTTGACGAATCCGGGGCCGGCGAGCTCTACCGCATTGACATGAGTGGGCAGATCGTTGGACAACAACTCGACCAGGTCGGACCCGATATCGCGAGGGTTGCGGCCCACAGACTTCGAGATGGCCAAGGCCACGCTCGACGACCAGTCGCCATGCTCGCGACGCGCGGGACGCTCGAGCGATATCGCTTCCGGCAGCGGGCTCACACCGGCTTGGGTGAGCGCGCCACGAATAGCGCTTCGAAGATGATCGCGAATGTCCATCCGGGCCTCTGGAGGGGGAACTGATCGAAGCCCGAGCCTACCGTTGGAGCCGAGCCCTACCCGGGCCAATTTCGCCCGCGGCCCGGGTGAGCCCATGGATCGTGGCGATAGTCTGACCGAGCCCCGATCGGGGCATGCCCCCGTAGCTCAGCGGATAGAGCATCGGCCTCCGGAGCCGTGTGCGGGCGTTCGAGTCGCCCCGGGGGCACACCGCGACACCGACCCTGACCTGCACCACCGTGCCGGTCCGGGTCGGTGACGGATCGATCGGAATTGAGGTTGCGCCATGAATGGGCAGGCAAGCGACAACCGCATCCAGCCTGCTCTCGAAGCGTTCCTGTCCAACGACGCAACAGCACTGCAGGCGGCGATCGATGGCGATCCGGAGATCACCAATCTTCGGTGGCGCGACAACACCCTGATCGAGTGGGCGACCCAGCCGCCTCACGGCATCGAACCGGCAACGGTGGATGTGCTGATCACAAACGGGGCTCATCTCGACCGGGCGCTGAACCTCGCCGGATGCTGGAACCGGTCTGATCTGTGCCGACAACTCTTGGCCGCAGGCGCCGACCCGGCGGCACGAGCCGATTCCGATATCACCCCGTTGGAGTCTGCTGCCCTGCACGGTGCGACCGATTCCGCCGATGTCCTCTTGGAGCACGGTCTGCATCGACGATCGCTGTGGCTCGCTGCCGCCACCGGCAGCCTCGACCTCATCAAAGAGTGGGTGACGAGCGACGGTGCACTCACGCGAGATCCCGGTCCCAATAGGCCGAACTGGGCCGACGTCGGACGCGAGTCCGGCGAGCCACCAACGAACAATCCTTCCGAAATCGTGGGGGAAGCACTTGTGTTTGCCGCGGCCAACAACCGGCTACACGTCGTCGACTACCTCCTTGATGCTGGAACAGATATCGACGCGCGGCCGTATCGCAACACCACCGGCCTCCACTTCGCGATCCAGTTCCACAAGCCAGACATGGTGCGACACCTACTCAGCCGGGGCGCCTCGACCAACATCAAAGACGACATTCACGCCGGTGACGCATCCGGCTGGGCCGTTGCGTGCAATGACGGCTCGCCCGAAGCGAAACGCGTCTCTGCCGATATCGGATCAATGGCCTGAGCCACCGGCGTCGCGTGACCTGTATAGGTCGCGAAGTAAGCCGATCTCGGCCCCGTGATGCACCAATTCGTTGCTGGCGTGCATCACCATGTCGGCAACGCAGTGACGCGACCAAGGTCCCCACGATTCGCCAAGCTCCTGCCACCAGTCGAGTTCAGCTACGCAACTTCGATACTCCTGCCACTTCGTTCGAATGATTTGGATCGCCTCGTTCGCATCAAGTGTCCAATCAGACGGAGCGTTGCTGTCG
>CAZHMP010000032.1:17959-20538 GCA_964533595.1 uncultured Acidimicrobiales bacterium | reverse complement strand
GCGGCTGCCTCAATCCGCCGTCGCCTGCCGGAATCGTGGTATTTCTGGTGGATGGAGATCTTTGAGCAGCAGCCCCAACAGTGGACTGGGATCCCACCCGACGGGCCGTCTCGGCCGAGCCCGACTTGGCTGATGTTCGCCACAATTCTCGGCATGTTGATCGGCGGAGCGATCGTCTATTTCACTGTCGATACATCACCCGAGAGCGCTTCGGCACCGACCACCACGACCCCCGTGGCCACCTCCACCACCGCTCCGGCAGCGTCCACCACAACCGCACCTGCCGCGCCCATCGCAGACGGCTCGGCAATCGGCGTTGCCTACCAGACCACCTACCCGGTGGAGGGCTCCACCACAGGGTTCATCGCCCTCACCGACGGTTCAGCAACCGAACCGCTCCCCGACTCCGATGCGATGTTGACCGTCGACGTGGCCGACAGCCTCGCCGCTGATCTGGATGGCGACGGCGTCGATGACGCTGTGATCGTGTTGGCGGTGAACACGGGCGGCACAGGCGTTTTCCACTACGCCTACGGGGTGTTCGCCGACCCCGAACAGACGGTCGTGACCAACGCCGTCGCACTCGGCGATCGAATCGCCATCGACACAACTTCGGTCAACCCGATCAACGGCACTGCCACCATCCGATACCGAGATCACAGCGACCAGGCCGCATTCGCCGAAGCGCCTGATTTGCTGGTCGTGTCCGACCTTGAGCTCCTGCGAACCGGAGCATCAGAAGTGGCGGCCGGTTCGATCCCGGTGTCAGCCACCTCCGATCCGAAGCTCACATCGACCAGCACCATCACCACTGGTGGTCTCGGCCCGGTGCGAGTGGAGATGACCGTTGAACAAGCCACCGAGGCAGCCGGTCGGGCCATCATCGCCCCCACCGACGCGGCGATTGCCGCCAGCCCCGGCTGCGGGTTTGCCCGTGTCGACGGCATTGATGGGGTCGGATTCATGCTCATCGACGGGGTGATCAAGCGAGTCGATGTGTTCTCCGGGCCCACGTCCACTGCATCCGGCGCGAAGATCGGGTCCACCGAACAGGAAATCATGGATCTGTTCCCCGACATCATCACGGTCGGACCCCATCAATACGTCGAGAACGGCCACTACCTCACTCTCACCCCCACCGCGGAGACTCTGCAGGATTTCCGCGTGGTGTTCGAGACCGATGGGGCGGTCGTCACCAGCTACCGATCAGGCAAGACCCCCCAGGTCGAGTGGGTCGAGGGTTGCGCCTGAGCCGGTGACTCGCACCAACGAATTCGGCCAACCCATCGGTGCAGATCTCGGCGCTTGGAAGTCGGCTGAGTTTCCTTCAGGCAAGTCCCTGATCGGAGCACACACTGCGCTCCATCGACTCGATGCCGACGCTCACGCAACCCCACTCTTCTCCGCATTTGAAGGCGCTCCCGGGTCGTTGTGGACCTACCTGCCCTACGGTCCTTTCGAGTCGGTCGACGAGATCGCGTCGCTGATCAACTTCTTCAACGAGCAGCCTGATTGGCAGCCATACGCGGTCGTGGTCGATGATGTGGTGCTCGGATTCGCTTCATACATTCGAATCGATTCGAGCGGCGGGGCCATCGAAATCGGCGCGATCACGCTGTCTCCCACGCTCCAGAGGACCACCGCGGCGACCGAGGCAATTCATCTCATGATCACCGAGTCGTTCGCTCTCGGGTTCCGTCGCTGCGAATGGAAATGTGACGACTTGAACGCGCCCTCACGAGCTGCCGCCGAGCGATTCGGGTTCACCTACGAAGGCACATTTCGCAACGCCACTCACTACAAGGGGCGCAGCCGCGATACCGCCTGGTTCGCCATCACATCCGACGAATGGCCTCGGCTCAATTCGTCATTCGAAGCTTGGCTGGATCCCGCCAACTTCGACCAAGCAGGGCGGCAGCGCCTGTCGCTTCGACAGATGCGCGGCTGAGCGCGGGCAGGACTCACCCGCTCGCTTCGGCCTCAACGATCGACAGCATCGCATCAAGCTCCACCTTGCGCAGGTTCGGGTCGGACGAGCGGTTGTCGAAGGCGGTGCGAAGCATGGCGCGTACCGGCGTTAGGTCAAACCGAGCGAGGTAGCGTCGCAAAAACAGCCTTCGGGCCGCGGCAGCGGTCACTCGCTGAATGAGAGAACCATCGACTTGGCCCGCGGCGATGACCAACCAGGTATCGGCAGAGTCGAGACCACGCGGACCGACGGCTGAATTGCTCCAGTCGATCACTACGGGGCCATTGTCGGTGAGCATCACGTTGAGAGGATGCAGGTCTAGATGAACGATCACTTCGGCACGACCGCCAACGAGCGGCAGCACGTGATCCGGAATCGGCACGGTTGCGAGTCGGGCGGTGAGATCGGCAAGCAGCGCGGCCCATGTGGCCAACTTCCACGGTCGCTTTCCAAACCCGTCGAGCATCGTGAAGCCGTTGATCCTCTCCATCACGATGTCGGGACCAGACGCATCGAACACCTCCGGAACCGGGTAGCCGAGATGGTGAAGGTGTTGCATCGTCAGCGCTTCGGTCTCGCTGGATCCACCGGTTCGTGACCGCCGCAGCAC
>CAZHMP010000032.1:0-17859 GCA_964533595.1 uncultured Acidimicrobiales bacterium | reverse complement strand
GGGGACCGCGAGCCATCGATCTCATAGGGTCTGGAGATGACGACCACCGCCTTCGACCAGCCGGAATTGCCCGAACTCGACCGAGCCGCGGATGAGCGCACCACCTTGTTCGAAATGCTCGACTACTACCGGGCCGTACTGCTGCGAAAGTGCTGGGATCTCAACGCCGAGCAGTTGTCCAATTCAACGCCTCCAACCGACATGACGCTCGGCGGGTTGCTCTTGCACATGGCCCTGGTGGAGGACTACTGGTTTGACCATCGCTTTGCCGGCCACGATGAACAATCCCTGTGGGCCGATATTCCATGGGACGAAGACCACGACTGGGAGTTCCATCACGCTCACGAGTGGACCTCGGAGGAGCTGATCGAACAGATCGAAGCATCAATCGGCCGAAGTCGAGAGGCGGTCAAATCCGTTGCGTCACTCGATCGAATGGCTCAGCTCACCCGTGACGACGGCACCCGATGGAACCTTCGCTGGATTGTCGTTCACATGATCGAGGAGTATGCGAGGCACTGCGGACACGCCGACCTGATGCGCGAGTCAATTGACGGTTTAACGGGTGATTGAATCCGGTGGCATGATCACCGACATGCACGAGCCAGCAATGACCGATTTCCCTCTCAAGAAGCACCTCGGAATGGAGATCAACACCATTGAGCCGGGGCACGCCGAAGCCGAGATCGTCATCGATGAACGCCACCACAACCCAAACGGGGTGTCTCACGGGTCTGTGGTATTCGCCATGATCGACACATCCATGGGCGCCGCGGTGATGAGTCTCGTGCCCGAGGGGAAAGTCTGCGCTACCACCGACATCCACATGCGCTTCGTGCGATCCGTCACGAGGGGTCGTCTGGTTGCCGACACTCAGGTGGTGAAGCCCGGCCGAACCCTGATGTATCTCGAGTCGAAGGTCCGCGACGATGCCGGCCAAGTAGTCGCATCGGCCACCGGTGCGTTCATGGTTTTGGACGAACCAGCTACTCCAGCTCAATCCAACCCTTGACATCCTCCACCGAGACCTGCTCGAAGAGCTCTCGATGGTCCTCTTTCATGTGCCCCCTGATTCCTTCGACCACGTCGTCGTCGCTGTCGCCTCTGGCGATGAATCCACATTCGCATCTGATAATTCGCTTCATCACTTCTCCCGGGTTACCGGCCCACGACCGGATATCAGCCATTCGCACGAAATCCGGACACGCCTTGTCGACCACCGGCCGATTGCATACGTTTGGGGACCCTGTCTTCAAACGTGCGTATCCAAATTTGTGGACCCATAGTGGTCGAAATCGAGGGCGGCCGCGTCGAAACGTCGATCCCCGGTCGGCAAGGACGCCAACTATTCGCCTTTTTGGTGCTGAATCGGCACCGCATGACACCACGACCCGAGATCGTCGAGGCGATCTGGCCTGACGCCACAGATGACGCCGACTCATCTTTGAGCGTCCTCCTCTCGCGACTTCGCAAGGCCATCGCGCCGGTGCAGATTGACGGTCGGGGCACGGTTCGATTGCTACTCGACGAGGCAATGGTGGATATCGAGGAAGCTGAAGACGCCATTCATCGTGCCGAGTCGGCAGTTTCTCACCGCGACTGGCCCAGGGCGTGGGCCGCCTCACAGTCTGCAATGTTCACGGCTCGCCGCGGCTTTCTGCCCGGCGACGATGCAGCATGGATCGACATGTTCCGAAGACGACTCGAGGAAATCCACGTGCGAGCCCTCGAGGCGTACGCCGAATCAGCCCTGGGCCTCGGAGGCGCAGAGATTCCGGCTGCCCGAGAGGCCGGGCGCACGCTTTCGCAGCTCCGGCCGCTTCGGGAAAGTGGCCACCGGCTGTTGATGCGAGCCCTCGTCGCCGAAGGCAATTCCGCCGAAGCCCTCCGCTGCTATGAGAATCTCCGTGTGACGCTGCGCGATGAGATGGGCATCGCTCCCAGCCTCGCCACGCAGAGTCTCTATGAGGAGACTCTCCAGTAGGGCCCAATGCGCCGACGTCGTTCGGCTCGCCAGAATCAGCCCTGGTCGATCGGCAGAGCCGAGTTCATGCCCCACTCCGCCCACGACCCGTCGTACACCCTCACTTCCGGGTGTTCGAGCAGATGCGTGAGAACGAACCACACCATTGCCGCTCTCGCTCCGATTGTGCAGTAGGTGGTGAGGCCATGGCCCGACAGAAGGTCCAGACCCTCGGTCATCTTGGTCAACTCCTCCACAGAGCGGAATGCACCGTCATCGCCCACCATCTCGTCGCACGTCAAATGATGTGCGGAGGGGATCCGACCGGCACGACCGCCCTCCGGAATTCCACCTGATGGCCAGAATCGTTCACCTTCGAATTCGAGGCGGCTTCGCACGTCAAGAATTGTGTGATCCCAACGCCCCGTCGACTCGCGAACATCGCGGTCGGACGCTCTGATATCGGTATCCATCCTGTCGACCCGGAAATCGCTGGAGGACGGCAGCGCCAAATCATCCGTCCATGGTCTCCCTTCGTCCTTCCACGTGTCGCGGCCGGTATCGAGAATCGCCATGTCGGAGTGGCCCAGAAGTTGCATCACCCAGAACCCAAGTGCTGGCGCGTACCCGTAAAAAACCACCGTGGAGTTGTTGTCGATCCCCGAGCGACGAACCAGCTCGGTGATCGCCGAATCCGACCGGGTCCTATAGGTCTCGTCCTTGAGATCGCTGTAGATATTCCACAGAACGGCGCCGGGAATGTGGCCCTCGCTGTGGGCAGCCGGGCTCACGTCAACTTCGACGACCTTCACGTTGGGGTCATCGAGATGCTGCTCGAGCCAGTCAGCATCCACCAGCTTTCCGATTCGATCAGTTGGCCTAGCGGTGGTGTCAGTCATTTTTGTCCCCCTGTGGTGGTGAAGCGATCGTCCGCTCCGCCAATGTGATACCGAAGGCTTATTGCAGCGACCTTGACAAAACCTTGCGAACGTGGCGGCGAAAGGTCACCTCAGAGGGCATGTCCGGCTAGTTTCGCCCCATGCCCGCCACAGACAGCCCCGCACCGGCAACCAAGAAGGAACGCTGGACCCACCAGTGGAAGGAACTCCACTCCGAGGTCATCACCAGCGGACTTTGCACGGGCTGTGCCGGATGTGTCATCGCCTGCCCTCACGACGTGATCGGCTACGAACACGAACCTGGCGCATATCGCCCATTTCACCTCGAGGATGAGCTCGGCATCGACGACTGTGTCCACGGCCAGAAGGGCTGCACCTCCTGCACCCGCGCCTGCCCGCGGTTTCGCATGTGGGAGCCGGAAGCCGATGCTCACCTTCATGCCCGCGAACGTCGACCGGATGAGACAGCCGGCATCTACTCCGACATTCTCCTCACCAGGGCTTCCGACGATTTCGTTTACGAAACGGGTCAAGACGGTGGGCTCGTGTCGGCGATCCTCATCTGGTGCCTCGAGAACGACATCATCAACGGCGCTCTCACCAGTGGGGTGGAGCCTCTGCCCAACGGCGACCCCGGCTGGAAGGCTCACCCGATGGTGGCCACCAATCGAGATGAAGTGATGCGAGGCGCCGGAAGTCGCTACACATACTCGGCCAACACGATGGCCTTCGACGAGGCCCGCGAGAAGGGACTCGATCGACTGGCATTGGTTGGCATGAGTTGCCAAACCTCAGTGGCCCCGGTCATGTGGCACCGCAAGATCGGCAAGGTTTCCAAGCCGTTCAAATTGAACATCGGCCTGCTTTGTTCCAAGTCGTTCGACGACTCGATGTTTGATGAGCTCTTCGAGGTCAAGTACGGCCTACGGCGAGACAACATTGCCAAGATGAACATCAAGGGCGTGTTCCAAATCTGGACCAAAGACGGCCAGTACCACGAGATCAACCTCAAGGAATGCCACGCCTGGACAAGGACGGGGTGCCTCCACTGCCCCGACTTCGCCGCCGAGCACGCCGACATCTCAACCGGCGGGATCGGCAACGAAACCGATTGGACGCTCACAATCGTGCGAACCGACCTCGGCCGGGCAGTGATCGACGCCATGGTGCGCGACGGCGCCATCGAGACTCGGCCCGGTGATGACGACCCGGGCGCAATCGCCCTGCTCCATCGTCTTGCTCAAAAGAGTCGCGACCGCTGGCCCGAGTGGGCTCAAGGCGCCGCCCGAGTTGGAATACCGGCTGGCACACGAGGTTGAATCCACACGTGACACCAACCTCCCCCGCTGCAGAAGTCCACGAAATCGAATTCTGGATCGACCCCATTTGACCCTGGTGTTGGGTGACGGCCCGTTGGGTCGTCGACGAGATCAAGCCGGCGCGCGACCTCCACATCAAATGGCAACCGATAAGTCTGTTCTTCAAGAACCAACCGGACCCCGACTCGCCGTATCACGAGCGGCTCTTCTTCACCCACCGGCTGTTGCGGGTCATGGAATCGATTCGTGTCACCGAGGGCGACGACGCCGTGTTCGATTTCTATTGGGAATGTGGTCGACGCATCCATCACGATCAAGACAGGGATTTCACTGCAGCTGACGTACTGGAATCGGCCGGGTTCGATCCGAAACACGCGGCAGCCTTCGACGACGAAAAGTGGGACGTCGAAATTCGTTCACGGATGGACGCCGGGCTGGCCCTCACCGGAGACGATGTCGGCACTCCAATCATCGCGTTCGAGGACCGGATCGGCGTGAAGCAGGGCTATTTCGGCCCGGTCATCACCAAAGTGCCGCCCCACGAGGAATCACTCGCCATGTGGGACGCGCTGATCGCAATGATGAGCATCGATGGTTTTTGGGAACTCAAGCGAACACGAACCGAATCTCCTCAGTTCCCCACCCGCCCCTAACCCAATCCCCCCACCAAGCCGTTTTTGTGAGTCTTAAGTGCTGCCTGGGCAGCACTTAAGACTCACAAAAACAGGTTTAGGGTTTGGAGGGCTCGGTCTATTTCGTCGAGGGTGTTGTAGTGGACCATCGACAGGCGCACGACGCCATCCTGAGGGTCGAGACCCAGCGCCGAAACCAGACGATGCGCATAGAAATTGCCATGACCGCACGCCACCTCAGCGTCGATAAGTGCGGCGTAGATTTCGGCCGAAGAGACCTTCGAGCTGTAGAAGCCGAACGTCGGGGCACGCACACCGTGATCGGCTGATTGGCTACCTACCAGAGTGATGTCGTCTCGCCCCACGAGGAAGTCGACCACGGGCTTCATCAGTTGCTGCTCATGGTCGGCAAACAGGGCGAACACCTTGCCCAAGCGCTCGATCGTGGACAGGTCGGAGCCGGAACCGAAATGATGGGAGTACACAGCGTCGTAGTAGTCGACGATGCCGCCCGACGCACCGATCTCCGCATGGTCGGGGCCGGCCGGCGTGAGACGCGTCGAGACATTGGGCTCGTTGAAATAGTGGCCTTCATGATGAATCGAATCGAGCAGACTTCGCCTCGTGTACATCAAGCCGATGTGGGGGCCGAACGTCTTGTAGGTGCTGTAGAGGTAGATGTCGCAGTCCAACGCCTTCACGTCGACGAGTGAGTGGGGGGCATACGACACGCCATCGACCACCACCAGTCCACCGACCGCGTGCACCAGATCGGCAATTTGACGAACCGGGTTGATGGTGGCCACGACATTTGACGCGTGGGTGACCGCCACCAGCCTTGTTCGCGAGCTGAGTAGATCTGAAAGATCTCCCACATCGAGCAATCCAGTGACCGGGTCGATCGACCATTGCCTCACGACAATCCCGGTCTCCTCCAAACGCCGCCACGCTCCGACGTTTGCCTCGTGGTCCTGGTTGGTGACGATGATCTCGTCACCGGCCTCCCACGCATGCCGCAGCGCCCGAGCCAGAACATACGTGTTCTGCGACGTCGATGGGCCGAAATGGATCTCGTCCGCGTCGGCATTCAGGGTGGCAGCCAGGAGCCGGCGGGATCGGTCCATCGAACTCGCCGCACTTTTCGATGCCGCATAGTCCCAGCCGGGCTGGGTCTTGCTGAACGAGAACAATTCGGTGACCTTGTCGATCACCTGGCTGGGGACATAGCTTCCGCCGGCGTTCTCCAGATGCGCCCAGTGTCTCGTGTTCGGATGAGAGAACGCTGGGAACTGCCGGCGGACGAAATCGAGGTCGAGCGACGGCGGACTCTCCATCAGTTGGTGACTGCCTTCGCAATGTCGCTGAGCATGCTGGTTATCTCCGGGGGAATCGAGGTCGGGTCCTTGCGGAGATCGCTATCAAGCTTCAGGAATGCCGCGAAATCTCTGCCCTCCGTGACGCTTGCACTGTCCTGGAGCACGTTTCCCGGCTGGGTGATCTGGCCGCCGTAGTAGTCGACGAGCGCTTCGAACGCCTGGGTGCAGTAGCTGTTGGCCTGCTGGTCGGTGAGTTGGCCGCTACCCGTGTTGGCCACCTTGCAGGCATCCACGAAATTGGGGCGAACGTTGCCGTCGATTCCGGCGTCGGTCCACGATTTGGGGTCGTTGCTCGAGCTGCACGCGGATGCCAGCAGAACCAGAGCCAGCAGACCCGCAAAAATCGCCCGACGAGACTTCCTTGGAGAGTCGATCACGGCAAGGAGGCTACCGGATCACTCGACCATCACTCGGCTCGGGTCCGAGGCGATGCGATCGCGCTTTGCACCTGACTCATCCGTGGATTCGAAACTCCCGGCAGAACAGTTCTGCCAGATGAACGCTGCCCGTGGCTCGATACATGGCGAGATCGAAAACGGGCGCTGAATCCGCCGGGATGACGCGATCACCGCTAGTCAGGTCCAAGGCCGCCAACAACAGCCTCACCCCTTCCGGATTGGAGTCGGCGAAATCTTCGACCAGCGCCCCGGACCCATCGGTCAGATCGAGGGTGAGCTCACTTTCGGAGTTGAACCTGTGTTCGCCGTCTCGGGCCGCGTTGTGGATCATGCGGTGTTATTCGACGCGTGAATGCCGCAACCAAAGCCCAAATTCGCGAAACCCGCGAAGTTGAAGCCAATTGAGTGCATTCGGCCTATTTCCGCAGGTAGCGGAAGGGTCGACCGGCCCTGTCAATCACTCGGCGCGTGGGGCTAAATGATCATCCGGCACAGATTTCCGCGGCACGAGAGAACACCGAATCGAGCATCGATTCCGTCAGGCGACCGGTGAATGTGTTCTGTTGACTCACGTGGTAGCTGCACAACATCGTTCGACCGCCGTTCATCGGGACCTCGACTCCGTGTCCGAACTTCGGGCGTGGTTTGATGCCGAACTCCCGGCAGGCAACCTGGTAACCGAACAACCCGAGCACCACGACGGCTTTCACGTTGCTCAGCCCGGCCAGCTCGCGTGCGAAGAAAGGGCGACAACTATCGCGTTCCTCGGTGCTCGGCTTGTTGGCGGGAGGTGCGCACTTCACCGCCGATGTCACCCACGCGTCTGTCAACACCAACCCATCGGATCGTGCGATGGATTCAGGTTGCGATGCGTATCCGGCACGCCAAAGCGCCCGATAGAGCCAATCTCCCGAACGGTCGCCGGTGAACATCCTGCCTGTTCGGTTGGCGCCGTGAGCGGCCGGCGCCAACCCCACAACCAACAGACGAGCCGCGGGATCTCCGAACCCGGGAACCGGCCGGGCCCAATAGTCGTCGTCGCGGTAGGCGGCGCGCTTCACACGTCCGATTTCCTCTCGCCACTCGACCAATCGGGGACATGCGCGACACGCAACGACATCGCGTTCCAGCTCCTCCAGGGCAACTGCATCTGGCACTTGTCGACCTTCCGCTTCCACGTGCAGCAGGCTACGTTGAGCGCCAACCATGGCGTCATCATCAAAGTCCACAAAACCAACTCTCGTTCTTCTGGTCAGGCACGGGCAGACCCCGACCACCGGTTCTGTTCTGCCGGGTCGCGCCCCGGGCCTTCATCTCTCCGAGCAGGGCGTGGCACAGGCGGAAGCCGTCGCAGCCCGAATTGCTCTACTGCCCTCGGTGGCCGCGATCTACGCATCGCCGATGGAACGAACCAGGGAGACCGCGGCTCCCATAGCGCGTGCAAAAGGGCTCCGGGTGCGAAAAGCAGCCGGCCTGATCGAATGCGACTTCGGGAAGTGGACCGGCCGCAAGCTTGGCGATCTTCGCAGACTCAACGCTTGGCGCACCGTGCAGCGATACCCCAGCGGATTCACGTTCCCCGGCGGCGAGTCGTTCTCCGGTATGCAAACCCGTGCGGGCGAATGCGTGCAATCGCTCGTTTCCCAGCATGCGGGTCAGACGATCGTGGCCGTGTCACATGCCGACGTGATCAAGGCCATTGTCGCCGGAGCCGTGGGCTCTCACCTCGACTTGTTCCAGCGAATTGTCGTGTCGCCGTGCTCGATCACCGCGATTCTGCACTCCCCCGACGGCCCGATCGTGCTGGCGGTCAACTCAACCGGTGACGACCTTCGAGCGCTGGCACCATCATGAGCCAGGCAGAGTCATTCCATTTCGAGAACTTGGAGTTCATCACGGTGGGCACCCTCGGCCCGCGCGGTCAACGAGCATTCTTCCTTCAGTGCCGCGGTGAGGGGCAATTCGTCTCGCTCAAGATCGAAAAGCAGCAAGTGTCGGCACTTGCCGACTATCTCGAACGGATGCTCGACGACCTCCCCGATGCAGAACTCTCGGAGCTGCCAACCGATCTGAGTCTGCGAGAACCAGTCGTGCCAGAGTGGACCGTCGGTTCGATGGGGGTGGCGTACGCCAAGGAAATCGACCGTCTGATTGTCGTGGCAGAGGAGCTTCCAGACACCGACGAAGAAGATTTGGAACCGGCACGCGCCCGATTCACGCTCAGCCGTGAACAAGTCGCCGGCCTGGTGAGTCGAGCGCGCACGATCGTCGCCGCCGGCAGGCCGCCGTGCCCGTACTGCGGTAGGCCCCTCGAGACATCCAACGCCGACTGGTGCCCGTGCCACAACTAAGCAAGTGACGCCGCCTGATTCGCCATTCCTGGATCGTGCACCGATCGACACCCCGCGAGCATTGCAACTACTCGCCGATGGGACGGTCGAGCTGCGCGGTCGAATGCCGTACTCGTCAAATGCCACATTCCTCGTCGACATCGAGCATGACGGGCTGGCGGCGCAGGCGATCTACAAACCTCTCCGCGGTGAGCGTCCGCTTTGGGATTTTCCGAACGGTCTTTACCAGCGCGAGATTGCGACCTTTCACATCTCCGAGAGCCTCGGGTGGGGACTCGTGCCGCCGACCATCTCACGCGCCGACCTTCCCGCCGGTATTGGTTCGCTTCAACTATTCATGCCGTCCCACTTCGAGGAGCATTACTTCACCCTCCACGAGGCCGGCCCTGCGCACGACGACGAGTTTCGACGAATATGTGCTCTGGATCTCGTGATCAACAACACCGACAGGAAATCTGGCCATTGTCTGCATGGAATTGATGGTCGGATCCACGCCATCGATCACGGCGTTGCCCTCCACGCCGACTTCAAACTGCGGACCGTCATCTGGGATTTTGTCGGCGAAGAGATTCCCGGCCGCGATTTCGAGGACCTGGCCTCTTTGGTGGACCGGGGTCTCCCAACCGAAGCGGCTCTGCTTCTCGACGCCGACGAGCGTGACGCGGTGATGAGTCGAACCACTGATCTACTCGAAATCGGACGATTTCCCGATGACGAAACAGGCGGTCGAAGATGGCCTTGGCCGCTCGTTTGAGCCTCTGTGGACAACTTGGGGAAAGCTCGCTCTGAGTCGCCCCCTCGACCGCCGATAGTGAACCGCTCAAGAAATTTCGGAAATATTGCCAGAAATCTGCCGCTGGATCCGACACCGAACAATCAGGTGTGATAAGAAGGACAAATCACATCGCTCCAGCGGTTTACCCGCTAGGGCGATTCTTGCGTTTCAGCCACGAATTCATCGAAAATGTGTCTTCAAGTGTTGGGACGACCCGGCAGAGTAGGAAATTGGGAAAACCTGTGGCTTTCCTGTGGATTTCGTCACCTTCTGGGGCCGCTTACCGTGGAAAGATTCAGCCATGCGTCAGCCACTCACCAGCGCGAACGCCACCGCGGTGGGACCGTACTCCCACGGCATCGACAGCGACCCGATCGTGTTTTGCTCCGGGCAGACGCCCTTGGATCCCGAGACAGGTGCGCTCGCTCTCGGCTCAGTCGCTAATCGCACCAATCAATGCTTCGACAACCTCTTCGCTGTGCTCGACTCCGCCGGCCTTGGACCCGTTGACGTGGTGAAAGTCAACGTCTACCTCACCGACATGGCCGACTTCCAAGAGATGAATGACGCCTACTCCCATCGATTCGCTGAGCCCTATCCGGCCCGCACCACAATTGGGGTGGCCTCGCTACCCCTCGGGTCAGACATCGAGATCGAGCTGATCGCTCGTCGCAGATCCTCCGGAGATTCCTGACCATACAAACCGGTCCGGGGATCAAGCACCTCCGAGAGCTTGATCGAGGTCGGCAATCAACTCGTCAACCGGTTCGATGCCCACCGAGACTCGAAGCAGGTCGTCGGGCACAATCGATTCGGGTGGTTCCACCGCCACCCTGTGCTCGATCAGACTCTCGACGCCGCCGAGCGATGTCGCCGGAATGAACAACTCGGTGGTGGTGGCGACTCGCCGGGCCGCTTCGAACCCGCCCTCGACCCGAAACGACAGCATCGAGCCGAACCCGCGCGACATTTGCGCGACCGCGATCTCGTGCCCCGGGTCCTGCACAAGTCCCGGATACCGAACCGATCTCACCGCTGAGTGTGCATGGAGATACTCGGCGATGACCTGAGCGCTCGAAGATGACTTGTCGACTCTGAGATGGAGTGTGCGAAGTCCGCGCATCAACAGCCACGCCTCGAACTGGCCCAGAATCGCACCACCCAGATCGCGGGCCGCACAGATTTCATTCCACCGAGCGGTCGGTTGAGCCGCGACCACTATGCCGCCGGTGATATCGGAGTGACCGTTGTAGGCCTTGGTGGCAGCGTGAAATGTGAGATCAGCGCCCAGATCAATGGGCGTCGTGGTGATGGGCGTGACGGTGGCGTCAACCGCGAGTTCGGCTCCCGCCGCGTGCGCGATCACCGCCGCCGCACGAATGTCGATCACGTCCCAAGTGGGATTGACCGGTGTCTCGATCCAGACGAGATCGGTGATACCGGGCTCGACTGCGCTCATCAAGGCGTCGGGATCAACCGCATTGAACAGGGTGAGACGAATGCGGCCGAGCCGCTCGAGCCGACGCAACCACTGTTGGCCGCCGTGATACATCACATCGGGAGCCACAACATGGCCTCCCGGCTCGACGCTCTCCAAGACGGCAGCAAACCCGGCCATGCCAGAGGAGAACACCCTGGCATCCACGCCACTATCGAGGCGCGCTACGAGGGATTCGAGAGTCGCGACGGTGGGGCTCCCGTAACGGCTGTAGACGTGGTCGCCCACGGGTTCGTAGTCGTCGCCCCGGGCGAAGGTTGTGGAGAGTTGAATCGGCGGCACGATCGCGCCGTCTCTGGAGTCGATGAAATGGCCGGCTTGGACGGCCTCGGTCTCCCTGCTTCGTCGGGTCACCGAGGGTGTCCTCCAATCACCTGTTCTGAAGTGCCTCTATCAACTTGGGCATCACCTTGTGAACATCGCCGATGATTCCCAGATCGGCAACGGCGAAGATCGGAGCCTCGGAATCCTTGTTGATGGCAATGATGTTCTTCGAACCCTTCATCCCGACGAGATGCTGGGTGGCGCCAGAGATTCCACAAGCCACATACACCGAAGGCTTCACTACCTTGCCGGTTTGTCCGACCTGGAAGCTGTAGGGAACCCATCCGGCATCGACGATGGCACGAGTCGCGCCAGGCGCCGCCTTCAGGGCTTTCGCCAGATCCTCCACCATCGCGTAGGCCTCTTGACTACCCAGCCCGCGTCCACCGGAGACGACAATTGCCGCCTCGTCGAGTTTGGGTCCCTCGGTGACCTCGGCAAAGCTTTCGACAATTTTCGCGGCACCGGTGGCACCAACGTCGGGGACGTCGAGGTCCTCGACGTCGGCTTCGTCGCCGTCCACCGATTCAGCCTCGAAAGACTTGGGTCGCACCAGAAAAATCGGAGGCGCGTCGGTGGTGAAACGGGTCTTCACATTGGTGGACCCGCCGAAAACCGGCTCGGTCCCAACGATCGAGTCGCCGTCGAGCTCGAGATCAACGACGTTGGTGATCACCGGAGCGTCGAGCTTGACCGATAGGCGGCCGGCCACGTCGCGGCCGTCCTGGGTGGTACCCAACAAATATGCGTCCGGCGCTTCGAGATCGCCCGACTCCAAGCCGGCCGCCACAGCGGAAGCCACCGAGGCTCCCTGCAGCGACCCGCCGAGATCGCCCGTGGCGTAGACAGTCGACGCGCCATGAGCACCAAGCTCCTCGGCGTAATCGTCGCCGTCGCCGGCCATGAAGACCTCAACCGTGTCGGCCAACTCACGCGCTTTGGCCAGAATCTCCAAGCTGATGGTGGCAACCGCATCGTCGCGACCCTCGGCAAACACCCAAATCTTGTCCAGTCCCATAGCAGTCTCCCTCACAGAACCTTGAGTTCGTCGAGGAAGGCCACGATGCGTTCGTGGGCGTCTCCCTCGTCTTCGATGATCTCTCCGGCCTCGCGGGCCGCAGCTGCGGAAATATCGACTATCTCCTGGCGGCTTCCCGCCCAACCGACTTCGATTGCATCGATTCCCAACGCCTCGGCGGTGAGTTCGGTGACCGGCTTGTTCTTCGCAGCCATGATGCCCTTGAACGATGGGTAACGAGGTTCAACCACGCCCGCGGTTACCGACACTACGGCCGGCAGAGGACACTCGACGTCGTCGTAGCCGGCCTCGGTCTGACGCTTCACCTTCGCGGTGGAACCGTCGATCTCGATTTCTTTGGCAAACGTGACGGATGGCAGACCGAGAAGTTCGGCCACCTGGACCGGAACGGTGCCCGTGTAGCCGTCGCTCGATTCCGTGGAAGACAACACGAGATCGGGCTCCTGGGCGGCGATCGCCTTGGCCAGCACCTTGGCGGTGCCGAGCGCGTCGGAGCCGGCCAGACACTCGTCGCTGATCAGACTTGCACTGCCGGCACCCATGGCGAGAGCGGTTCGTAATCCCGAGACTTGGTTGTCGGGCACCATCGACACGAGGTGCACCTCACCTTCACCGGCGTCGTCCACCAACTGGAGAGCCATCTCAACCCCGTAGGAGTCGGACTCGTCCAGAATGAGCTTGACATCACGCTTCAGCGTCTTGGTTTCGGGATCCAATTCACCGGGATCTGCGGGATCTGGTATCTGTTTGACACATACGACAACCTTCATGGGCGGCAGTTTGCCAGCCCACGCCAAGATTGCCTATTCCGGCGCCGGTGCTAGCGTCAAAATTTCTTCCAATCGTGCTCGGGGATGGAATCCTGCGAATCCTTCTAATCGTGAATTCGGCCGCTTCCTCGGTGACGGCGCGCCGCCGCGTCCTCATTCATCAGGCTCTCTCGGCAGAACATGACGTTTCAACAGCAGAAACCAGCCGCCGCGGTCACGCCACTCGCCTCGCTCAATCAGCGGCGCGCGATGGTTACGACGTCGTGGCGGTTCTGGGAGGCGACGGCACTCTCAACGAGGCGGCGAACGGGCTGGCGGGCAGCACCACCGCGCTGGCTCCGCTGCCGGGTGGCTCCACAAATGTGTTCGCTCGCATCCTCGGTCTCCCCGACGACTCGCTCGAGGCCACCGAAGTAATCATTGACGCTCTCCGCCGCGGTGCGGTGAAACGCATCGGGCTCGGTGCGGTGGAAGGTCGCTATTTCCTGTTCCATTGTGGCGTCGGTTTCGACGCCGCGGTCGTTGAACAAGTCGAGAAACGCGGGCCTTGGAAGAGATGGGCCGGGCATCCGCTGTTCATCTATGCCGCTATCGACACGTGGTTTCGTCACTTCGACCGCCGCAACCCGCCAATCCGAGTACTCGACCCCCACGGCTCGCATCTCGCCACCGGATTCTTCACCGTGGTGATGAATGCCAACCCCTACACGTATCTCGGTAGCCGCCCCTTCGATCTGGTTGAGGATGCAGCGCTCGACCAGCCGCTGGCGGTGGTGACGTTGGAGAAACTGTCGCTTCCAACCCTCACACCTGTGGTCCTGTCAGCTCTGACCGGC
The DNA here is from genome assembly GCA_964533595.1 of uncultured Acidimicrobiales bacterium. GTDB lineage: Bacteria > Actinomycetota > Acidimicrobiia > Acidimicrobiales > Aldehydirespiratoraceae > SZUA-87. The sequence goes on along the minus strand of CAZHMP010000032.1, from coordinate 3,679 downwards.
CGCGATATTCGCCAGCGCCGTTCGGTCGATGTTCGTACCGGAGTGAGATCGCTGGTCATCGAGGCCGATCCACCCATCCCGTATCAGGTCGATGGCGACCACATCGGAGCGAGCCGGCGACTGCGATTCACATGGACCGCCAATCACATGTGGCTGGTCATGCCGTAAGGCGATCGAGCACGGATCTGGCAACGTCGGGCACGTTGGTGATGATGCCGTCCACGCCGAATTCGCAAAGCCGAGCGATGCGCTCGGGGTCGTCCACCGTCCACACATTCATGCCAATACCTGCATCGTGGGCCCTGCTCACAAAGGCGGCATCGACCGTGGCGTCGTAGGGGTTGATGGTCGCCATGCCATGGGCCACTGCACGACCGATGGCCGAGGCCGGATCACCCACGTCGAATGTGAGCCAGCCGCAAGGAATGGTGGGATCCACTGCCTTGAGCCGGTCGAGTGCGTCGATGTTGAAACTGGTGACCAACGCCCTTTCAACCCCGAGATAGGCCTGGACCAAACCTGCTACCGCCTCCGACACCACATGCTCAGAGTCGTAGTCGGGCTCGTCAGGAAGATTCTTGATCTCGATGTTGACGCCCATTGGTTCGCACTCCTCGAGCGCTTCGGCCAAGTTGGGCATTGAAGCCGGCAGGTCATCGCTGTTGGTATTCACGATCATCCGACCATCGGGCAGGCAGGCATCGTGGCTCACGACCACCATCCCGTCCTGTGACCGGCGAGCGTCCAGTTCGACCCAGTCGGCGCCAAGCTCACCCGCCAGCCGGAATGCCGGGAGAGTGTTCTCGGCGGCTGCGGCCGATGCTCCTCGATGCGCTATCACCAACGTCATGTATCAAGTCTCGCGTGTGGTGAGCCTCATCTGGTGGCAAGAGCGTCTCCAATCACTTCAGTGATTCCATCGACACAACCCGGACGATCCACAAATCGCGAAATATTTCACAAACTGTGTGCAGGAAGTCCTTGCCAAAGGTAGAACCGGTTCCTATTATTCCGATCGTCAGGGACAGGTACCCCGACGAAATCGTAGAGACGGCCGGCACCCAATCCGGACCGCAAACAAGGGGGCAAGATGGCAATTAGCTTCGACGTGGACGCTGCAAGCATCGATTGGAGAATCAACGCTGCATGCAAAGACACAGACCCCGCCCTGTTCTTCCCGGTGGGAACAACCGGTCCCGCCGTCACTCAAATCGCCAACGCCAAAGAAGTCTGCATTGGATGTCTGGCAAGCTCCGACTGCCTTCAATTTGCTATCGCCACCAACCAGGACACAGGCGTTTGGGGCGGCACGACCGAAGACGAACGTCGCGGGATTCGCCGTCGGCTCAGAGCAAAGCGGCTCTGACCACACCTCTCGATCTGTTGTTCAACCGAGTGACGTTGTGCTCATCCGAGCGGCATTGGTGAAGTCACGCGGGGCACCTTCACCTCAACCTCACACCCCATCGGACCACCGCTGCGCGACTGAATACTGATCGCCCCACCAAGATCCTGCACGACGAGAGTTCGCACGATGGTGAGCCCAAGGCCCGCATCACGGTCGAGCGAATATCCGTCGGGAAGTCCCGGCCCATCGTCCACCACTCGCAATCGCAACTGGTGAGAGGTGGCCTCCAAATCGACGGACACCACGCAATCGTGGCCGGCATGATCGATGGAATTCTGGACCAACTCGGCCAACACAACAGCCAAGGGCATCGCGAACTCTCCCGGCAACGTGCCGAGCCGACCGACGACTGTGACCCTCGGTGGAGCATCGAGCGATCCTGTACCGACCTCGATCATTCCCAGAATTCCCGCCACAACGTCATCGAAATCAACCTCATCGGCGGCGTCGGCCGACAACTTCTCATGGGCCAGCGCTATGGCACCGACTCGGCGAGCCGAATCACTTATCGCCGATTTTGCGTCGGCAGAGGATGCCCTACGGGCCTGCATGCGCAAGAGAGCCTGAATGGTCTGAAGATTGTTCTTCACTCGATGATTGATCTCACGAATCGTGACATCACGAGACAGAAGAAGTCGATCTCGAATGCGCAGCTCAGATATGTCGCGGGTGAGCAGCAGGGCCCCCGTTGCGCGTCCGCTCTCGAGCAGCGGATGGCACCTGACTATCACGCTCAGTTCCTGGCCCAGCTGCAGCTCCGCCACCGTGCTGTGGTGAGACGCGAAACCGCGACTTACCACCGAATCATCGATACCGAGCTCACCGAGCGTGTGACGCCCCGGGTTCTCGGCCACCCCAAGTCGATGAAACGCCGACACCGCGTTGGGTGAAGCAAACTCGATTCGCCCCTCGCGATCGAGCAAGACGCATCCATCGCCCACCCGCGGTTCGCGATACTCGCCCGCGCCTTCCCGCGTGGCGGACGGGAATTCTCCCGACATCACCATTTCGGCCAGTCGCTGCCAAACATTTCTGTATGTGCGTTCCAACAGACTTGGCTGCCGCATGAGGCTCGGGGCCGACTCACGAGTCATGACCGCGATCTGTCTCTCACCAAATCGGACAGGCACGTATTCGACGACCACCCTGCTCCCGAACAGCGGCTGGCCAATCGCCTCCTCAACCACCTCGTCGCTCATCGACACCAGCGCGGGGTTCGGGAACGGTGCCAGACCTTCGAACTGTCGACCCTGCAGAATCGCTCTCGCCATCAACGGTTGACTGGACGACTCGGTGATCGTGCCCACCGGATCACGTTGTCGAACAGTTGGACCCGTGACCGAGCGGCGATGACCAACCGTTACAAACGCCGACTGATCGCCATCAACCTCTACGTGGAGCAGTAGGTCGGCGAACGAGAGATCACACAAGAGCGACCAGGAGCCCACCAATCGCTGCAGATGGGCAATCTCCTCGTCGTCAAGGTTGGTCTGGGAGCGGGCCAGCTGATCGAAACTTGGCACTTGCTCAGGATACGACCAGAGCCGCCCCCATGAGATGAGCGGCTATCCCGGCTGCGTCAGCCGAAGCCGATCGGGTTGATGTCGCTGTCCGGTCCGAGTTCCACGTAGGCGATTTTTGCCGCTGGAATTGCGATGTCACGGCCTTTGTCATCCACGAGCCAAAGCGTGTCGGAGGCGCCGGCCAACGCTGCGGCCACCGCATCCTTCACCTCGTTCCGATCTGTGTCGGCGGCAAGCGCCATGGTGATCTCGCGGGGTGTTTCACTTACACCGATTCGAATATCCACGGGTGTCTCCTGGTCGAGATGGGTCAGATGAGCTTGAGTTCGGGGTGACCGCGCTTGCTCGGCGCGTGATTGACCACCCACTCTGCCATCTGTGCGAACACAAGAGACGCCTCAGCGTCAGGATCCTCGCCCACGATCGGATGACCGGTATCGGAACCCTCTCTCATGGCGATCTGCATGGGCACTTGGCCGATCATTTCCACGTCGAACCTCTCAGCGAGTGCCGCTCCCCCACCACTGCCGAAAAGGTGATACCGCTTGCCGTCGTCGCCGGTGAACCAAGCCATGTTCTCGATGACGCCCTTGACGTCGATCTTGGTCTGTTCGAACATGAACGCCGCACGCTGGGCAACAGTCTGGGCCGCGGGGTTGGGTGTGGTCACCACGTAGGCCTCGGCTCGCGGCAGGAACTGTGCGAGAGACAGAGCGATATCGCCGGTGCCGGGGGGAAGATCAATCAG
>CAZHMP010000031.1:17220-27672 GCA_964533595.1 uncultured Acidimicrobiales bacterium | reverse complement strand
ACTCGGAAAGTGTCGATCACAACCTCGTACGGTTCAGCGGCGCGCCGCCGTGACCAATCTCGGCGGCAGTAGGAACGAACCATCAACCGAGGGGACCAGGTCGATCTCGGCAAGAACAGCTTCGGTGGTGAGCGCTGAATAGAGATGCGGGAACGTCTCAATCGTGCCGGTGCCGTCCTCCCAGACGAGGGAGCTCGACAGCATGTGGGCATCGAGCACCAGCGCAACAAGATCGGTGGCGCCCCGGTAGAACGAATTTGCCGCGGATAGCACTTGGTGCAAACACGACAGGTGGATGAATCCGTCGCTACCCCACTCATCAGGCAAGTAGGTTCCGGCTGATTTTGCTGCCTCCCACACCTTTCGCCTGGCCAAGTGGACCAAGCGGGCCGGGCGGACATCCCAACCCGAGGTCACGTGTGAAGAGAGAGTCGCCTTGAGGGAGTCGGAACCGAACACACTCAGAGCTGCTCTTTCATTGACCGCAGCCAACTCTGTGCGGGAGAAGCCGTGGTGCACCGCGGCCAGGTCATTCTCACGGCTCGTCGATGTGGTGGTGATACTTCGGTCGTCGGGGCTGAGCGTGACCCTGAAACCGGCGTCAAACAGCATTCGCAACGGGTGTTCGCCAACCGGCATGCCGAGGCACGCATTCGAGGTGAGACAGATTTCGAGGGGAATGGCCGAGTCACGGACCCGTGTCGCGGTTGGTCCCAGGGCCACGATGCGACCATCGATGACTTCGCAATCGTCGATCAATCGCCAACCGTGACCGATCCGATCCGGCCCGCAGGTATCCAAAGCATCGGCCACCTGATGCGCTCCATCCATCTCCCCGGCGTGAACCGTGATCCCAAGTCCGCCTTCCTTGGCGATTGACAGGGCCCTGACATGTTCGCTCGCCGGGTGGCCGACCTCGCCCCCCGCCAGGTCGAACGCAACGATTCCGTCACCGGCGTGGGCGGCTGCGACCTCGGCGGTCGATACCGACTCGGCAACCGACCGTTCTCTGAGCGCACAGGCGATGAGAGCAGCATCGAACGATTCGTCGGTCACATCTGCCAAGCCCTGGTTGACCGCGGAGATCACCTCGTGGGGTGAAAGGCCGGCCGCGGTATGGCTCAGCGGTGCAAAGCGTGTCTCCGCGTAGACCACGCCGTCGTTTCGAAGATCCACTGCCGCTTCTCGGGCCACTCGTCTGAGGGCCTCGCTGGTCTGCATCACCGAGATCACCAGATCGAAGCGCGAAAACGCCTCGCGAAAGTCCATGCCCGGTGTGATCGTGAGCCACTCTGACAACGCCCGGGCATCGTCGCACGGAGTGGAGATGCCGGCCTTGCTCGCAAGATCGATGATGGTTTGGGGTTGCACTCCCCCATCGAGATGATCGTGAAGCACAACCATGGGTCCGTGAGGACCATGGGGACTTTGGACGACCGGATGGGTCATCCGCGCAGACGACCCGACGACTCGAGCACTTCCGTTATGCCTGGATACTTGTCGAGCGGTTCCAGTCGACGGTCGATGAACATGATCCCGATGGTGATGGCCACAAACGAAACCACGAAGTTGGAAACACTCCTGGTGAGAAAGAACAGATTGAAGCCGGAATTGTTGAACAACCAAATGTCCCAGATGCCGGAACCAATCTCATAGACAACGATCATCCACGTGGCCGTGGCCATTGTGCGGAGGTAGACCGGATTGTCCAACACGTCATCGTGGAGATCCACAACCTTGGGCACCGCCCAAGCCAAAACTGGCTTCCCCACGAGAATGGTGATCGCGACCGCGACACCCACCAGAATCTTGGTGACGAATCCGATTCCGAAGTAGACGGCTTTCGAGCTGATGCCGAAGTCGATCACATCATGATCGACCATGATCGTGATGACTGATCTGGCGATCAGGTAGACGGTGACCGTGGGCAACCACCAACCAATGCTGAGGCCGCGATTCCGTCGCGACACAGCAGCCTTTATCGACCACATCGTGGCCGCGATGACCGCCGCGGTGATGTTGACCACGTTGAACAAAACGATGAACAAGATGACCGGCATCAGCTGGTCGAGCGTGCTGCCCCCCTCCAACGCCATCGGTTTGTCGTCGGACCGTTCGGTCATGTCGAGAGATCCATCCATTCCTCTGCTATCGACCGGTCACCGAAGATCTCCAGTCCTTCCAGATCACGACGTTGCCACAGTGCCAACAGCAAATCCGTGGCACCCGCTCGAATTGCCACGTCGGCCTTTTCATGATGGAGCGATGTCACGATGCGCCCATCGACTGCCTTCGCCGACCATTCCCCTTCCCCATCGGTTCGGTGCAAGTGGATGGAACCTCCGGGCGGCGTGGCGGTCCTGGCCGGCAGGACGACCCGCATCAGTTCGTCGACGCCGTCGGCAGCATCGTCGCCGTTGACATGCGAAGCCAGACCAGCCGCCATTTCGGCATCGATGCGGTGAACGAGAGTCTCCTGGTGCATTCGCCTCAGGTAGAACCTGACCGTGCCATCACCGGCCCAGGCCCACACCGGGGCGTCCGGGTCGGCCGCTTGCAGAGCTTCGACAACGTGCGCCAGCGCCTTTCGCGCGTAGTCGACCTCATCGCCGGCTTCGGCCAGCGGAACCTCTGATCGAGGCACCATTTCACTGGCAAGTCTTTCCACGTGCAGCGCGACCGAATGCCAGACGCGACCGGAATGGCTCAGCAGCCGGGCGCAATCCCAACCCGGGCAGCCCGGCACATCAGCAGCCAAGTTGGATGACCCCACATCGATCGTCCGTGTGCCATCTTCTTGAACTCTCTGAATTCGGTACTGAGACTCCATCCACACAGTGTGGCGCGTCGAGTCGGCCGTCAGGCACTCACCCGATGATCCCCCGCTCTGGCCTCACTATTCCCAGAGCACGATCCTCGGCCACTTCTTCGAGCAATTCCTCGCTGACGCCGAAGGATTCGCCCACACCCGCATCAACCAGTTGTTTGGGTATCGCGCGTATGACGTAGTCGTCGCTCACTGGCGGAGGGTCGGCCGGGCGGCGGGCCATGGCGGCCTCGATGATGGGTCGCCATGACGCGGCTTTGGCCGCGGCACCCTGCTCTTCCCGTTCGCGGAATTCCGGCAGAATCTCAGTGCCGAATCTTTCGAGGGATTCACAGATGTCTTCATGTCGATTCTTGCCTGCCTGCATCACGAAAATGACCTGGTCGACTCCTGCGTCTTCATATCGGCGCAGGAAGTCACGAATCTGGTCCGGCGTTCCGACCGCTCCACGAAGTCCCGTGTTGTCACCGGCTGCAACCTTTGCTCCGAGCTTCTCCTGTTCGACGGCAAGCGCGACGGCGGGGTCGTATCCGTGGTCGGCACGCTTTTCCTGGAATTCCCGCCATACGTCGGTGGCCCCCGGCCGATGATCTCCGAACACGTAATAGTGGGCGAGTGAGTAACCGAAGAAGTTCCCTCCTTCGAGCCCCATCTCGAGTGCTCGCCGTTCATCTGGATGACACATCATCGGGGTGACACAGGCAATGTTGGGGTTGACCGCCTTGCCTACCGGTACGCACTTCTCAGCCATCGTGGACCGGTAGTCGACGACCCACTGGTTGGCTTCCTCGGGGTCGATGAATGCGAAGGACAGCGCGCCCATGCCCTTTTCGGCCGCCAAGAGGATCGTGTCGTGACGCGAACACGCCACCCACAGAGGGGGATGCGGCGTCTGGAACGGCTTGGGCACCACATTGCGGGGAGGCATGTTGACCCACTTGCCTTCGTGCCCGCTGAAAGGAGTTTCGGTCATTGCCCGCACAGCAACTTCCAAGCCCTCGAGCCAGGCCTCGCGCTTGCTTTCGTAGGGCACGCCGAATCCGCCCAATTCTGCCTCTGAGGACGACTCCCCAGATCCAAAATCGACCCTTCCTCCCGAAAGTAAGTCGAGTGTGGAAATTCGCTCCGCCACGCGTGCCGGATGATTGAACTGCGGAGCAGTGAGGCAGATGCCATGACCCAATCGAATCCGTGACGTCCGTTGCGAAGCCGCGGCCAAGAAGATTTCCGGAGCCGAAGAGTGGGAGTACTCCTCGAGAAAATGATGCTCCACTTCCCACATGTGGTCGAATCCGAGCTTGTCGGCCAGCTCCACTTGCTCGAGGGCGTCAGCGAGAATTTGGTATTCGGACCGGTCGTCCCAGGGACGTGGTAGCTGGTGTTCGTAGAAGATGCCGAATTTCACATTCGCTCCTCAGCCTCAGATGGTCACCAACCGAGAGAGTAAGCCATCAGGCCGTGCATCAACACTGCCATCACCACAAACACGTGCCAGATCTCGTGATAACCGAACACGTCGGTCCACGGGTCGGGCTTGCGAGCGCCAACGACTACTGCGCCGATGGTGTATGCCCCTCCGCCCACGAAGAGCAGAACCAACTGGCCGACGGTGAGATCCTTGATCAGCCATGGGATGAAGACGAGCATCGACCATCCGAGCGACAAGTAGACGGCGTTCACCACGCCGGCCGGCGGATGAACCGGCACCCACTCGGCGACGATTCCGACCGTGGCCGCCACCCACACCACGCTCATCATCCAAGTGGACACGTGACCATGGAGGCCCAGCAGAGCAACCGGGGTGGCCGTTGTGGCGTAAGTGAGAAAGATCGCGCTGTGGTCGAGCCGCACCAGCATCTCGACTCTCTCGGGCGGCCAATCGCGCGAATGGACGATCGCGGAAACGCCGAGCATGGCAACGGCACCGAGGGCGAACACCGCCATCGAGATCGACGCACGGATCCCTGAAGCGCCGATGGTGAGCACCACCCCAGCCGGAATTGCGAGGATCGCCGCCCACTTGTGGAGCACGCCGCGCATCCGGGGTCGGGGCCGCCGGAGCAGGCGTTTGGCCGATGGAGACAGCCGGGCCACGATCTCCTGATCAAATATTGAACCGTGCGGCATCAGTCACAGCGTAGGACATGAGGCCGACATCAGGACACACGGCCTAGCATCTTCCCTCGTGCCACTCGCCGTCGCCCCATGAGGACTCTGTCCCGGACCTTCGTGTGCGATGCCGCCCAACTCTCCCGGCTTCGCATTCCTCGCGACGACATTGTTGGCGAGCAATCCACCGGCGACGACCGGTGGGGTCTCGAACACGGTCCTTTCAGCCGTTACGAGCGAAACCTCGATGTGGTCGCCTCCGAAGATGAGTCGACGTGGGAGGTCACTGAGACCCATGAATTCGCGTTGGCGATACCCGTGTGGGGACGATTGTTCCAGCCGTTGGTCGCTCACGCTCTCAGGCACCGCCGGGATTCCTACGGCTACTGGTGGGCTCCACCCGATCGCTTGGAGGCGCGTGCCGCAACCGTCTTGGGCTTGCTGTGCGCAATTCAGATCGTGGATGGCTACCTCGGCACCGTCCTCACCCAGACCCTCACGTTCGCCGCCGACGAGTTCCATCGTGACAACACGGCGCAAGGACTGGTGCTCGGCGGGGTGCGCGCGGGTGTGCTCATCGCCTTGTTCGCCGTCGCCTTGGCCGACCGCCGGGGTAGGAAATCATTGTTGATCCTCGCCGGTCTGGGCAGCTGTGCTTTCACGGTCCTCGGGGGATTGTCGACCGGGCTATGGATGTTGGGCTCGACTCAACTGGTGGCTCGGGGCATGTCCACTGCTCTTGGCATCCTGATCGTTGTGGTCGCGGCCGAGGAAATGCCGGCTCGCAGCCGTGCATGGGCGGCATCGGTTCTCGTTCTGAGCGCAGGGCTCGGATCGGGTATGGCCGTGTGGATACTCCCTGTGGCCGATCTGGATGTTCGGGGCTGGCGAGTCGTCTACCTGATGGCCGGCGTTGGCCTATTCGTGGTGTTGGCCGTTGGCCGAAGACTTCCGGAATCCCACCGCTTCGAATTGATCGAACGCGATGTTCGAGAGATTCGTGTCGTCGACGACGAGACCAGGGACAGAAGGCGCAGGCGTCTTGTCTTGCTCGCTGTGTCGGCCTTCCTTATTGCCATGTTCGCCGCTCCAGCGTCGGGCTTTCAGAATGACTTCCTGAAGGACGAGCGGGGGTTCTCCGCTGCCCAGATCAGCCTGTTCACGCTGGTCACCAGCACTCCAGCCGGGATCGGAGTGCTGCTCGGCGGATATTTGGCCGAGACACGCGGCAGGCGTCCCATTGGGGCGATAGGACTTGTCGGCGGTTCGATGCTCGCCATGCTCGCATTCTTTTCGTCTGGCTTCGGGCTCTGGGCCCTCACCCTCGGCGGAGTCGTGGTGGGCGGAATGGCAGTCCCGGCACTGGCCGTTTACGGGCCCGAACTGTTCGGCACACACGATCGGGGCCGGGCCAACGGCGTGATTGTCACCGTCGGGGTGGCCGGTAGTGCGGTCGGTTTGTTGTTGGCGGGGGTCCTGTCGGATGGGATGGGCGGCACCATTGCCCCCGTGCTGGCCCTTCTGTCGATCGGACCCCTCATCGTCGCCGGTCTGGTTTTGACTCTCTATCCGGAGACCGCTGCGACCGAACTGGAAGAAATCAACCCCGAAGATGCCTGAGATCCCAGTGCCACCGCTACCACCAGCACAACCAGTACGTTTCTCCCTCATGGATCGCAGAGCATTTCTTCTAGGTGGCGGCATCATCGGACTGGCGGCGTGTGCCAAACCACAGCGCGATCTGTTGGCTTCGAAGAACATCGACGCCATCACGTTGGAGCCGGCGACAATTCCTCCAACCACCACCTCTTCACCCTCGCAGTCCTCGGTCGAGCCCGACCCCACGACCACCACCACAGAGTCGCCCTATCCCGTCGAAATCCCGGTCGAGGATCTTCCCGGAATCTCGTTCGTCGCCAACGCACTCAACTCGAGTATCGATGTTTCGGAAACGCCCGGTGGACCTGTCAAATGGACGTTCCAGAACCCAATCAGCTCTGGTGGCCCACTCGTGTTCCTTCTCGAGAACTTCGATTCTCTCGACCAACACCACGTCCTGCTCCCGGTAAGGCCCAACGGCACGTTTGGATGGGTCGACGCCACCGATGTGGCACTAACTCGCCACAACTACCGCCTCGAGATCGAGCTCGATGCCTACCGCATCACGTTGTTCGATCACGACGAAGAGGCGTTCTCGACCGATATCGGTGTTGCGCGCGAGAACACCCCGACTCCGCATGGCATCTACTACACCACCGAGCTGATTCGCCCCACCACTCCAAATTCCGCATACGGCGCCTACGCCTACGGGTTGTCCGGCTACTCCGACGTGTTCACTCAGTTCGCCGGCGGCCCGGGACAACTTGGCGTGCACGGAACCAACGACCCTGGCACCATCGGCACCAATGTGTCTCACGGCTGCATACGTCTGCGCAATGAGGACATCTCCAAACTCGTGGAGGACATCGGCTTGCCGGTTGGTGTGCCCGTCGAGGTGTTCTAGCCCACTTGCTCGGCTTCGGCGGGGCGCCCCGGGCCCAAACGCGGCCTGAGAATCGTGAACAGCACAAGAGCCAGCGCCGCCACGCCGATTGGCACTATCGCGTCGCCGTTGCCGGTGTAGGTCGGATAGAGCACGAAGATCGACAGCAGCAACGTCCATCCCCAGAGAATCAGAACCGACCGGCGGTGGCCGTGCCCGAGATTCATCAATCTGTGGTGGAGATGGTCCTTGTCGGCGGCGGACACTCCCTTGCGACGCGCCGCACGCCTGAGAATGGCGAACAGCGTGTCGATTATCGGGACACCGAGAATCACCAGCGGTATGAAGATCGGAGCGAAGAAGAAGAACGTCTGACCTGAGAATGACTCTGTTGTGCGACCACCCACCGACATGGTGGACGCCGCCATCAACAATCCCAGCAAGAGTGCTCCACCATCTCCCATGAAGATCCGGGCGGGGTGAACGTTGTGGGGAAGAAAGCCGACACAAACCCCGAACGTGATCACGGCCCAGAGCGCCCCCGGATTGGACGCTTCGAGCACGCCAACGTTTTCCAGCCTGAGCGCGTAGAGCAGGAACGTCGCCGACGCGATCGCCACGATTCCCGCCGCCAAACCGTCGAGGCCGTCGATCAGATTGATGGCGTTGGCCATGCCCACCACCCACAACACGGTAATGAGCGACGACCAGTCGGCCGAAAGGAACAACAGGTCGAAGAACGGGACGCGGAAAACCAGAATCGACACGCCCGTCAGCGACAGGATGCTTCCGGCCAGAACCATTCCGGCGATCTTCGCCGGTGGCGAGATCTCTCGCATGTCGTCGACAAGTCCGACACTGAAAATCACCATGGCCGCCACCACAACTCCGAGAACCTCAGTGCGCGTTGCGGTGACCACCGAGAAGTCTCCCATCAGCATGGCCGCCGCGACCGCAACGATCACTCCGGTCAGCATGGCTGCACCGCCGGCTGTCGGTGTGGGCGCCTCATGGACGCCTCGGCCACCGGGGGCGACGACCGCACCGAATCTCACGGCGAGCCCTCGAACCAGGGGGACACAGACGTAGGTGGTCACCGCAGCGACTACACCGACGATCACGTATGCCCGAAGCGGCGGCACTGTCGGATTACCTCAGGCGCCGGTGTCGGGGTAGGGCTCGAATTGCGAGCAGAGTTCGGCAGCAGCTTTCTTGACCGCCGCTATCGCCGACTCTGCGCCACGCGACCGAAGCGCATCGGCGATGATCGACGCGATCGCGCCCATTTCGGCTGTGCCCATTCCCTGCGTGGTGACCGCGGGTGTGCCAATCCGAATTCCGGAGGTGACGAAAGGCGAGCGGGGATCGTCGGGGATTGTGTTCTTGTTGAGGCTCACACCAGCCGTGTCCAAGACAGCCTGGGCTTCCTTGCCGGTGAGTTCAGAATCAAATCCCCGCAGATCGACGAGCAGCAGGTGGTTGTCGGTGCCACCCGACACCAGGCGAAACCCCTCCTTGGTGAGGGCTTCGGCGAGTGCCGCGGCATTTGAGACGACCTTCGCCGCGTAGTCACGAAATTCGGGAGTGGAGGCTTCGCCGAACGCCACGGCCTTGGCGGCGATGGCATGATCCAGCGGGCCGCCCTGGATTCCCGGGAACATCGCCTTGTCGATCGCCTTGGCGTGCTCCGAGCGGCAGAGGATGCAGCCACCGCGCGGCCCGCGGAGCGTCTTGTGGGTGGTGAAGGTGACGACATCGGCGTACGGAACAGGGTTGGGATGAACTCCCCCGGCGATCAGGCCGGCGATGTGGGCCGCGTCGAACAGCAGGTACGCGCCAACCTCATCGGCGATGGCACGAAGTGGAACGGGATCGATGATGCGGGGATAGGCGGTGGCTCCGGCGACGATCATCTTGGGTTTCTCGGCCAGTGCGGTGTCGCGGAGCTGATCGAAGTCGATTCTCTCGTCGCTCGCCGTGACGCCGTACGACACGAAGTTGTAGAGCTGGCCGGAAAAGTTGACCGGTGAACCGTGGGTGAGATGACCGCCGTGGTCGAGGCTCATCCCGAGAACGGTGTCGCCCGGCTGGAGCAGCGCTTGGTAGACGCCCATGTTGGCAATCGCACCCGCGTGGGGTTGCACGTTGGCGTGATCGGCTCCGAACAGCTCGCAAGCTCTCGAACGAGCAAGGTCTTCGACCTCGTCTACGACCATGTTGCCGCCGTAGTACCGCTTGCCCGGGTAGCCCTCTGAGTATTTGTTGGTGAGGACCGATCCGGTGGCCGCCATCACTGCCGGCGAGGCGAAATTCTCCGAGGCGATGAGCTGGATGGTGGTGTTCTGACGCTCGACCTCCCGGCCGATCAGCTCAAAAATCGGGTCGTTGGAAAAATCTGGCCAGGGCATCAGTAATCTCCTCGGGATTCGACCGAGCGAACAATACCGGCCGATCTTGCAATCAGGCTTGCTCGCCGCCCAAAGCATCGAGTTTGGCCACACGGCCGGCATGTCGGCCTCCCTCGAAGGTGGCATCGAGCCATGCATCGACGGCGTCAATGGCTACCGAGGGGCCGGTAAGGCGCTCACCTATGCAGATCACGTTGGCGTCGTTGTGTTGGCGTGACAGCTTGGCCGAAGTGGAGTCGTGGACGGTTGCGGCGCGTACACCACGAATCTTGTTGGCGGCGATGCAGATGCCGATGCCGCTCCCGCACACGCAGATGCCTCCATCTGCCGCGCCCGAGGCGACCTCACGTCCCACAGCGGCCCCGAAATCCGGATAGTCGACGCGCTCGGTCGAGTTGGTTCCGCAGTCGGTCACTTCGAGATCTCGTTGACGGAGGTGCTCCGCTATGGCCTGCTTCATGTTGAAACCAGCGTGGTCGGATCCGACGGCTATACGCATCATTTCTCCCGGCTAGGCAAGCTTGGGCAATCCTAGGACGTCGTTGATCTCGGCCTGTGATATCGGGCCGACACGAATCACCAGAGGACGTTCGGCGCGCACGTCCACCACCGTGGAGGCCACGCCG
>CAZHMP010000031.1:0-17120 GCA_964533595.1 uncultured Acidimicrobiales bacterium | reverse complement strand
ACGAATCACCAGAGGACGTTCGGCGCGCACGTCCACCACCGTGGAGGCCACGCCGGCGCAAACGCCTCCATCGACGACCAGATCGATCATCGGCAACATTTCAGCCACCTCTTGCGGCGTTGGAGGAGAGGCCTCACCATGAGTGTTGGCGCTGGTGGTGGCCAACGGGCCGGCTCGGCGAGCGACTTCTCGAACCAACTCATGGTTCGGGCACCTGACACCGATGCTCGACTCGTCGCCAATCGCGGACGGCGCGTCGGCGCGTCGAGAGGCAACCAGCGTGAGGGGTCCGGGCCAGAACGCCGCGGCCAGAGCGTCGAACGCCGGTGACGTCTCCACAAGTGAAGAGGCCTGGACATGATCGGCCACCAGGACGGCGACGTGGCGGTCGTACGGACGATTCTTGGCTGCGAAGATCGCTTCCACCGCTGAAGCGTCGGATGCCGAGGCCGCGATTCCGTAAACGGTGTCGGTCGGCAGCACGACGATTTGTCCTTGTCGGATGGCTTCGACGGCGGCGGCCACAGACTCTTCCGTGGACCTCATGAAACTCGCCGTGCCACAACGGCACGCTCACGACCGGCCAGATCACTGTGAACTGACGGGCTGAGGCCGATACCCGAACAAGCTTCTGCGATCGTGCTTGTCTGATGTGGAGCCATTTCCAGGACCAACACGCCGATGGGGCTCAACCAGTTGGCCGACAGTTCCACGATGTGGAGCAGCGATTCTACGCCGTCTGGTCCGGCTCTCAGCGCCGAAGACGGCTCCCAGTCACCGACGACAGCGGGCAGCACCTCACCGTCGGCGATGTAGGGAGGGTTCGAGACGATCACATCCAATTTGCCAGTCATGGACGGTTCAAGCGCATCGAACCAATCACCATGATGGACGCTCACTCTCGTGGCCGCTCGGCCTATCCCGGCCAGGTTCGCCATCGCCACGTCCAACGCATCAGAAGAGCTGTCGGTGAGAAACACCCTTGCCCTGCCGCACTCAAATGCAACCGACAGGCCAATCGCTCCAGTGCCGGTGCCAAGGTCGGCGACCACCACCTCGTCGCTACCCGAGGCGGTGAGTTTTTCGACTTCTGCGATCGCCAGCCCGGCGACAATTTCCGTCTCTGGTCTTGGCACCAGAGCCCGCCGATCGACCATCAGGTCCAGGTGACGGAACCCCCATCTGCCGAGCACATATTGAAGAGGCTCGCCTGCTTCGCGGCGTGCCAACATCGAATCGAACCGCGAGACGCCCCGGTTGGTGGCGGGCCGTTGGAGAAGTGAGTGGAACTCCGATGGCTCAACGCCGGCAGCCTCCTCAACGATTCTCCTGGCATCCACATCGGGTGACTCCACGCCGGCCGCATCGAGCCGCTCGACCGCCTCCTTCAAGAAGATCGACCAGGCAACGGTGCCGTCGTCGGTTGTCACGCCGTGTCTTCCAGCTGTCGCCGTCGCTCGTCGGCAACCAATGCGTCGCTGACCTCGTCAAGTTCCCCCGACAACACTCGGTCGAGCCGGTAAATCGTGAGCCCGATCCGGTGATCGCTGAGACGGTTTTCCTTGAAGTTGTATGTGCGAATCTTCTCGGACCTGTCGCCGGCACCGACTTGGTGATGGCGAAGCTCGGCCTGTTCTGCAGCAGCCTTCTCTTGCTCGGCTGCCAAAAGGCGGGAGCGGAGAACCCGCAATGCCTTGGCTTTGTTCTTCAGTTGGCTCTTTTCGTCTTGCATCGCAACGACGATTCCGGTGGGAACGTGTGTGATCCTCACCGCGGAATCCATGGTGTTGACCGACTGCCCGCCCGGGCCCGAAGACCGATAGGTGTCGATCCGCAAATCGCGGTCGTCGATATCGATCTCCACTTCATCGGCCTCGGGGAGCACCATGACTGTGGCCGCTGATGTGTGGACTCGCCCCTGCGATTCGGTGACGGGCACTCGCTGCACCCGGTGTGTGCCGCCCTCGTGTTTCATTCGGCTCCACACCGATTCGCCCGACAACAACGCGGTGATCTCTGAGAACCCTCCCAAATCGGATGGCGACGACCCCAGAACCTCGAGTCGCCATGACATTCGCTTCGCGTAGGCCTCATACATCTCGAAGAGGTCACGCGCGAAGAGGTTGGCCTCCTCGCCGCCGGCAGCGCCTCGAATCTCCACGATCACGTTGCGTTCGTCATTGGGGTCTCGCGGGAGCATCAGCGTGCGCAGTCGTTGCGTTTCGGCTTCGATGGTGGTCTCGAAGTCCTCTATCTCGGCGCGTAGCTCATCTCTCTCACTTGAATTCGCTTCGGAGATCATGGAGCGCGCCGTCTCCAGATCGTCGATGGCACCTCGAAGGGTTCGACCGCATTGCACGATCTCGTCGAGTTGCTTGAAGCGACGGCCCAGATCGGCAAGTTGTTTTTGATCTCGTTGCACGGCCGGATCACCGAGACGTATCTCGAGATCGTGAAGTTCGTCTTCGAGGCCAGCGATTCGCTCCAACACCTCAGCGAGGCTACAGCGGCCTCGCAGTTGCGCTCATTGCCGGGTCGTACCGGCACCCAGGAATGTCGCGACCGCAGTGACAATCTCATCATCGAATTCCGGCTTCGGATCGTGTCGCTGTCCGGCCAACCAGTGAACGAACGTTGGTCCTACGATCGCCCCTATTTCACGATTGACTTCTTCTGGGGTGCCGAATGGGTCACGATCTCCGTTGCAGAACAGCGTGGGCACTTTGATGTTCGGAAAGTGTTCGATTCTGAGTTTTTCGGGTTTGCCAACCGGATGAAGCGGGTAGCTGAGAAGCACCAGCGCTGAGGCGCTGAGGCCTTCGGCCACGGCCATGGAGGCGATTCGACCGCCCATCGAGCGCCCGCCCAACGCGACCTCGTCCGGCCTGATGCCGATTTCTTCGGCAAATATCGCGGCTTCTTCCACCATGGAAACGATGAGTTTCGGTGCCCGTGGGGGCGGACGCCGGCCTTGTTGCCGATAGGGGAAGTCGAATCGCTTCACCGGAAGATCGAGATTCTCTTCGAGGGCCACCAGTAGGCGGTGGGAGGAATCACCGCCTGCTCCATGGGTCAACAGCAATCCACGAGTTGTGTGAGCTTTTGGCATCGGGCTCAATTTACCGAGTCGGCCGCAGCGACTTTCAGCTTCTCATCAGTATTCGCCGGGCCCGAGCAATGTCGGCGATTCGCGTCGCTGCATCGTGGCGATTGCCGCCGTGATCAGGGTGGGCATCGCGGAGCGCAGCCCGATATCGATGCTGCACTGCGTCTCGCGCGAAAGCGTCCCC
This sequence comes from uncultured Acidimicrobiales bacterium, assembly GCA_964533595.1. Classification (GTDB taxonomy): domain Bacteria; phylum Actinomycetota; class Acidimicrobiia; order Acidimicrobiales; family Aldehydirespiratoraceae; genus SZUA-87. The sequence continues at coordinate 13,830 of CAZHMP010000031.1, read as the reverse complement.
ATCCAGATGGAGCCCAAGCACCTCGCAGGCCCAGCCCACCGGGTCCGACATCGCCGCCGGCGACAACTGCCCGACGGTGGAGCGGCCCGCGAGGTAACGAAACAAATCGGGCCCGATCTCACCATGCCACGACAAGCCTCGACGAACGGCCGCAAGCATTCTGCCCCTCGAATCGGGAGCCTGGAGTCCAGCGGCGTACACGGCTCCCAACGCATACTGCAAGGGCGACCCGTCAGCCGAGGAGAACGAGACGGTAGGCGATGACTCACCGTGCTGATGCAGGCGATGAGTGCTGCGAGTCAAGCCGACCCTGTCTTTTTGAAACCGGTGGCGCAGCCTCGGCTGTGGAATCCGACGGCCCGCCTCAAGTTGGTGTGTGAGAGCAACGAGGTCGGCGTGGAGCTCGGCGTCGGCATTCGCGGAGAACTTGGCAGCAACTGCTCCGAGTAGGAGCCCGCCCGGCCCCGTGGGATCGCCTACCGGCAGCGTGCAGCCACCAAGCGCAATCCGGCGCGTCGGGGCGATCGGCCGAGAGTGATAGATATCCAGTTCTGCCAAGAGCACCGGTCGACAAGGTACTGGACCAAGTCGCGGTAGCTGGATCGCGTCAGACGAGTTCTCTGAGAGCCTCTCGAAGCGCATCGGCTTGTTCCGCAATCAAATCGCTTTGAGGTCGTTCCTCCTGAAGAAGATCCACCAGGAGCGCTGCGGACTCGCGGAGCTTACTCCACTCTGCCGGTTCGAATCCGAACGGCGACGCCGCGCCGGCCAATCGCTCGCCGTGTTTGATCACGCCGAGTACCCCGCTGGCATTCCCCGTATCTCGCCTCAGCCGATCGGTGGCGAGAAACAGCTCGCTCAGGAGGTCGTTGGCCTCCAGCCCGACGAGTTTCTCGAGATCGTGCTCCTGCTCCCGAGCGAGGACTTCATCGATGATCATGTCGACTTGCTCCTCATCGACTTCATGAATCACCAAATCGCCCTCATCGTCGAACTCATGGGGCACGCCGGTGCCGACCAGACGTTGCACCAGCACGTCGCGCAAGTCGAGGTCCCATCCGGCCATCTCGAACGCCGTCTTGGGTGAGTCCTCATCGAGTGACCGGCGCCCGGCGACCTGCACCTCTTCGAGGAGATTGTCGACAAGTTCTTCATCGGACTCATGCACGGTGAGCGTGGTGCCCTGCCAGGAGTGAACGACTCCATCGGCAACCAACAACTGAGAGGCCATCCCTCTCGCCTCCAAAGCCCACGTGTGGAGCTCATAGGCGATCCACTCTCCCCCGGCATCAGCCGCCGACGTGTCGGGCGCATCCGAATCGTCGACTTCGACGGATTCGCGGGGCTTACGGAATGGCGATCTGAATGAGCGAGTCACGCGAGGAATGATCGCACGTCGTGGCTTGCAAAGTGCAGACCGGCCAACCCTCCGACTCGGCGAGTCCTGAGATACCTTCATTGCCATGATCGAACAGCCTGGAGAGACACCCGATCGCAACTTGGCACTCGAGTTGGTGAGGGTTACCGAAGCCGCGGCCATGGCGGGCGCGAGATGGATGGGACGAGGCGACAAGAACGGGGCTGACGGCGCCGCAGTCGATGCCATGCGCAACGTCCTTCGCACTGTTCCGATGGACGGAATAGTCGTGATTGGCGAGGGCGAGAAGGATGAGGCGCCCATGCTTTTCAACGGTGAACACATCGGCGATGGCTCCCAACCCCAGACCGACGTCGCCGTCGACCCGATCGACGGCACAACACTCACCGCACTCGGCCGAGGAAACGCGCTGGCCGTGATCGCCGTTGCGGAGCGGGGCACCATGTTCGATCCTGGTCCGTGCGTCTACATGGAAAAGATCGCTGTTGGCCCGCGAGCTTATGGATCGATAAGCCTCGAGATGACTCCAGCCGAGAATCTTGCCAGCGTGGCGAAAGCCAAAGGGAAACGAGTGAACGATCTGGTCGCCGTGATCCTTGATCGCGACCGCCACGATGAACTGATCGAGGAGGTGCGCGATGCCGGGGCCAGGATTCGGCTCATACCGGACGGAGATGTGGCCGGAGCCATCTCAACTGCCTGGCCCGACGCAGGGGCCGACATCCTTTTCGGGATCGGCGGCACCCCCGAAGGCGTGATCACCGCCGCCGCGCTGAAGTGCATGGGCGGACAAATGGTTTGCCGGCTTTGGCCGCGAAATGAACACGAACGCACGCAGTCGATAGAGGCCGGCTACGAGCTCGACCGGATTCTCGACCAGGATGATCTGGTCCACGGCAACGACTGTTTCTTTGCCGCCACCGGTCTCACGGATGGCGACTTGTTGAAGGGTGTGCAATTCGACAGCACTGGCTGTCAGACCAGCTCACTCGTGATGCGGTCGCGTACCGGAACGGTCCGCATGGTGAAGGCTCATCACCGTCTCGACAAGCTCAACGAACTTTCCAACGTCGACTACTGACGCCGGTTCACCGCATCCGGTCTGTGTCGATCACGGTGTATCGACCGAGTCGAAGCGCGACATGAGCAATCCGCTCATGTCTGCAAGGGGCGCCTGAAGGCGATCGACAGCCTGCTCGACCTCACTCTCGAGGAACTCGAGCACTCGTTCGTGGCCGATCAACGCCAGCTCCTGGTGGCGCCATGGGCTTTCGGCCCGTAGCAAAGCCTCGCGGTGCGCCACACGGTCGGCGTGTGTGTCAGACCACTGCTTCTCGGCGAATCGCTGATGGTCGTCGTCGCCTCCGGCCTCGCCGAGGTAGGCGTCCTTCAGGGCGTCGACGTCGCTGATCGCGGCCGAACGAAGCCCATCTCGGAAGGACTCTCGGGCCTGTCGCAGATTGTCGGTCGATGGCACGACGGTGAGAATCTCGGCCATCAGGTGGTGTAGTTGGATGCACCCCTCAGACATCTCGCGTTCCAACGACTCTCGGGCCGTCCCACGATCGGAGACAATCTCGGACTTCGCCTGATCGACTCTCGACTTCATTTCGGTTTCCGCCACCCCCATGATTGAAACCACTCCCTGTTCGAGCCACGACAGGATGTTGCTCATAGCGTCTCGCAATGCCAGGCCCTGGGGTTTGACCGATGCGTTCCAATAGGCATCCGAGTCCAGCAAGTCGGGGTAGGGCACCGAGGTTGGATCAACGCTTGCCTGCTTGATCTCGGCGGAGAGCTCGGCCAAGAATTCCGTGGTGGGGCAAGCCGGATCGACTTCCGCGGCGATCCGGTGAGATGCCTCGGCGATCGCGTCTCGGAGTCGCTGTTCCACGATCTGTTGTGCGTTCGTCATTCATTCTCCGGGAGTTGCCAGCGGATCGAATGCGACCGATCGACTGGAATGGGGCACAATCCTGCCATGAAGATATCCAAATATCAGGTCGAGCCGGGGCATGAGATCTCGCTGCACGATTGGGAGCCTCGCTACAACGGGGGCCTGGAGCGCGCCGAGGCGGAGGCCAGAACGACCGCCCTCAACTTGCGTCTCGAGTCGCTCCAAGAGCTCCTTTATGCGCAGGGAAAACACAAGATCCTGATCGTGATTCAAGCAACCGATACCGGAGGGAAAGACGGAACGATCCGTCACGTTTTCGACAAGGTCAACCCTCAGGGGGTGAAGGTTGCCTCGTTCAAGAAACCGACGGAGATGGAGCTGTCACACGACTATTTGTGGCGAGTCCACCAGCAAACGCCGGGGGCAGGAGAGATCACCATTTTCAATCGCTCGCACTACGAAGACGTGTTGGTCGTGCGTGTCCACGACCTTGTGCCCGAGAAGAGATGGGAACGGCGTTACGACCACATCAATGACTTTGAGCGCATGCTCGTGGATGAAGGAACAACAATTCTCAAGTTCTTTCTCCATATTTCAAAAGATGAGCAGCGCGAGCGGCTGCAGGACAGGATCGACCAACCCGAGAAGAACTGGAAATTCGAGATGGGCGATCTGGCGGAACGTGAACTCTGGGGCGACTATCAGAAGGCCTTCACCGAGATGCTCGAGCGCACCAGCACCAAACATGCGCCCTGGTGGGTCATCCCCGCCGACCGTAAGTGGTTTCGCAATTTGTTGATCAGCGAGATCGTCGTCGACGCTCTTGAATCCCTCGATATGACCTGGCCCGACCCCGAGCAAGGCCTTGAGGGGCTGGTCATCAAATAGTCTCGTAGGGTCCCACGATGCTGTGACCCAGCCCCGCCTATTCGACCCCTGCCACTCTCAGGCGCAGGTCGGCGCGGGCCAGCGCACCCTCGGCATCTACGTCGCCTCCATCGGCGGCTAGAGCGGCCTCAGCCGACTCCTTGGCCACACGAGCACGATCGATGTCGATCTCATCTGCACGCTCTGACACGTCGGACAGGATCGTGACCTCATCGCCGCTCACCTGAACGAAGCCGCGATGGACCGCGAACACGTCACGATCGCCGCCCTCACGAATCACGTCGACGGACCACACAGCCAGGGCCCCGATGAAGGGGACATGGCCGCTCTGGAAGGCGATATCGCCCTCGTCGATCGTGCGGGCAATGACCATTGCGGCCTCACCCGTGTAGGTGACTGCTTCTGGGGATACGAGTTCGACTTTGAACATCGGCTACTCCGTCTGGTCCTACCCGACCGCGATCAGGCCTCAGCCTCTAGCTCAGCCGCCTTGCGTTCGGCTTCCTCGGCACCACCGACCATGTAGAAGGCCTGTTCGGGTAGGTGGTCGAGGCCACCATCGAGGAGTGCCTCGAACGAGTCGATGGTCTCGGCGACCGGGGTGAAGATGCCGTCCTGGCCGGTGAAGGCCTTGGCCACGAACATGGGCTGGGAGAGGAATTTCTGGACCTTGCGAGCCCGGTCGACGGTGATGCGGTCCTCTTCTGAAAGCTCATCGAGACCAAGAATGGCGATGATGTCTTGGAGTTCCTTGTAGCGCTGCAGCACTTCCTGCACGCGGCGGGCGGTGTTGTAGTGACGCTCACCGACCACCAGAGGATCAAGGATCGTGGAAGTGGAGGCGAGCGGATCGACTGCAGGGTAGATACCCAGGGCCGCGATATCCCGGCTCAACTCGGTGGTGCCATCGAAGTGGGTGAACGAGGTGAACGGTGCCGGGTCGGTGTAGTCATCGGCGGGCACGTACACAGCCTGGAGTGACGTGATCGACTTGCCACGGGTGGACGTGATGCGTTCCTGCAGTTCACCCATCTCATCGGCGAGCGTGGGCTGGTATCCCACGGCGGAGGGCATGCGGCCGAGCAGCGTCGACACCTCAGAACCGGCCTGAACGAATCGGAAGATGTTGTCGATGAACAACAACACGTCCTGGTTCTCGACGTCACGGAAGTATTCCGCCATCGTCACACCGGAGAGAGCAACACGGAGACGAACACCAGGCGGCTCATCCATCTGGCCGAACACAAGAGCGGCCTTGTCGAGCACGGTGGTGACACCGTCGCCCATGACCGTCTCCCCCATCTCGATGAAGAGGTCGGTGCCTTCACGGGTGCGCTCGCCCACGCCGGCGAACACGGACACGCCACCATGGTTCGTGGCAACTCGAGTGATCATCTCGGTGATCAGAACGGTTTTGCCCACGCCGGCACCACCGAACAAACCGATCTTGCCACCCTCTTTGTAGGGGGTGAGAAGGTCGATGACCTTCACGCCGGTCTCGAACATCTTCGATGAAGGCTCGAGGGAGTCGAAGGAAGGTGCCGGGCGATGGATGTTCCAGTTTTCGGCTGTCTCGTGGCCATCGGTGTCGAGGCACGTGCCCATGACGTTCCAGATGTGGCCGAGAGTGTCGGGCCCCACCGGGGCCTGCACACCATGACCCGTGTTGGTGACCTCGACGCCGCGACGAAGGCCGTCGGTCGGTTTCATCGAGATGGCTCGAACTCGGTTGTCCCCGATCTGTTGAGCCACCTCCGCCGGAACTCGTGTGACAGTGCCGTCTACGTCGACGTCGAATTCGAGTTGTGTGTTGATCTCCGGGAGGGTGCCGGGAGCGAACTCCACGTCGACGACCGGGCCGGCGATGCCGACGATGCGGCCGTTCTGGAGATCGTTGTCGGTAATGGTCATTTTGTGTTTCCTCAGGTCACGCCGGCGAGGCGTCGGATGAGATTTCGGTCAGGATCGCAGCGAGATCATCGACGTCGCCACCGGAGCCAAGTGCTTCGGCCCCACTCACGATTTCCATGATCTCGGTGGTGATTGATGCCTGTCGGGCAGCGTTCATTTCGCGCGAAAGCTTGGTTATGAGCTCTTCAGCATTGTCGGTGGCCGATTTCATGGCCCGCTGACGATTCGCGTGCTCCGACGCCGCAGCGTCGAGAAGTGCGCCGAAGAGCCGGGCTTCGACATATCTCGGAAGCAGTGCTTCGAGCACCGCCTCCGGTGAGGGTTCGAACTCGAAAGCCGCGGCGGCTTCGGCAGACCCGCCACCTTCAGCAGCAATCGTCTCGGTGCTTTCGAGGGGCAGAAACCCACAGACAATTACTTGTTGGTTGCCCATCGAGACGAACTCGGTGTAGATCATCTTGATCTCGTCGACCTCGCCGCTGATGAAGGCATCGGCGACTTCCTCTGCGATCAGCCGTGCATCTTCATAGGTGGGGCTGTCGCTGAACCCCACGAATGAGTGGTCGATCTTGTACTTGCGAAATCGGAAGTAGCCGTTGGACTTCTTGCCGATACAGAACAGTGAATAGCCCTTGCCTTCAGCCTGATGGGCCATGATCTCGCGTTCGGCTGCCTTGATCACGTGGGAGTTGTATCCACCGGCCAGGCCGCGGTCGGCCGTGATGACGATGTAGCCGACCTTTTTGACCTCGTCGGCCTCACGCAGCAACGGATGATCGACCTCAGCTCCACCGGACGCAAGGTTCTCGATCACATTCGTGATTCGCCTCGAATACGGGCGTGACGCGTCGGCGCGTTGCATTGCCTTGACCACGCGGGTCGCGGCGATCAATTCCATGGCGCGAGTGATCTTTTTCGTCGACTGGATACTTGTGATCCGTCGACGAAGCTCGCGCTCCTTGCCACCCGGCATCGATCAGGCCTCGTCCCTCGAGGAGCGCTCTTCGGGGAGAGTCGTGTCGGCGTCGACAACCTCGGTGGTTGCGTCGGCCTGTGCCTCGGGTTCCGGAGCATCACCATCGAGTTGCGACGGGGTGAACTGCTCGGCGAATTCGGCGATCTTCGACTCGAAGGCATCGGCGTCGGGGATGGCCCCGGTATCGCGGATGGCGGACATGACTGCCGCCTCGCGGGAATCGAACCAGTCGTGGAGTTCGGCCTCGAAGCGGCCGACATCTTCGACGGGTATTGCGTCGAGGTAACCACGGGTGCCGGCGAAGATCGAGAGGGTTTGCTTCTCCACTGGCAGCGGGCTGTTGACACCCTGCTTGAGGAGTTCGGTGAGGCGATAGCCACGCTCGAGCTGGGCGGCGGAGACGGCATCGAGATCGGAGCCGAAAGCGGCGAATGCTTCCAGCTCACGGAACTGCTGCAGGTCGCCCTTGAGCGTGCCCACGGCCGCCTTCATCGACTTCACCTGGGCTGCTGAGCCAACACGGGATACCGATATGCCGACGTCGATGGCCGGACGGATGCCCGACTTGAACAGATCGTCCTGAAGGAAAATCTGACCGTCGGTGATCGAGATCACGTTGGTGGGGATGAACGCCGACACGTCGCCGGCCTTCGTCTCGATGATCGGCAGAGCCGTCAGCGACCCTGCGCCAAGGTCGTCCGACAATTTGGCGGCACGCTCGAGCAGGCGGCTGTGTAGGTAGAACACGTCTCCGGGATAGGCCTCGCGCCCCGGCGGGCGGCGCAGCAGAAGCGATACCTGACGGTAGGCCTCTGCCTGCTTCGAAAGGTCGTCGTAGACGATGAGGGAGTGCTCACCATTTTCCATCCAGTGCTGACCCATGGCGCAACCGCCGTATGGAGCCAGGTACTTGAATGGCGCGGGATCAGACGCCGGGGCCACGACGATGGTGGTGTAGTCCATGGCGCCGAGTTCGGCGAGAGTGGCCACGTTCTGCGCGACCGTGGAGGCCTTCTGCCCAATGGCGACATACACGCACTTGACGCCCAGACCCTTCTGATTGAGGATCGTGTCGAGCGCAATCGTTGTCTTGCCGGTCTTGCGGTCGCCGATGATCAGCTCACGCTGACCACGACCAACAGGTATCAGCGAATCGATGGCCTTGATACCGGTCTGCATCGGCTCATGAACCGGCTTGCGGCCGAGGATTCCGGGGGCCTGGATTTCCATGCGTCGGGGCTGCACGTTGGTGAGCGGTCCCTTGCCGTCGATGGGTTCGCCCAGAGGATTGACCACACGACCGAGCAGGCCGTCGCCAACCGGGACCGAGAGGATGTCGCCCGTGGCGACCACGGCCTGACCCTCCTCGATGCCCTCGACGTCGCCGAGCACCACCGCACCGATCGAGGACTCGTCGAGGTTGAGTGCCAACCCGATGAGGCCGTTCTCGAAACGGAGCATCTCGTTGACGGCGGCGTCGGGCAAACCCGAAATACGGGCAATGCCGTCGCCGACCTCCAGCACACGACCAACTGTGGTCTGCTCGAGGCTCGGGGTGAAACCTTCCAAGTTTCCTTGGATGGCAGCGGCGATATCCGCTGTGTTGATCGTGAGTTCAGCCATCTTGTTCGTTTCTTCCTTGGACTGAGAAGTTCTCGGACTGGTCTGCCATGAGGCCGACGGTTAGCGGAAGCTCTCGCGGAGCTGGTTGAGGCGGTGGCGAACGCTGCCATCTATGACATCATCGCCAATTTCTGTAACGAGACCGCCGAGCACGCTCGGGTCGACTATGACCCTCACATCCACGTCGGTGCCGGTTGAGGACTTGATTGCGGCGGCAAGCCTCGACTTCTGATCATCGCTCAACTCGACGGCCGAGCGGACTCGTGCAACGGAACGATTTCGCGACGACGACCGACGCTCGATGACCGAGTCGATGATCTCGGGCAGATCTCCACCGCGACCGGCAGCCACAATCATTGTGACCGCGGCGTTGGTTACTGCCGAAGCTCGACTGGCGAGCAGATCCTCGACAATTCTCTGACGACGCTCGATGGGCAACTGACGATCGGAGAGGGTCGTCTTGAGCTCATCATTGCTTCGCAGGGCGTTGGCGAATCGGAAGAGTTCGTCCTCGACCACTTCGCTCTCGCCTTCAGCAGCGGCAATCGCGAGGACGGCATCGGCATAGCCGTCGATGCGGTTGTCAGCCATTGGTGTTCGCCACCTCGTCGATGTAGGCATCGACCAGAGACCGCTGCGTGTCGACGTCGAGGTTGGCCCGCACAACACGTTCGGCAGCACCGACGGCGATCTGGGAAACCTCAGCGCGCAGATCGGCAAGGGCCTGGGCGCGTCCGGCCTCGATGTCGGCTGCGGCTCTGGCACGCATGTCGGCAATGTCGGCCTCTGCTCGAGCCGACAGGTCGGTCTTCAACCGATCGGCCTGGGCGCGGGCTTCGTCGATGAGAGCGGAGGCCTCGGCCTTTGCTCCTGCCAACTCGGCAGCGTGATCGGTCTTGATCTGCACTGCCTCGGCCTTGGCCTGGTCGGCAGCATCGAGATCAGTGCGGATCTTCTCGGCACGCTGATCCATCGCCCCACGAACGGCAGGGAATCCCTTCCAGACCATGAAACCGAACAGCACCATGAAGGCACCACCGCCCCAAATGATCTCGTTCAATGCCGGGATGATCGGGCTGGGAGCCTCGATGCAGGAATCGAGAGCGTCCTCGAATTCGGCAAGCTGCTCTTCGTTGAGCTGGGACAGCTCACCAAGTGTCTCGTTGGTGTGAATGGCCTCTTCGACCGCGCACGAGCCAACCGTCTCCTCGGATGCGAAGGCGGGTGACGCCTGGATGGCGACGACGGCGCCGGCTATCGCAACTGCGGCACCAAGGTGCCGAATCCTTAGTTTCATGGGTTCTGCCTTTTCGTAGATACGTCGGTGTAGCGGAATCAGCTGATGCTCAGGGGAGCAGCAGAATGAAGACCACGAAGCCGATGAGGGCGAGAGCTTCGGTGAACGCGATGCCGAGGAACATGGTGGTTCGCACCATGCCCGCCGACTCGGGCTGACGAGCCATGGCGGTGATGGCGTTGCCGACAACCACACCAATGCCGATACCAGGTCCGATTGCTGCGAGTCCATAGCCGAGGCCAGCACCGATGGCCTTGAGGCCTTCGCGCATTTCCTCGGGTCCGGTCTGTGCCAGAACGTTGAGCACTTGATTCTCCTAGTTTGCTGTTTTCTAGTGTTCGGGGTGGATGGATCCGCCGATGTAGACGGCGGTGAGAATGGTGAAAATGAATGCCTGCAGGAACGACACGAGGATCTCGAAACCGGTCATGAGGATGAGCATGGCACCCGGCGCAACCGCTCCCACATAGGTCGAGTCCCACAGAACGGTGGACAACACGGCGAAGGTGACCAAGAGGAGGTGGCCTGCGACCATGTTGGCCCAGAGCCGGATGGCCAGAGAGAAGGGGCGAACCACGAATGTGGAAACCAATTCGATCGGCGTGACGATCAGGTAGAGGGCCTTCGGAACACCAGGCGGGAAGAGGGAGTTCTTCAGATATCCGAAGAGTCCTTGATGCTTGACACCCAACGCGTTGTAGATGACCCACACCAGGATTGCGAGCGTGATCGGTACTGCCATTCGGCTGTTGGCCGGGAACTGCAGAAACGGAATGACCTCGGTGATGTTGGAAAAGAGGATGAAGAAAAACATCGTGGTGAGGAAGGGCACGAACTTCTTGCCCTCGGGGCCGATGGTCTGCATGACCACGGACTCTTCGATGAACTCGATCCCCGACTCGGCGACGTGTTGCACTCCCACCGGCACCAACGACTCACGCTTGCGACCGGCGAGCATGAAGATCGCCATGGTGACCAGCACTGATCCGAGATAGATCAGCACGGTCTTGTTGATGGCCAGCGGCGTGCCGTTGAGCCAGATGTCGGGCCACTCGAACAAGTGGCTGACCGGCGGGAAATCAAGTGCGAGTACGTTCATTCTGAGCGCTCCGCGTTGGAAGACGAATGGGGAAGGATGGAATGTCCGGGCTTCAAACCGGGATGGGCGAGCGACGCCGCAACGTGCTGCGTCTCCCATAGGAGAAGTCCGAGATGCGTGACCAGAAGACTGATCGCGAAGGGTACGACGTCGAACCAATCGACGTTACGAATTGGAAGCACGACGGCGGTGATGATGCCAAGACGGGCGATGAATCCGCCAAGGACGGCACCCATGAGCACAGCCGGTGAGATACGGGCGGCTGCGGTGATGATTGCCGCTCCGAGGACGAAGTTGGCGGCAACCAATACCAAGGCAATGCCCGATGACCAAAGCCCGGCGAATCCCCAAATCAGTGCGCTCAATCCGAGCATCACCGGAGCAACGATTGCGACTCGCACCGCCAGATCGTTGGCCACCTCGCGTTCGGGCGCCTCTTGATCGGCCAAAGCGAACGCTGCCATTCGATCAACCATGTACAGCTCCGCTGCCATAGGTTGTGCGCCGCTGCTCGAGCGCCTCGTCCATCGATGCGACGTACTCCGAGTAGAGCCTCCACACGCCATAGGCGAGGGCCACGAGAGCGAACAGGAGGGTGAATACGGGGAAAATCCCGACACGACCATCGACCCACCAGCCAAACGCGCCGAAAATCAACGGTGTGGCGATTAGTTCGAACGAGGTTGAGAAGGCGTCACCCGCTCCACGGCGCATCTCTCGTCGATCACGGTCGGACATTGTCTCGAAGGTTCCCTCGGCCTGTGACGAGCAGCATTCCGCTCGTGAATTGGTGCACAATCTATGGAGGTTGGCTGCCGGTCACAACCCTGTGGCGAGACTAGACAAAATGATGAGGTGTGCGCGGCGTCAGACAGCCCACGGAGGCTCGATCTCGTTGACGGAAACAGGCACCGACAGCCACTCGATGGACCGGGCCAGCGACGGAATCATGGCCGCTGGAGTTGCAACCATCACCCGGTCCGGACGCTCGCGTATGACCAGATCCGCGAGAGCTCCAATCAGCGCGACATCTATTCCCACGGTCGCCACCACAAGCACTGTGGATCCCTCGGTGATTGCGATTCCTGCGGCCGGCGACCCGGTTCGCAGACCTTGACGAATCGACGCCGGCTCCACGCCAACAATATTTTCGAGCCCGATTTGCGAAGGATCCCGAATCAGCGAGTGCATCATCCACCGCTCTCGGGCCATCTGGCCAAGGGGATGGCGTGCTCCACCCGGTCGCCGATGAGCCGCTACCTCCGCTATCACCCTTGCCAGCAGCTCCCTTGGTGGTGTGCCACTGTGCAGAACACGATTCGCCTCGCGGTCCACTGCTCCAACTCCGACACACACCTCGCCGCCCTCCGCACTCGGAAGAACAAGGGCAACCTCGAGACCCAGATACTCCCCGATCACAACACCGTGATCGGTGACTACGTCCAGTTGAGCGTCATGAAGGAGGTCCCTACCGGCTTCAACACCTTCGGGGTCGGCGATCGTCGGATCCGGCGGGCTGGGTCGAGCGGGCACCAGATTCAATCCGTCAACTTCGTAGACAGAGGGCCGACTGGCAAGAGCTGAGGCGCGGCGCGCCTGAATTCCGGGGTCGGCAACCCGGTCAACCAACAGCGTCAATTCCCCTGGCCCCGACTTGGCGGCCCAGACGATTGCCGATCCGAATGGCGCATGACCTGGTTCGAGAATCAGGGCAACGCGCAACCCCGACTCGTAACGGGCTCCTACGAACTTGTCGGTCGAGGTGATTTCGGCGTTCGACTCATCGGTCGAACGCGACGCGTCGACCAACGCGGCAAGAGAGCGGATTCGAATCTCGTTGAGAGCTGCAGTTCGGCCCGGGTTGGAACCCATGGCCGATGCTCAGCTGTCGGCTTCTGGAGCAGCCTTTGCCTCGGCATCGGCGGCAACCGCTGCCTTGCGACGACCGTAGCGACGCTCGAAACGCTCAACGCGGCCAGCCGTGTCGACAATCTTCATCGTGCCGGTGAAGAACGGGTGGCTCTCGCTCGAGATCTCAACCTTGCGAAGCGGATACTCGTTGCCGTCTTCCCACTTGATGGTCTCGCTGGTGGAGATGGTGGACCGGGTGATGAAAGAGTGATCGGCGGAGGTGTCCTGGAACACGACCATACGGTACTCGGGGTGGATGTCAGGCTTCATAGCTCGTCCAGTCTGGAGGAATAGTGTGCGACTCACAACCCGCACGTACACATGTTGGATGGGTTGAGTCAGCCCTTGGAAGGGCCTTTGGCGATCTCTTGCAGGAACTCTTCGTTGTTTCGGAACGATCCGACTCTCTCGATCAACATCTCGAGCCCGGATGACGTGCCGGACTCACCCTCGGATGAGAGACCCATCAGCACCCGACGGAGCTTCCAAACCTGATCAAGCTCCTTGCCTTCGAACAGCAGCTCTTCGTGACGAGTCGACGACGCGGCCACGTTGATTGCCGGGTAGATGCGACGCTCGGCGGCTCGACGATCGAGGCGCAGCTCCATGTTGCCCGTGCCCTTGAACTCCTCGAAAATGACCTCGTCCATGCGAGAACCGGTCTCGACCAGAGCCGATGCCAAAATCGTGAGGGAGCCGCCCTCTTCGAGGTTGCGAGCCGCTCCGAAGAACTTCTTGGGCGGGTATAGCGCTCCCGAATCGATACCGCCCGACATGACTCGGCCGGTCGCGGGGGCCGCCTGGTTGTAGGCACGTGCCAGACGGGTGATCCCGTCCAAAATGATGCAGA
>CAZHMP010000030.1:0-28151 GCA_964533595.1 uncultured Acidimicrobiales bacterium | reverse complement strand
GTGATCGTGGGCTGCCCCGGAGTATCCGGCATCGAACTTGAACAACGCGATCATTCGGCCGTTGGCACCGCCGAGGGATTTCATCGCCACCCCGGGGCCCATCGCCATCCACTCGACGGCGGCCTCGTCGGCAAATGCCCATCCCGCGTTTTCGTTCTGCACAGTGATCCCTTCTCCGGCGGGTCTCCCCCGCGTGTCCGACACCATAGATCAGCGGCGTTCACCTCGGTTACGGGCCATGGCGACACAGCGGCCGAGTGCGATGTTGGGAGTGGCCTCTCCCCGACTTGTCGTACATGACAGATCCTTCCACCAACACAATCCGGTGGGTTGCGTCAATCACAGCTACCGGCCCGAGCGGTGATCATCGAGGGCGGATCATCGACGTCCTCGGTCACTCAGCTGCCATCCGCGGAACAGGCCAACATCAAAGTGCCGCTGGATCGGCCATCCACACAGTCGGGAGGCGGCTGGAGTTCTTGGGGCCTCGCGATCGCCTTACTGGTGGCGCTCGGAATGATTTCGCTCTTTGCTTGGAAGGCCAGATCAACATTCGTCGAGGAGATCGCCGATCCGACCGAACCCGGTCCCGATGACCCGCCCACCAAGCCGCTCGATTCGTCGCCCGACAAGAACGACGGGTCGAACAAAGACGATCCCGGCGACGGATTCGTGGACATCGAGATCTGAGTCAGCCGATTCCGCCCGGACGGCGAGCTTCGAATGCCAGCAGAGTCCCAGCCATGGCGACGTTGAGCGACTCGACCCGGCCCGGCATGTTGATGTTGACCCAGACGTCGACGAGAGAATCAAGGTCGTGGCTCAAGCCGTGGGCCTCGGACCCGAGCACAATCGCGGCGGGGGTGGCGAGCACACCGGAATCATGAGGAGTTCCCTTTGACACGTCCGTGGCCACGATCCGAGCGCCGGCATCACGCAGCGCCGACAAGGCGGCGTCGGCATCCATTCCCGAAGCCACAGGAACCCGCATCACCGATCCGGTGGACGACCTCACAGCCTTGGCTCCCCACGGATCGGCTCCCCCGATCACGACGACACATCGGGCGGCCACGGCATCGGCGACGCGGATCAATGTTCCGACATTTCCCGGATCGCTCACATCCACCAGCACCATGACCAGGTCGTCGTCAGCCAGAGAGGACGGAATACCGGCCACCGGGCGGGGCACAACGGCCAACATCGGTTGGGGTGTGACCGTGGGTGCCAACTTGTTGAACGCCGAACCTCGCAACACGAGAACTTCCACATCGGACGGTATGCGGTCGAGCACCTCGACGACAGCCACCTGATCGGCGCGATCGTCGGGAATTACAACGAGGTCGGGGACGAATCCTGCATCCAGCGACTCTGCGACCGTTCTGGGACCCTCGAGAATCACTTCGGGTGAACCAGAACTGCGTCGCCCGACAAGGCGACGCAGTTCCACGATTCTTGGATTTCTGGCACCCATGACACGTCCCTCGTCGGCGGAACCGCCGGTCCGAGATTCGCTGGTCATGAACGAGTGCTCAGGATGCCGAAGCTTCCGCCAAGGCGCCGTTCGCGACCTCTACCAATGCCGCAAACGAAGCCGGATCCGTGATCGCCAAATCGGAGAGGATCTTGCGATCAACTTCGACCTCGGCGGCCTTCAGACCGGCGATGAACTTGCTGTAGCTGGTGCCGTTGATACGGCATGCAGCGTTGATGCGCTGAATCCACAACTTGCGGAACTCGCCCTTGCGAGCTCGACGGTCGCGGAATGCGTAGTTGCCGGCGTGCATGACCGATTCATTGGCGGAACGCCATGAACGAGACCGATTGCCATAATGGCCCTTGGCTCGTTCGAGAACGACCCTGCGACGCTTCTTCGAGTGAACGGCGCGCTTTACTCTCGCCATCGTATTTCTCCTTGCTCAGTTCTTGTTTGTGCAGTTATGCGATGGAAGGGACTCAGACGCCCAAGTCGCGAAGTTTGCGCTCGTCGGCCTTGGCGACGGGGGCGTCACCACGAAGCTGACGAATCCGCTTCGGGCTCTTCTTTTCGAGAATGTGATTCTTGTTGGCTTGGCGGCGGCGGAGTTTGCCGGTGCCGGTGCGCCGGAAGCGCTTGGCCGCACCGCGGTGCGATTTCATCTTGGGCATGACTTGACCTCAGTGTTCACGACACGCGATTCGTGCCGGACGTTTATGTTTCGGGATTGGATTATTCGGTGTTTTCGTCTTCTGCTGATGCCGATTCTGCTGCTTCAGCCGCCGCGGCAGCTGCCTCGGCTTTGGCCTTCTGCTGGGCCTTTTCGTGGCGGGCTTTCGCCTGCTTGTCGGGCGCCAGCACCATGACCATGTTGCGGCCATCTTGGCGTGGATGGAACTCGACCTTGCCCACATGCACTACGGAATCTGCCACCCGGTTGAGGATCTTGCGACCAAGCTCCGGGTGCTGCATCTCACGTCCCCTGAACATGATGGTGACCTTGACCTTGTGGCCCTCATCCAGGAAATGCTCGACCTTGCGGGTCTTGGTGTCGAAATCGCCGGGACCGATTTTCGGCCTGTACTTCATCTCCTTGACGGAAATGTTGGACGACTTTTTCCTCGATTCCTTGGCCCGCTGTGCAGCCTCGTATTTGTATTTTCCGTAGTCCATGATCCGACAGACCGGTGGATTGGCCCGATCGGCTACCTCGACAAGGTCGAGGTTGGACGCCCTCGCAATGTTGAGAGCTTCCGACAATGGCTTGATTCCAATTTGATCGCCATCGGCTCCGACAAGTCGGACTTCTCTGGCGCGGATCCTGTCGTTGATCCTCGGCTCGTCTGCTGGACCAGCTATTTGCTTGCACTCCTCGTGAGCACGAAACCTCCGTGATGTTGGCGGTCGTCTGCTTCGAAAAATACGAAGCGGACGCCGGAAAGTCGACGTCCGCGAACACACCGGGGTGTGACGATTGGTCGACCCGGGCGCACGTGACCTCGAAAGATTGGTGGCCGGGTGGGGGCTTTGCCCCACTTTCCGCTGAATTGTCGCCGGTAGCGTAGCAGCACGAACCAATTGAGAGACGAGGACCAACGAATGAGCTCACTGTGGACCCCCGGCGGTGAACACGAAGTGCCCCGAGACCCGACATCCGACCTGGCCTCCGGCACCGAAGCAAGCGAAGCCGACCCGTCGCTCAATGATGCCATTGCCTCGGTGCTACCCGAAGGCATGAGCCTCGACGATCTCACCCCGGAGCAGCGCGAGCGGGCCGAGGAAATGGTTCGCGAAATGATCGACACGCAAACTCGCCTGCTCGAGGCAGATGCCAGTTCAATCGTGGCCAATCATGCAATGGGACTCTACGAGTTGGCCGCGCTCCACCTGTCACAGCACGAACCCGATCTCAAACAAGCATCGGTGGCAATCGATGCACTGGCCGGGATTGTGGACGCTCTCCCAGGACGCCTCGGTGAGGCAGAACCCACCCTGAAGGATGCACTGTCACAGCTCAGACTCGGATTCGTGCAGGCGAAGTCACGTCAGTCCGGTGACGACGAAGACGAATCGTCCGGTTCTGCGGGTTGATTGGCAGCTGACAGGCAATTCATACCGGCCGAATATTACGGGCCTCCAGACGGCCCATGTGCCCGGGCGTGAGGGTGAACATCACATCGGCGCCCTCCGGGACTACCCGCGTGCCATCTGCGATGGATGAACAATGGAAGAACCATTCATCGTCACCGCCGGCGATGGTGCCCAGCCCGGCCTTCTCATCGAACGACGACACGGTGCCACGACGGGCCCTACCGATCGCGTCATGCGTCATGGGACAATCTTGGCAATCGGGATCTCGACGATGGCCGTGGCACCGTGATCGCGCAGCGCCGGGATCATGATGTTGATGTCGGTCTTGGCCACAACCGTCTCCACGGCGTAACCGGCGCCGCGGAACAACTCGTTGACCGTCGGCGATTTCATCGAAGGGAGGAGATCAATGACGCCATCGAGCTTGTCGGTTGGGACGTTCATCTTCACCAAAACCTTGCCCCTCGCATCGAGAACCCCCCTCAGCAGCGTGAGGATCTGCCCCATGGCGTGCGACTTCTCGGGATCGGCATGGGCCGCGGGATTGGCTATGAACTCGGTGTACGACGTGAGCAGGGTGTCGGTGATACGCAAGCCGGCTGCATTCAGGGCGCGACCGGTTTCGGTTATGTCGACAACGGCATCGACGATGTCGGGCACCTTTGCCTCGGTGGCTCCATAACTGAGGCGAATATCGGCTTCCACACCAGCGTCTCGGAAGAATCGTTTTGTGATTTCCGGATACTCGCTGGAGATTCGAACTCCGTTGGGCATATCGGCAACCGACTGCCACGGCGAGTCCGAAGGCACGGCCAACACGATCTTCACTGGCTTCGAAGTGGCCTTCGAGTACTTGAGCTCCCCGAGTGAGACGACTTCGCTCGATGTCTCCTCGATCCAATCCCGGCCGGTGATACCGATGTCGAAGAGTCCCTCCGATACATAGCGGCCGATCTCCTGGGGCCTGAGTATCCGCACCGACCCGATACGCGGATCCGCCACCGAGGCCTTGTAGGCCACTGATGAGGACCTCGACACCGGAAGGTCGGCGGCCTCAAAAAGTTGAAGGGTGGACTTTTCGAGTGAGCCCTTGGGCAATACGAGCTTGAGCACAGCGATTCCTTCGACGGTGGACCACGAAGAGGCTACCGGTCGAGTTCACCACCAGCCGCGACCGGTCGCATGTCAATTCGAAGATCGCTTCCGAGTCTGTCGACGGAGACGATTTCCCCCCGCCATACGTCATCGATCGACCCCGCTCCGGGGCCACCGAAGAGACCACTGGCATCGTCGCCGCCGAACAGGACGGGCGCTGTGTAGATGACATATTGATTGACCAACCCGGCTCGGTGGAACGAGCCGGCCACGCCGGTGCCTCCCTCGACCATGAGTTGAATCACCGACTCGGACCCCAGTCGGTCAAGAAGTTCCGTGAGTTCGCCGTTCCATTCGAGACACGGCCGCATTCTCGCGTTTGGTGGTGCGGTGCCGAGCACTATGCGGCGCGGGTTGACGATCTCTTCATCTGGCGGCGACGCGCCAGGCGGCCAGTCGCGCACCGTGAGAGACGGATCGTCGAGCCTGGCGGTGCCTGAGCCAACGAGGATCGCGTCGGACTCCGCCCGCAGACGGTGAGCGTCGGACCTTGCCTCGGGGCCGGTGATCCATTGGGATGTCCCGTCGGGTGCCGCGGTACGGCCGTCGGCTGAGGCGGCGAGCTTGAGCAGTACCCAAGGCCGCCCGGTGCGGCGATGATGCAGGTAGGGAGCGAGTTGTGTCGCGATCTCTTGCGCCATGATTCCCACGTTCACTTCGAGTCCCGCCTCGCGCAGTCGAGCGATGCCGCTGCCGGCAACCAGCGGGTCGGGATCCTCGATGCCGACGACGACCCTCGCCACGCCGGCGTCGATGATGGCATCCGTGCACGGCGGAGTCCGCCCGACGTGATTGCACGGTTCCAGTGTTGTGTAGAGAGTGGCGCCACGCGACGAAGATCCTGCCGCGGCCAAGGCATGGCGCTCGGCGTGAAGTCCACCAGGCGGGTGAGTCGCTCCGGTCGACGTGGTGCCTTCGGCATCGACGAGAACGGCACCAACCCACGGGTTGGGGGACGTTCGGTGGCGTACTCCATCAGCGGCTGCGATCGCGACGCTCATGAATCTCTCGTCTGCTGCGTTGCTCATCTCAGATTTTTCGGGGCGCATCAGCCGATGGGTGGGGATCGTAGTTGTCGACCAGAAGACGTACGGCGTGGCCGACCACGTCGATGACAGCCCCCATCGTCTCGACACAGCCGCTTGATGATCCTGGGGTGTTGAGAATGAGGGCCGTGCCGCGGGTTCCAGCCACCGCACGGCTGAGCCGCCCAAGCGGGCTGACGAGCCTCATGGCCTCGGCCAAACCAGGCGCCTCACGATCAATCACAGCACGAGTGCCCTCCGGGGTGAGGTCGCGCGGTCCGAATCCTGTGCCGCCCGTAGTGACGACCATGCCGTGGAAACCACTTGTCAGGACTCGGAGCTGAGCGGACACCGACTCGATGCCATCGGCGGTGACTGATCGTTCGACGACGTCCCAGCCGGCGTCGACCAGATACGTCTCCAGCGCCAGCCCCGAGCGGTCTTCTCTCGTTCCGGCCACGACACCGTCGGACACGGTCAGGATCTTTGCACTGGGTCGCTCAGCTGCAGAGTCGCCATGAGAAGTGTGATGGTCGTGGGCCATTACCAGACGATAACCGTTGTCGGTGAACCGAACGCCGCCCTACGCCAGCCTCACGTGCCTCGACGCCAAATCGAGATGCCCATTCCGTCGTGATCCTCGCCTGGGTAGAGCATCGAAACATTGGCATCATCACGATGGTGCCACTTTGGATTTTGGGGACGAACCGGGGCAAATTCATCAAGTGCACCATCTGTGAGAGCAGCCTCTGTGGAGCCACTCGTCTCGGCGTCGGTGAGCGTGCAGACGCTGTAGACAAGTGAGCCACCCGGCTTCACGAGTTTCACTGCCTGAGCTATGAGAGCGGTCTGAAGTCCAGACAAGTTTTGAATGTCGCCCGGGCCAATTCTCCAGCGTGCATCCGGCCTGCGTCGCAATGCTCCCAGTCCGGAACATGGCGCATCAACCAGGACCGCATCGAAGATGCCGGGACGAAACGGCGGGGCCAATCCATCGGCCACCACCGGATGAAGCCGATCGAGACCCAGCGACTCCCGATTCGACGCGATCAGCCCCACCCGGCGTGGACGAAGATCGGCCGCGACCACTACTGCACCGCCGCCCGCCATTGCCGTGGCTTTGCCGCCCGGAGCGGCACAAAGATCGAGCACCAACGCGCCGGAATGTATCGGTACGGCGTCGGCGACAAGCCGAGAGCTCTCATCTTGGATGTATCCGTCTTCTCGGCGACTGACGGAAGCCGGTTTGTTCATCACTTTCAGGGCATCAGTGGCGATTCCGGTGCCAAGTTCGGAGCGGAGCAAATCGACGATCCAGTCGGGATAGCTGAGCTCAATCGCGTCGGTGGGGTATTCGATCCCGTCACCAGCCGCAGTGGACACCTTTCTCAACACGGCGTTCACCAGCCCGCGAAACCGTTTCGGGGATGCTGAAACGGTGGCCGAAACAGCCGCATGTGCAGGGGTGCCCAGCTCGATCAGCTGGTATGCGCCGATCCGTAGAGCAGCTCTCGCGGTTGGGGGCGGATCCTGCATGAGGTAACGATCGACGACGTGATCGAGGGCACGGCGACGCCGTGTGGAGCCGTAAACCAGTTCGGTGACAAATCCGCGATCGCGTGAATCGAGATCTGAACCGTCGAGCATGTGGGGCAGCACAACGTTGGCGAAGGCACCTTCGGTGTCGATTCGCACCAACGCTGAGATGGCCAATCGGCGAGCGTCGTCAGTCATTGTCCGAGAAGATCGTGGGTGGTGGGATGTGCGCCGTTGACCCACGCGTCTGCCGCCACCGGACCCTTGCCTTCCGACTGGACAATCACGAGTTTCAAGCCACCGTTGCCCGTGGCCACCGTCGTTCCGTCGATTGATCCCGGCGGACCCGCAGCAGCCTCATCCACGACTTCGGCGCCATTTACTTTGAGACGCCTGCCTCGCCATGTGGTCCATGCTCCGCCCACTCGGATCAGCCGATTGATCAGCTCGCCAGATTGGGTCCAGTCAATTTCCAGTTCCGACTTCTTGATCTTCTTGGCGTAAACCGGTTCTCCCGTTTGGGGCTGCGGAACTCCGAGTCCGTCGTGAAGAGCATCAATGAGCTGACCGGTGCCGATATCGACCAAACGGGCCCGCAACGATGCGAGCGTGTCAGACGGATGGATGGGAGTTTCCTGACGACGGTAGACGGCTCCGGTGTCCAATTCCGGCTCGACCGATATCAGGCAAACGCCCGTTTTCGCGTCGCCGGCGAGAATCGCTCTCTCCACCGGGGCGGCCCCCCGCCACCGCGGCAGCAGCGAGAAATGGATGTTCACCATCGCCAGGCGTTCAAGAAGTGTGGTCGCAATGATCTGGCCGTAGGCGACCACCACCGCCAGGTCGGCCTCAACCTCGCAGATGTCGTCGATCGAGTCGGAGACCGGGATTCTGAGTTCTGTGGCCGCCGACTTCACCGGGCTGGGAGACGCTCCCCCACGCCGGGTCCTTCGGCGGTCGGGACGGGTGACCACGAGAGGAATGTCGTATCCGGCATGGTGCAGGGCCAACAGCGGTGGAACCGCCAGATCGGGGGTGCCCATGAAAATGACCCGTCGGATGTGAGCAGGCGGAGTCGCCATCACCGAAGACGTAGTCCTCGCCCTTCTGAGCTCGGTTGTTTGGTCCCGATCTGCAGGTCACGCAGGGTCGCCATTGCTTCCTTGCGGGTTTCGGGGTCGAGCCGATCGACGAGCAGCACGCCTTGGAGATGATCAAGTTCGTGTTGGAACATTCGCGCCTCGAGCTCGTCGGCCTCATACGACACCTCGTTGCCATCGAGATCCCTGCCCACCACATGGACGATCTTCGGGCGAACAATCTCCCAGGAGAGCCCCGGCACCGAAAGGCAACCCTCCTCGAATGACCACTCACCGTCGGATTCGATGATCTCGGGATTGATCATGGAATTTGGGCCGTCACCAAGATCCCAGACGAACAAACTCTTCTGCACTCCCACCTGTGGGGCCGCTACACCGAGGCCGGGCGCGTCGTACATCGTGTCGATCATGTCGTCGACGAGGCGCACCAATGATTCATCGATATCTGTGACCTCGCGGGCTACTTGCCGGAGAACAGGATCTCCAATGATACGAATGTCGTGCGCGGCCATGCAGAGAGGATAGCTACGGCGCCGCTACCGTCGTCGGAGTGAAGCCGAACGATGGCAATCCGCCCACCGCCCACTATTTCTCCAGTGATCCCGCCGCCCCTTCCAATCCGTGCGATGTCGAGATCACGCTGCCGGACCTCAGCCTCACGATGCGGTCCGACACCGGCGTATTCTCGGCGCACAAACTCGACCCCGGCACCAAGATGCTGCTGATGTCGACGCCGCCGCCGGCCAGCGACGACAAGCTGGTGCTCGATCTGGGTTGCGGATGGGGTCCGATTGCATGCGTCACCGCGGCACGGGCGCCCCAGTCTCAGGTCTGGGCGATTGACGTCAACGACCGGGCGCTGTCTCTCACCCGAGCCAACGCCGCCCTGCACGGGTTCGAGGACCGTATCCACGCCTGCTCTCCCGACGACGTTCCGGCCGACCTCAGATTCGATCGGATTCTGTCCAATCCGCCAATACGAGTCGGGAAGCCGGCGCTTCACGCACTGCTGATGCGTTGGCTTGACAGGCTCACCCCCGCAGGAGTTGCCCACCTGGTCGTTCACAAACACCTCGGGAGCGACTCCCTCGCCAAATGGTTGAGCGCCCGCGGCCACGATGTGGCCAGGATCGACAGTCGGGGCGGCTACAGGGTTCTCCAGGTGTTGAAAGGTCAAGCCGCATGAGTCAACTCGATGGCACCGGGATGAAGCGTCTTCATCGAGAATGGAGACGTCGCACCACGGGCCGAGTGGCGCTGATCCTCGACGGAGTCCAAAACCCGTTCAATGTGGGATCAATTGTGCGGACGGCCGCCGCGGAACGAGTCGACCACGTCTGGATAGCCGGTGGAACGCCTCCCTCGCACGACAGGGTCAACAAGACGGCTCTAGGAACGGCTCGCTATCTCACTTGGACGGAGGTGGCAAACGGCCCAGCCGCCGTCGAGGCCGCCTCAAAGGATGGCTATCGAACGGTGGCCATCGAGCTCACGTCCAGTGCCGTACCGATCCATGATGTCGAGATGGGAGCCGATGTGGCGCTGGTCATCGGACACGAGGACAGAGGGGTCACCCCAGCGACACTGGCCGCCTGTGATGCGGTGGCCTTCATCCCTCAGCTCGGCAAGGTCGGGTCTCTCAACGTGGCGTCAGCCACTTCAATCGCGATCTACGAGGCTCGCCGTCGGGTATGGGCAATCTGAGGTTGGCTAGTTTGTCCTTCATGTCTGATGAGGCCCCCTCGCGTCCGCTGAGAACCATCGACTGGACCCACGATCACATCGAACTCATCGATCAAACGCTCCTGCCGGACCAGCTCACCATGGTGACTGTCTCCAAAGTCGACCAACTCGTCGACGCCATCTCTCGACTTGCGGTTCGGGGCGCTCCAGCGCTTGGTGTCGCCGGCGGGTTCGGCGTTGCACTCGCACTGATGACCGTCGAGCCAGCCCATCTCGACTCGGCGATCAAAACGATTCGACATGCCCGGCCCACGGCGGTGAACCTGGCCCGAGGAGTGGATCGAGTTGCCGCATTCATTCCCCAGGGCTTTGACGCCGTGCTCGCCGAGGCAACCCGACTCCGCGACGAGGAAATCGTCGCGTCGACGAACATGGGCGAACGAGGTGCCGACCTTGTCGAGGAATTGGTCGGTGACGCTCGGGTGCGAGCAATGACAATTTGCAACACCGGCGGACTTGCCACGGTCGAACGGGGTACCGCACTGGCCGTTGTCCAGACCCTTCACGAGCGTTCCCGACTCGCCGAAGCTCTTCCGGTGGAAACACGACCGCTGCTGCAGGGCGCACGGCTCACCACATGGGAGTTGCAACGAATGGGAGCCCCCTACCGGCTGCTGGTCGATTCGGCCGGCCCATCAGTTTTGGCTCGAGGTCTCGCCGACGTTGTGCTGATCGGAGCCGACCGAATTGCCGCCAACGGTGACACCGCCAACAAGATCGGCTCATACTCGCTGGCACTCGGAGCGGCACGTGCGGGAGTGCCCTTCATCGTGGTGGCGCCAGAGACAACCATGGACGTCGACACCGCAAGCGGGGCCGACATCGAAATCGAGGATCGCGGACCGGGCGAGATCGTCGCTTTCCACGGCCAACCGAGCGCGGCCGCCGGATCCAACGCTCTCAACCCGGCTTTCGACGTCACGCCGGCAGATCTCATCACCGCGATCGTCACCGACAAGCGAGTCATCCGATTGGACAAACCATGAAGAACCTTTGGGATGCGCAGGTCGCGGCGGAGTGCCATACCGCCCTGGACGAGTGCGTCTACGGATCACGCCTGTTGGGTGGAGATCCGAGCCTCGTGATGCACGGCGGCGGGAACACCTCGGTGAAAGCTCCCTTCATAGACGTCACCGGCCGCACGATCGACGCTCTCTACGTGAAAGGCAGCGGATGGAACCTGGCCACCATCGAACCACGCGGCTTCACGCCGCTGCCTCTCGACCGGCTCCTTGATCTGGCACAACTTGACGAGCTGTCGGACCCGCAAATGGTCTCGGCCCTGGCCGCGGCGAAACTCGATCCGAGTGCGCCACAACCAAGTGTGGAAACCCTTCTCCACGCCCGAATCCCGCATCGCGCCATCCAGCACAGTCACGCCGACGCCATCGTCTCGCTCACGAATCTCAACGACGGCGAACGACGGGTTCGCGAACTCTACGGCGACCGGCTGATCGTCGTCCCATACGTAATGCCAGGATTCGATCTGGCGAAGACGGTGGGTGAACTGTGGGCAACGGAGTCCCACGACCACACCGTTGGAATGATCCTGCTCAATCACGGATTGTTCACCTTTGCCGACACCACATCCGAGGCATACCGCCTGCACCATGAGATGGTCACGCTGGCCGAAGCAAGTCTTGGGATCGACAACGAGTCCCCAATGGATCAGCCAACGCCCTTGATCGACCGGCACGTGGCCGACCCGATCGGAATTGCCGAGATCCGCAGCGACATTTCCCGCGTGGCCGGAAGACCGATGATCGTCACACAGGAACTGTCACCCGACGTTCGGGCATTCACTGGCCGCGACGATCTGGAGGCGGCCACCCAGCAAGGCCCGCTCACGCCCGACCACGTCCTGTTGACCAAGCCGTGGCCAATGCTTGGACGAAATGTCGATCAGTTCGCCTCCCGGTACCGCGGCTACTTCGAAGCCAATCGCGGCGAGGACGAATCTCTCGACATGCTCGACCCCGCGCCGCGGGTCGTACTCGACGATGATCTGGGAATGCTCACAGCCGGTGCTGGTGTCGCCCAAGCCCTTGCCGTCGCCGACATCTACCGGCATTCGATAAGGGTGATCTCACGTGCGCAGGACCGGTTCGGTGGCTACGTCGGCTTGTCGCCCCAGAATCTCTTCAACGTCGAATATTGGGATCTCGAGCAAGCCAAGCTGCGCCGCTCGGGGCTTCCGCCCGAGATGTCGGGCAGGGTCGCGATGGTTACCGGGGCTGCTTCAGGAATCGGCCGGGGTTGCGCCAATGAACTACTGGATCGCGGGGCAGCGGTTGTCGGCCTCGATATATCGGGTGATGTAGCTGCCACCTTCGACTCCCCCGCCTGGCTTGGAATTACTGCCGACATAACCGACCCGGAAGCGGTCACCAACTCGATCTCAGAAGCGGTTTCGAGATTCGGCGGAATCGACATGGCGGTTTTGTCGGCCGGAGTATTCGGCCGGTCACAAACCATTTCCGAGCTAGATCCGTCGGAATGGTCGCGGGTGATGGCGGTCAACCTGGATTCAAATGCCGCGATGCTGAGCGCGCTCCATCCGTATCTGGCGCTTGCTCCAGGTGGGGGAAGTGTTGTGGTGATCGCATCCAAGAACGTGCCGGCCCCCGGCCCGGGTGCCGGTGCATATTCAGCGTCGAAGGCCGCTCTTACCCAGTTGGCCAGAGTTGCCGCACTCGAGTGGGCCCCGGAGGGGATTCGGGTCAACTGCGTCCACCCCGACGCGGTGTTCGACACCGGACTGTGGACCGAGGAGACACTCGCGGCCCGAGCCGCCAACTACGGCCTGAGCATCCACGAATACAAACGTCGAAACCTGCTCTCGGTGGAAATCACGTCAGCCACGGTCGCACGATTGGTGGCTGAGATGTGCGGCCCCACCTTCGCTGCCACGACGGGTGCGCAAATTCCGGTTGACGGCGGCAACGAGCGAGTGATCTGACATGACCGGAACTACCCCCATTACCAACCTGCCGATCGGTGGCGTGCCCGGTCGAGTGCTCGTCGTCGGTGACCCGGCACGAGTCACGCTCGTCGTGGCACGCCTCGACAACGCTCAACTGCTCGCCTCGAATCGTGAATACGTCACATGGACCGGTGAACTGCGTGGCACACGCGTCGCGGTCTCCTCGCACGGAGTTGGCACGGCCGGCGCGGCCATCGGATTCGAAGAATTGATCACTGCAGGCGCATCCAGAATCATCAGGGCCGGCACCGCCGGAGGCCTGCAACCCGATGTCAAAGACGGCGATCTGGTCATTGCCACCGGTGCCGTTCGCGACGACGGCGTCACTCGCGGCCTGGTGCCGCCCGAGTTTCCGGCTGTGGCCGATCATCGCGTGGTGTCGGCGCTTTGCACCGCGGCCAACGCGTCATCGCCTCGCACTGGCGTGGTTCTGACCTCCGACGTGTTTTACCCGCACACCGTTCTCGGCTCGAATCTCGAATTCTGGAAGAACAGCGGAGCGATAGCCGTCGAGATGGAATGCGCTGCCCTGTTCGTGATCGCGGCGCTCAGGAACGTGAAAGCCGGTGCCATACTTGCCATCGACGGCAATCCGCTCACAGCCGACGACGAATCCATGGCCGAATACGACCCCAACAGAGGCGTGGTCACGACCGCTGTCGACACCATGGTGGATGTGGCCCTCGATGCACTCGTGAGCATGGAATAGCCCGCCTCTTTCAGCCGGGAATCACCGCGGACCTACACGCCCGAATGATCTCCCCGTCGAGGCCGCGAGGGTCGCCATGAATCGACAGGTCACATTCGAGATAGTGATCAGCACCGTCCGCAAAGACCGCGACCGCCACGACTGTGAGCCCACCCGACGCCTTGGCCCTCAGCACAATGGCGTCTTCTTCGTCCGACTCGACCAGATCAGACAACAACGTGCCTTCATCCGCTCGGGCCTGCACGAATGTCGGCAAACGGCCACCGACCTCACGCCACTGCTCGAGTGATCTGGTGGCACATCCGTCAGGGCCGCAAGCCCAAGCCACGGTCCACGAATCGGGGTTGCTCAAGCCGTCACCGGGAGGCTCGTAGCGGAAAGGATTTTCGACACTTGCCTGCCATCCTGCCGGCACATCGATGACAACTCCGTCGGCAGTGGTCACCGAGTCGAATCGCCGATTCCCCCCGCCCGGCGTCACCACCAGATACACGCCAAGCGCGGCCAACATCGCCAACAGCACAACCGGCAGATAGCGATTGAAGACTCTCATGCTCGCAACGGATCGACTTCAATCCTCAACCTGGCCGATGGTCTGGCGGCCTTGGCAAGAACGTCAAGGAGTGGCTCATGACTCACCGACCGGAGCATCCATCTATCGTCGAGCGGGCCTCTGATCTTCACTCCGTCTGCACCTCTAATACCTTCGATGAACTCGACGGCCCCCGCACCGCTGACCAACACTTCGGCACCGTAGGGAGGCATTCCCATGGCCTGCCGCTGGTCGCGTTCCCACCTGGCCAAGATGGAGGGATCCGCCGCTACCGCCGCCTTGATCACGACGTGATCCGGCAGCCGAGTCTGCACCAAGAGTGCTCCGCCTTGGCTCCGCGGACCCACAAGTCGTGCCGCTCGAGCCAACAACGCAATTGCTTGTTCGGATGCCCTCTGACGCGTGGCCAACAACTCTTGGTCGAAGTCCAAAAAGACCACCAGATCAGCCGATTCGGTTCGGTGAAGAACCGCCTCTGTGCCGATCACGACTCGCGAAGAGGTCGATCCAGAAGATTCGGCTGTGACCTCTTCGACTTCTTCGCGAATCGCCGCAGACAACTCTTCTCGTGCTCGGGTCACCCCCAGTCGAAGGTATTTGAGCGAGGTCGAACCGCACACCGAGCACACGGCCGGCCTGGTTTCCTTGCCATCGACTGATTGGAGTGAAGATTCCATCAGCACCATGGGCGACCTGCCATCATCGGTTCGAACGATCTCCCCGCACGATGCGCAAGCCAGGAGCCGTGCTCGTCCCTTTCGGTTGAGCACACACACAACCCGACCACCGCGGCGAATTCGATCGATCACACCCTCAGCGAACAGTCCACCACGAGTCGGTGCCTCATCACGTCGATCCACGACTTCGACAACGGGCCACCCGTCGCGTTCCGCATCACGCGAGGGGCGAAACAACTTCCCGGATCTGAGCGCCTCGAGGGTGGGGACTGAGGAGGCCACCACTGCGGGAACTCCACGAAGTCTGGCCCTCTCCATCACAACTTCTCGCGCATGCCAAGTGGGCGTCCGCTCATTCTTGAGCAACTCGTCGTGTTCATCGATCACCAAGACCGCGGCAAGATTCGGAGCCGGCATCCAGGCCGCCGATCGAGGCCCCACGATGGTGGCCCCGCCCGCCGCCGCCGACCAATCATCGGGAGCCAATGCCACTGTGACACCGGCCCGGCGCAGCGCGATCGCCAGCAACCGGGCGGCGTGTTGATCGGGCGTGACTATGAGGGCCTGGCCCTTCCGGCATGCCGCCATGGCCACCGGAGTGAGGTCGTGGGTTGGCGGGATTCTCACCACGGCGTTGCCGGCTGAGAACGCCTCATCAAATACGTCGGCAGGGCCGGCCGGAAGCCGCCCAGTCGCCACCGCAGTCGGCCTCCCGGCAACCATTCTCGGCGGCGAGGCAGCCCTCAGGAAAGCGACCCGTCGTCCGGCCCAACGCCAAGCCGCCCATTTCGACATCTCCACCAGATCGGCGCCAGGCCCACATCCGCTCAACTTCGCCAGTGGCGACAATTGACCGGCAACCGACGGCTCAACATCGATGGCGGTGATCCATCCGGCAACGTTTCGGCCCTGAAGTGGGATCCTGACCATGGATCCGATCTGCATTCGTTCAAAGCGACCGTCGGTCATCCAGGACGGCGGGACCAGGTAGTCGAATTCTCGATCTATGGCGGCAACGTCAGGAAGCACCCTGACGACTCGGCCAAGTCGTGGAACCTGTGCCGCCGAGGGCGCGGCGCTCTTGGCGATCAGCTGCTGCTGGTCGGAATCGTTCAGAGTCCGAGAGCCGATTTGACGTCGTCAACTCGGTTGGTGCGCTCCCATGGGAATGTTCCGTTGGACGACTCGCGCCCAAAATGGCCGTACGACGCGGTGGCCTGGTAGATCGGCCTCCGCAGATCGAGATCGCGCAGAATGGCTGCCGGCCGAAGATCGAAGACATCGTCGATCGCTCGCTCTATGGCCTTGCGGTCAACGGTCTCCGTTCCGAACGTATCGATGAAGACCGACACGGGGTGAGACATGCCAATGGCATATGCAACTTGGACCTCGCAACGGGAGGCCGCCCCCGAAGCCACGATGTTCTTGGCCACCCAACGGGTGGCGTAGGCGGCTGAGCGGTCGACCTTCGACGGGTCCTTGCCCGAGAACGCTCCGCCCCCGTGTCTGGCCATTCCGCCGTATGTGTCGACGATGATCTTTCGGCCGGTGAGACCGGCATCTCCGACGGGACCACCGATGACGAATCTGCCCGTGGGATTGACAAACACTTCGTACTTGTCGTCTGCGAACTCTGCCGGGATCACGGGACGAATCACGTGCTCGATCAGGTCGGGCCGGATCATTGTGTCGCGGTCGATGCCATCGTTGTGTTGGGTCGAGACCAGCACCGTCTTCAATCGGACCGGCCTGTTTCCCTCGTATTCGAATGTGACCTGGGTCTTGGCATCGGGCCTCAGATATGGAATCGTGCCGGCTTTGCGAACCTCGGCGTGGCGCTCGGCCATGCGGTGAGCCAAATGAATGGGCAACGGCATGAGCACGTCGGTTTCGTTCGAGGCATAGCCGAACATCATCCCCTGATCGCCGGCGCCCTGCTTGTCGAGTTGGTCCTCTTCACCTGCTCGGCCGGTGCGTACTTCTTCGGAATCGTTGACGCCCTGGGCGATGTCGGTCGACTGCTCATCTATTGCAATCATCACGCCACAGGTGTTGCCGTCGTAGCCGAACGCCTCGCGGTCGTAGCCGATCTCGCAGATCGTCTTGCGTACGATCCCGGGAATGTCGACGTAGGCCTCAGTGGTGATTTCCCCCGCCACCATGGCTAAGCCAGTGGTGACCATGGTCTCACAAGCCACCCGACTCATGGGGTCCTGTTCGAGCATGGCATCGAGAATGGCATCCGAAATCTGATCGGCCATCTTGTCGGGGTGGCCTTCTGAGACGCTCTCAGAGGTGAAAGTCCAGCGTGTCACTGTTGCTCCTGGTTGTGGGTGTCGCGGATGGCAATCGCTGCCGCCGCGTCGAGAACTATGCGTGCGACTTCTTGTTTCGTGCAGATCGGAACGTGGCGTCGCGAGCCATCGTCGTGCAATATGACCACTTCATTGGTGTCGTGCTCGAATCCGGCCCCCGGTTTGGAGACATCGTTGGCCACGATCATGTCGAGATTCTTCCGTGCCATCTTCTGGGCAGCGTTGGCCTCGAGGTCGTCGGTTTCGGCCGCGAAACCCACCAAGACCTGGCCCTGGGACTTCGACTCACCCATTGCGGCGAGGATGTCGACGGTGGGCACCATGGAGATCTCGGGCACTCCTTCGGCTTTCTTGATCTTGTGGTCGATCGCCTCGGACGGTCTGAAATCGGCCACTGCCGCCGCCATCACCACGATGTCTGAGTTGGGACCGTGAAGCGCACAGGCCGCCGCCATCTCGGCGGCCGTCTCGACCTCGATCACGTCCGGGCCGGTCGGCGCGGTGCCGGGACTGGTGGTGACCAGCACCACGTTCGCCCCTCGACGGATTGCTTCGGAAGCGACGGCATGGCCTTGTTTCCCTGAGGACCGATTGCCGACATAGCGCACCGCATCGATCGGTTCGCGGGTGCCTCCCGCTGTGACGAGCACTTTGAGCCCAGCAAGATCTCCAACGGTGTCTGCCGCGACCGCCGTTTCGACCGCCGCGATGATTGACTCGGGCTGAGCCAGTCGACCGTGTCCGATATCACCACCGGCCAATCGGCCGCTCTCGGGCGGAACGACCACAACACCGCGAGCCGCGAGCACAGCGACGTTTTCCTGTACGGACGCTTGTTCCCACATCTCGGTGTGCATCGCCGGGCACACGATCAACGGGGCATTCGAGGCAAGGATGGTGGCGGTCAGGAGATCGCCGGATCGCCCGGTGCGAATGTCGGAAATGACCCTCGCCGTAGCCGGGCAGACAACGACAACATCGGCTCTCTGAGCGATGTTGGTGTGGGGAATCGGAGATGTGGGGTCGTTGAAGATTGAGGTGTGAGCCGGTTCGCTTGCCAGTGCCGAGAATGTGGCGGGACCAACCATGAGACAGGCAGAGTCGGTTAGTACGGGAACCACGTGAGCCCCGGAATCGACCAACCTACGACACAGATCGACCGCCTTGTAAGCAGCGATGCCTCCGGTTACACCGAGTACGACTCGTCGACCGGAGAGGTTGCTCATGACGGCCGACGCCGGATCCGAATCAGGCGCTCTCGTCGGCGTCGGCGTCATCATCTTGGACCGACTCTTCATCCGACATCTCTTCGACGACAGCGTTCGGGTCTACGTCGACGGCAACGATTTTGCCGGCGGCGATCTCCTCGAACGCTATTGACAGCGGCCGCGACGCGGTTGACGTGACCTGCGGGGGAACCGAGGAACCGATCCCGTCTCTGAGTTGGCCAACGTAGTCGGTCAGCTCTCGGCTCCGCTTCGACGACAGGGCCACGAGGCGGAACTTGGAACCGGCCTTCTCGAGAAGCTCCTCGATCGGGGGGTTCATCATTGTGTCGTAGCCGTGCGCCATGACTTGCCTCTCAGTGGATCCGGACGGGTTCTCAGGCTAACAGGAGGTCTGTCCGGCCCGGCGGGCAAGTATAAGACCCTCGATCTCCTCGACCGCTCGTTCGAGGTCATCGTTGATCACGACCCTGCAGCCAAGTTTGCGGGCCAAAGCCACCTCCTCGGCGGCCTTGGCCAACCGAGCAGCGACCTTGTCGTCGGGGTCGCCACGGCCACGCAACCGATCCTCCTGGTGCGAACGGCTGGGGGCATCGACAAAAATCAGCAGGGCCTCCGGATATCGCCGACACACCTGCTGCGCGCCAAAGACGTCGATCTCGAATACCACATCGTGCCCCGTGGGCGGACTGGGCAATGGCGTGCCCTGCATGTAGTCGAGGAACTCCACCCACTCGAGGAATCCTCCGGCCTCGACGTGAGCTCTGAACAACTCTCGGTTGGTGAAGTGGTAGGCCTCCATCGACTCACCGGGCCGCCGAGCACGCGTAGTCCAGCTACGGGACAGCCAGAGCCGCGGGTCACGGTCGAGTAGACGCGCCACGATGGTGCCCTTCCCAACCCCTCCCGGGCCGGAAATCACAATCACCTGTCGATTATCGAGATCTGTCACCGATGTTCAGCCAGTAGCGAGGATCAGCCGAAGACGGCCAACAGTTTCTCACGCTGTGCCGGCCCAAGACCTCGCACCCTGCGATTAAGGGCTATGCCAACATCCTCCATGGTGCGACGAGCCTTGACCTTGCCGATTCCGGGGAGAGACTCCAGAACCGCCAAGACCTTTGTGCGCGCTATCAAATCATTGGTCTCGGCCTCGTCGAGCAGCTCGCGAAACGTAATCGAACCCATCTTGAGACGCTGCTTGAGTTCGGCTCTAAATCGTCTGGCCTCGGCCGCTTTCACCAGGGCCGCGGCACGAGCCTCAGCGGACAGTATTGGTGGACCACTCATCGCGCAGACAATAGTCGACTACTGCTCACGTCGCTTCTCCGGCGGCTTGATGGATTTTCTCCGCCGCGGCAACGGGGTCTTCTGCCGCAGTGACAGATCTTCCAATGACGAGCAGGTCAGCTCCCCCGGAGATGGCCTCCGCCGGCGACGAAGCTTGTGCTTGATCATCCGCGCGATCGCCGGGAAGACGTATGCCGGGAACCACTCTGATCATTCTTGGTGCGTAGTGATGGGCCTCGCTGAGATCGCCGGCAGCACAGACAATTCCGCTGCAACCGGCCTCCGCCGCGAGCATCACCCGCTTGGGCATGATGTGAGCGGGCGCATCCTTGTCGCTGGTGAGAACCGTGATGGCCAGCGATTCGGGCTGCTCCAGCCCGGCGTTGTAGGCGCCCTCGGAAAGGCCCTCTACCCCCGCCTTGAGCATGTCGACACCGCCATGAGCGTGGAATGTGAGATACCGGACGCCGAAGGCACCGAGCACACGCGAGGCCTTGCCCACCGTGGTTGGAATGTCGTGCAACTTCAGGTCGAGAAAAATGTCGTAGCCGAGATCGGAGATCGCGCCGATGGCTTCTGGGCCGGCAGCCGAATACAGCTCCAAGCCAATCTT
Source organism: uncultured Acidimicrobiales bacterium (assembly GCA_964533595.1). Classification (GTDB taxonomy): domain Bacteria; phylum Actinomycetota; class Acidimicrobiia; order Acidimicrobiales; family Aldehydirespiratoraceae; genus SZUA-87. The sequence goes on along the minus strand of CAZHMP010000030.1, from coordinate 7,661 downwards.
GGCCACCGAGAAATAGTCTCTCAATTGCCTGCCAAGTCGGATTGCGGCAACAAGATCATCGACGTCGAGGGCGAGCGCGAGACGGTTGGCCACCGCATCCCGAGTTGAATCCCCACTTGGGGAAACCTCTTCCTCGGTGGATTCTTCGACACTCTCAGCCATGTGCTTCTCCGATCAAGTCCTCTATGCACTGCACATCGTGGTCCCTGCACCACTGTTGTAGCTCACCGAGGATCCGATGTGGAGCCCGAGGGTTGGCGAACGTGGCTGTTCCGATTTCAACTGCGGACGCACCAGCGAGCAGAAACTCTACGACATCGGCCCCAGTGGATGCGCCACCCACTCCCACTATCGGCAGCTCGGGTGCGGCCTCGTGAACGTCGTAGACCGCCCGCACGGCAACCGGATGCAATGCTGCACCCGACATTCCGCCACGCTTCGCGCCCAAGATCGGGCGACGTGTTTCGATATCGATTGCCATGGCGAGAAGAGTGTTGACCAGCACGACTGCTTCGGCACCGGCCGCGGCAGCCGCTGTGGCAATCTCGGCAATGTCGGCGACGTTGGGGCTGAGTTTTGCCCACCGCGGCCGATTCACCGCTTCGGTGGCGGCGATGACCTCCGCAGTAGCCGACGCTGAGTGGGCGAACATGCGCCGCCGATCCTCGAGGTTGGGACAACTCACGTTGACCTCCACTGCCACAACTTCGGGTGGGGCCTGCGAAAGCGCCTCGGCGGCCAGGCGGTAGTCCTCCACCGAGGATCCCCAGATGCTGGCGACCACTCGCGCCCCTGTGTCGACCAGAGCCGGAAGGTCGTTGGTCAGCCACCACTCGATTCCCGGCCCCTGAAGACCAACACTGTTGATCGTGGATGCGCCCGTGGAATGCACTCGAGGAGCAGGATTTCCCGACCACGGCTCAACCCGCAACGACTTCACCACGATCGCGCCCAATTCAGACAGGTCGAAGTAGTTCGACAACTCCGCTCCGTGCCCGGAAGTACCCGAGGCGGTCAGAACCGGTGCCGCGAACAGGAGAGATCCGACCCTGGTTGAAAGATCGGTCATGACCGATCTTCCGTCAGCAGACTGAGCTGCGAGGAGGCGACTGCGTTGTGATATTCCTGCAAGCTGGTGACCGACAGCGGACGACCCACCCAGTCACGAAGACCGTTCGCGGCGGCCAGACCCGCGGCCACGGTGGTCAGCAGTGAGACGTTCGCCAGCCCGGCGGCACGTCTGATCTGGCGTCCGTCGGCACGTGCTCCTCTGCCTTGGGGAGAGTTGATCACCAGTTGCACGTCACCGCGCTGAATCAACTCGACCGCGTCGGTGCCGCCACCTTCGGCCAGCTTGGCTACATCGATATCGACCGACACGCCCGCCCCGCGCAGCGCTGAGGCGGTGCCGGTTGTGGCTGCGATCTTGAATCCGAGCGACTTGAACACTTGCGCCGCTGTCACGCCGTTGGCTTTGTCTCGATCTGCCAAAGACATGAAAATTGTTCCAGATTGCGGCAGACGCGTGCCGGCCGACATCTCGGCCTTCACGAACGCGACGCCTCGCGTCGGGCCGAGACCCATTACTTCACCGGTGGATCGCATTTCAGGACCCAGAACCGCGTCGGCCTCCGGGAATCGTTTGAAAGGAAGAACAGCCTCCTTGATGGCAACGTGATCGTGGTTGACGCGTTCACGTAGCAGGCCCTCCGATCTCAACTGCGCCAATGTTGCTCCGACCATTACGCGACTCGCGACCTTGGCCAGCGGCACGCCCGTGGCCTTGGCGACAAATGGGACCGTGCGCGAGGCCCGCGGGTTCGCCTCGATCACGAACACTTGGTTTGACTTCACTGCGAACTGAACGTTTATGAGACCCCTCACATCGAGCGCTTCGGCGATGCGCCGGGTGTAGTCCTCGATGACCATTTGGGTTTCGTCGGAAAGCCCGCTGGGTGGGATGATGCAGGCAGAGTCGCCGCTGTGGACGCCGGCCTCCTCGACGTGCTCCATCACCGCTCCGATGACCACCTCGCCGGTGGCGTCGCGTATGGCGTCGACATCCACCTCGGTTGCCTCCTCCAAGAATCTGTCGACCAACACGGGCCGCTCGGCCGACAGGCCGCCCTCGCGTCCGAGCGAGCCGAATCCGACGAGCTGCTTCATTGATCGGCGCAGATGTTCGTCGTCGTAGACAACTTCCATGGCCCGTCCTCCCAAGACGTAGGACGGGCGGACCAGTGCCGGATAGCCAATTCGGGCGGTGATGGCCAAGGCCTCCTCAATGCTTACCGCCGTTCCTCCTGCCGGCTGTGGGATTTCCAATTTGGAACACAACGAGTTCCAGAGTTCACGATCCTCGGCGAGGTCGATCGACACTGGCGAGGTGCCGAGTATCAACTCTCGTGGCAGACGCCCGGCGAGTTTCAGCGGGGTCTGACCCCCCAGCGAAACGATTACGCCGATGGGTTTCTCAACGTCGAGGATGTCGCTGACATCCTCGAACGTGACCGGTTCGAAGTAGAGACGATCTGATGTGTCGTAGTCGGTCGACACGGTTTCCGGGTTGCAGTTGACCATGACGGTCTCGTAACCGGCTGCCTGTAGAGCAAAGCTCGCGTGCACGCAGCAGTAGTCGAATTCGATTCCTTGTCCGATCCGGTTGGGGCCGGAACCCAGAATCACGACGCGCTCACGCTCGCCCGGCATGGCCTCGTCCGTGTCCTCGTAGGTCGAGTAGTGATACGGAGTCGATGCGGCAAATTCCGCAGCGCAGGTGTCGACCGTCTTGAACGTCGTTTTGAGCCCGAGGCGCAACCTGGATTCTCGAACTTCAGATTCATCCGCCGACCAGAGGTAGGACAATTGCGCGTCGGAGAACCCAAGTCGCTTGGCACGGCGAAGATCGCTGCGCGACACGGTCTCGAGATCGACAGTCTCGAGATGGGCTCGCTCCTCGGTGATCATCGACATCTGATCGAGAAACCAAGGATCGACACCGGTGGACTCATGAATCTCATCGACCGGGACTCCCCGTTGCAACAGTGCCTCGAGCTGGAACGGACGATCCGGAGTGGCGATGGCAGCCGCCTCGAGCAATTCGGTTCGATCGACGGAGTAGAACTCGGCCTCGCCGGGGTCGGCGTTGAGCCCGGCCCGACCTTGCTCCAGAGAACGAAGCGCCTTCTGCAGCGATTCCGGGAACGTTCGACCAATCGCCATCACCTCGCCCACCGATTGCATGGACGTGCCCAGGACGCCGCTCGTTCCGGGAAATTTTTCGAACGCCCACCGAGGAACCTTGGTGACCACGTAGTCGATTGACGGCTCAAACGACGATGGCGTCTCCCTGGTGATGTCATTGGGAATCTCGTCGAGCGTGTATCCCACGGCCAGCTTGGCCGCGATCTTGGCAATCGGGAACCCGGTCGCTTTGGATGCCAACGCCGAGGATCTACTGACACGAGGATTCATCTCGATGACGATCTGACGGCCGTCATTGGGATTGACGGCGAACTGCACGTTTGACCCGCCGGTCTCGACTCCGACTCGGCGGATACACGCGATGGCTGCATCGCGCATCTGCTGAAATTCAACGTCCGAGAGTGTCTGGGCCGGTGCGACGGTTATCGAATCCCCGGTGTGGACCCCCATCGGGTCGAGATTCTCGATCGAGCAGACGATCACGCAATTGTCGTGACGATCGCGCATCACCTCGAGCTCAAATTCCTTCCATCCGGCGATCGACTCCTCGATGAGAATCTCGCTGATCGGGCTCGCTTCGAGACCATCGGCCGCAACCGACTCGAATTCTTCGAGGGTGGACGCGATTCCGGTGCCGCGACCGCCAAGGATGTAGGCGGGCCGCACGATCACGGGAAGGCCCACATCGGATAGAACCGACAACGATTCCTCGAGCGTGTGGGCCGTACCCGACTTCGCCACCTCGAGACCAATTTCTTGCATCGCCACCTTGAACTGCTCGCGATCCTCTGCGGTGGCGATGGCGATGGCGTCGGCGCCTATCAGCTCCACGTCGTGGGCATCCAAAACCCCGGACTCTTGGAGTTCCATGGCCAGATTGAGCCCGGTCTGGCCACCCAGAGTCGGAAGCACGGCATCGGGTTGTTCCTTCTCGATGATCTTGGTGAGAATGGCGAGATCGAGCGGCTCGATGTATGTGGCATCGGCGAAATCCGGATCGGTCATGATCGTCGCCGGATTGGAATTGGCAAGGATGACCCGAAAGCCTTCTTCTTTCAGGACTCGGCATGCCTGGGTCCCGGAGTAGTCGAACTCACATGCCTGGCCAATGACGATCGGGCCTGATCCGATGATGAGAATGGAGTGGATGTCGGTGCGGCGCGGCATTAGTTGAACGAGTCCATCAAACGAGCGAATTCGTCGAAAAGATAAAACGAGTCGTGGGGGCCGGGGCCCGCCTCCGGGTGATACTGCACGCTGAATGCCGCAATTTCGTTGGCGATCATTCCTTCGAGCACCCCGTCGTTCAGGCAGATGTGGGTCTCGGTGACCCCGGGCACCGATCCAGCCTCGACCGCGAAATTGTGGTTCTGGCTGGTGATCTCGACCCGGCCGGTTCTGCTGTCACGAACAGGCACATTTCCGCCGTGATGACCGAACTTCATTTTGAACGTGCGACCACCCATGGCGAGGGACAGGATCTGATGGCCCAGACAGATTCCGAAGATCGGGACCTTTCCCAAGAGACTCGGAAGCTCGGTGATGATCGATCCCGCCTGCTCCGGGTCACCTGGCCCGTTGGACAGGAACACACCGTCAGGCTGCAGCTCCAACACCTCGGCGGCGGTCGTTGTCGCCGGCACCACGATCACGGTGGCAATTTCTGCGAGGTGGTCCAGCATCGTGGACTTGACCCCGAGATCGAACGCGACAACTCGACGCCGGCCCGACCCGATCGTGTATGGCTCGCGCGTGGTGACGAGCCCGACGAGGTCCTGACCCGTCGTGCCCTGGTCGCCAAGCGCCGCCGAACGCAGCACCGCGGCTTCCTGCGTGCCGAATCCGCCGACCATCGCACCCGAATATCGCAGATGTCGTGTGAGCCGTCGGGTATCTATTCCGGCGATGCCCGCAACGCCATGATGGCGAAGAAACGAGTCGAGATCCGATTCGCTTCGCCAGCTACTTCGACGGCGGGCCATCTGCCGAACAACCACACCTCGGCAAAATGGTCTGGATGCCTCGTCGTCTGCGTTGGACACGCCGTAGTTTCCGATGTGCGGGTTGGTGAAGGTGATGATCTGACCCGCGTAGGACGGATCGGTGATGACTTCCTGGTATCCGGTGAGAACCGTGTTGAACACGACCTCGCCGGTGACGACGCCGCCTGTCGGAAGCGCCCCGATTCCCTCACCTTCAAAGACTTCACCATCGGAAAGCACCAGTTGACACTCCCGAATACTGCTCACCGACAAGGCTCTCCATCGACGACTACCGGTTCGCCTCGCAAGACGGTGTGACGAACCTTTCCCCGCACACGACGACCTTCATATGGAGTGTTGGCGCTCCTGCTGGCCATTCCCGACTTCAAAACCGTCCAAGCCAGTTCCGGGTCGATGACGGTGAGGTTGGCGAACCCACCGGGAGTGACTCGCCCGCCGTGCACCGGGTCAAGGCCGGCGATCGATGCCGGATTCCACGACATCAGGGCGAGTACTTCCTCGATCGGCATGTCGAGTTCGGTATTGGCAAGCGCAAATGCGGTCTCCAAGCCCAGCATGCCCGGAGGTGCATCGGCGAATGTGCGGTCCTTGTCTTCGGCGGTGTGTGGAGCGTGATCTGTGGCAATCGCATCAATCGTGCCGTCGGCAAGGCCCTCCTTGATGGCCGCTACGTCCTCGTCGGTTCGAAGGGGCGGGTGCACCTTGAACACCGGGTCGAAACTGGCACACGACTCGTCGGTGAGCGTGAAGTGGTGGGTGGTCGCCTCGGCGGTGACCGCGAGCCCGGCCTCTTTGGCTGCACGCACCATCGCCACCGAACCAGCGGTCGACAGGTGCTGAAAGTGAATCCGGGCCGAGGTGAGCCGGCTCAGAGCAATATCGCGCATCACCATGAGTTCTTCTGCCTCTGCCGGCTGGCCCGGAATACCGAGGCTGCTCGACCAGCGCCCCTCATTCATGAACCCGCCTTCACTCAAATCTGTGACTTCACAATGTTGAGCCACGACGATCGGCCGGCCGCCGGAAATGTGGCTGAGCGAGCTCGCGTATTCGAGCGCAGTGCGCATCAAACTCACGCTTTGCACGCCGGCGCCATCATCGGTGAACACTCTCACTCCGGCTCTCACCATTTCGGCCATCGGAGCCAACGATTTGCCGGCGCGACCAACGGTGATCGCTCCGGCGGTGCGAACGTCGCACATGGACGACTCCCCGAGGCCGATCACTTCGTTGACCATCGCTGCGGTGTCGATCGTGGGAGTCGTGTTGGGCATGGCCAAAATGGCCGTGAACCCGCCGAGCGCTGCGCCGCGTGCCCCTGTCTCCACTGTCTCGGCTTCCTCCCGACCTGGCTCGCGCAGGTGGACGTGCAAATCGACGAGACCGGGACTGACGACGCATCCCGAGGCGTCCAGTGTTTCGTCGGCGGTGAGACCGGGGCCGACCTCGGTGATGAAGCCGTCGGAGTTGACGATCACATCCGCGTGGCGACTGCCATCCGGATCGATCACCGTGCCGCCCTTGATGACTGTTGACTTGCTCATGCCACTGCCAGCCTTTCGTCCACCAGGTCGAGTCCCGACCCCAACAAGACGTAAAGCACCGCCATCCTCACGGCCACGCCATTGGCCACTTGTTCAACCATCAAGGCGTTGGGCCAGTCGGCCACCGCCCCATCAATCTCCACTCCTCGGTTCATCGGCCCGGGGTGCATGATCAACGCGTCCGGTTTGAGCCGCCGGGCTCGGTTGATGTCGAGCCCCCATTCGGTGTGGAACTCTCGCAAGGTCGGCACGTATGCCTGTCCCTGCCGCTCGAGTTGCATTCGAAGCAGGTAGCAGATGTCGGCCGATTCAATCACCGAATCGAGATCGTGGGTGACCTCGACCGGCCAGCCATCCAGATCGGGTGGGAGAAGTGTGCGGGGCGAAACCAACGTGACGTTGGCTCCCATCTCGGTGAACCCGAGGACATTTGATCTCGCCACCCGCGAGTGCTTGATGTCTCCGACGATCACCACATGTCGACCGTCGAGATCGCCAAGGTGGGTTCGAGCCGTGTGCAAGTCGAGCAGCGCCTGTGTTGGGTGCTGGTTCCAGCCATCGCCGGCGTTGATCACCGCGGCATCCACCCACTGTGAAATGCGATTGGGAGCTCCGGCATCGCTGTGTCGGACTACGACACCGTCGATGCCCATTGCCTCGATCGTGTTGACCGTGTCGCGCAATGACTCGCCCTTCTTCACAGACGACGTGCTGACACTGAAATTCATCGTGTCGGCCGACAGCCGTTTGGCCGCGGTCTCGAATGACAGGCGCGTACGTGTGGAGTCTTCGTAGAAGAGCCAAGCGATGGTCTTGCCGCGAAGAGCGGGAACTTTGGGGATCGTGCGCTCCCCCACCTCGGCGAACGATGCCGTCAAGTCGAGTATGTGCTCGATGGCGGCGCGATCCA
>CAZHMP010000029.1:0-28200 GCA_964533595.1 uncultured Acidimicrobiales bacterium | reverse complement strand
TGGAGGGCAGCGACGTGTGTTTCGCTCCGGTGCTCACCATGGCCGAAGCCCCCGATCACCCCCACAACGTGGCTCGCGGCACCTTCACCGAGGTGGCCGGGGTGGTTCAGCCACGGCCCGCGCCGAGATTCAGCCGTACCGACAGTTCAATCCAGCGTCCTCCCGCTCACGCCGGGCAACACACCGATGAGATCCTTGCCGAGACCGGCCTTGATGTTGCCGAGATCGCTGCACTACGTGACTCGGGCGCGGTCGCCTGACATGGCGACCGCAGTATTTTTCCACGCTCATCCCGACGACGAGTCGATTTCCACTGCCGGCACAATGATGCTCGCGAAGGCCGCCGGCCACCGAGTCGTCCTGGTCACGGCAACTGATGGGGCACTGGGCGAACCAACCCCTGGCTCCGTCCCGGAGGGTTCCACCTTGGCTGAGGTTCGTGATGAGGAATTGCACAGAGCCGCAGCCGTGATGGGAGTCGATCGGGTGGTGACGTTCGGCTACCCCGATTCGGGTATGGAAGGCGAGCCGACCAACGAAGTCCCCGGATGTTTCTGGCAGACCCCGGTCGATACCGCCGCCGAGCGTCTCGCCGCGATCCTCGAGGAAGAGGACGCATCGGTTTTCACCATCTACGACGACCACGGCAATTACGGGCACCCAGACCACATTCAAGTCCACCGTGTCGGTGTGCGCGCCGCCGAACTTGCCGAAGTTGAGTTGGTCTATGAGGCCACGATGAATCGCGACAATCTCCGTTGGCTCACCGAACAACAAGATTTTCTCGACGCCGACGACGAAGGCCTCAGTGAGGAGATCGAGGCCCGCAGACAGCAGCTCCGCGAGTCCGACATAGGCACGCCCGCGGCGCTCATCACCCACGGCGTAGATGTGTCCTCGGTGATCGACCGAAAGAAGCTCACGATGGCCGAGCATCGTTCCCAGATCAACGAAGAGTCATTTTTCATGGCCTTGCCTTCTGAGGCTTTCGAGGCAGCATTCGGAACCGAGTGGTTCGTTCTTCGGGGCCAGTCGTCGGGCGGCCCTCCATATTCGACCGACCTGTTCGCTGGACTGGAGAGCTGATGATCGCCAGCGGGTTTCACACCTTTCAAGTTCTGGCCTCGGTACGGCCCTACCACCACGCGGTGGCATGGATCCTGATCGTGTCGAACGGCCTTGTTGGCATCTGGGCGCTGGGCGCCCATTTCTTGCCACGCTTGCGTCACAAAGCGATATGGATCGGTGTGATCGTGGCCGAGCTCGTGATCGTGGTCCAAACGATTCTCGGAGTGATACTGCAATCCTCGGAGAACCTCGACCCCGACCGGCACCAGTTGTATGGGTTCTCCGCGTTCATCAGCGTCGGCCTCATATACGCGTACCGCAATGAGATGAAGAGCCGGATCTACCTGCTCTACGGCTTGGGCAGCCTCTGGATCATGGGGTTGGGAATCCGGGCGGTGCTACTGAGCCCCTGATCACCGATGTGACACAACCGTCACCGGAATTGCTTGAAACTATTCGGTATCAGGCGGACAATGGGGTCAGTAAGACAAGTTGATTCGATCAGACAGGTAGGTGCAGGTCATGAGTGCCTCATCGGTAATTGTCGGTGTCGATAATTCTCCCGAGTCGATCATCGCGTTGAAGTGGGCAGTCGATTTTGCGTCGCCCACGGCGAAAGTGATTGCCGTGAGGGCTTGGGACTTTCCGGTCTGGTCGGCGTTTCCGTCGCCGTTGGGTGGATATCCGGTGCCTCCGGTGGAGGAGATGGAATCCTCAGCGTGCGAGCAATTGGCCACGGCCGTCGAGTTGGTCGACTCCAACGTCGAGGCGGAGGTGCTCAGAGGCGAGCCGGCAGCCGCGCTCATCAACAGGGCGGGTCCCGGCGATCTGATCGTGGTCGGCACTCGTGGATACGGAGCTGTGCGCGATTGGTTGATGGCATCGGTGAGCACGGGATGCGCCGCTCACGCCGAGAGCACTGTCGTGATCGTGCCGTCGTCGGCCGAGGCTGGTCCTCTGAATCATGTCGTGGTCGGAGTCGACGGGTCCGACAATTCCGTGGGCGCCGTTAGGTGGGCCCTCGACAATGTTCCGGCGCCGCAGCCCATACGGGTGATCACCGCGTGGGACACACCGGTTCTCTACGGCTACGACCCGATGGTGCCAAGTAGCGTGGCCTACGAGGAGGCAGCTCGTCGTCGCCTCGATTCGGTGTGCGAGGCGCTGGGGGGCTCGGATACCGATTGCAGCCGCCTGGAGTTGGTCACCATGAGAGGCGACCCTCGAACGGTCTTGAACCACGCCTCGGAGAACGCCGACCTTCTGGTGATCGGAAGCCATGGCCACGGCGGGATCCTCCATCTCGTGCTGGGTTCCGTTGCCGCTTCCCTGGTGCACCATCCCGGCTGCCCCTTGGCAGTGGTGCGTGCTGAGTCAAAAGAGATTCCCGCCGACGTTTGAGGTCGGCAGATCTGTAGTCTCAGGAGCTTCGACCGAGACCCGGCCGGGGCGGGAAAGCTCGTGCGCTCGCCACTCATTTGGAGACCAGCGTGGCCAAAGCGGCAGCAGCAGCAGATCAACTGAATCGATCATTTGGAATCTTGCCCGACAATCTTTCGTTCGGCTTGACCCAAGACAAGCTGTTCGAGGCGGCGATAGCTCATGACCTCGGCCGAGTGTCGGTCGATGGCCCGGGCAATGTCAACAAGGCATTCGCCACCTCACTTGGCATCGACGGGCCGCTGGTGTTCTTTACCGATCCCGAGTGCACCGGCCGTCCCGTCAACGACACATTCTGTGTTGATCGAGCCAGCGTCAGCGACGATGTCTGGTGGAAGGACGGTTTCGCCAAGTTCGATCCGTCGGCGTTCGACGAATTGCTTCCCCGGGTAGTCGACCATGTGAACGCAAATGAGTCGACGCTCTATGTCACGGATCTATTTTGCGGTTGGGATGCCAAGTTCGCCGAACCTTTCCGGTTCGTCGGGGAATACGCGACACACGCCTATTTCTGCAACGTGATGTTTCCAGCCGACGTTCGCGATGATGTGGATCGGGCCGACAAGGGCTGGACTCTGATCAACGTTCCTTCGTTCATCTGCGATCCCGCACGCGACTCGACTCGTTCCAATCGTGCCGTGATCATCGATATCGAGCGGCGTGTGGCGTTGGTGCTGGGCCCGGCCGACTACTGCGGGGTCAACAAAAAGACGATGTTCACGATCATGAACTTCATGCTCCCGGGTGAGGGGCAGTTGTCGATGCACTGCTCTGCCAACGTCGGACGTAACAGCGAGAGCGCGATTCTGTTTGGGTTGAGCGGCACCGGTAAGACCACTCTCTCAGCGGACCCTGATCGCCAACTCATTGGTGATGACGAGCATGTTTGGACCGATTCGGGAGTCTCCAATTTCGAGAATGGCTGCTACGCGAAGCTGATCGATCTCGACAAGGAGGAAGAACCTGTGATCGCCGCGGCGCTTTCGATGAAGGGGACTCTCATTGAGAATGTTCCTCTGGTTGAGGGCCGGCTCTTGCCAGACACTCATCCTGACGAGCTCGACCTCACCGACTCATCGATCACCGAGAACACCAGGTTTGCCTATCCGCTCACTTGCAACCCCAACGTGGCCGAAGGTGCGGCCGGCCCCCACCCCGACACGATCGTGTTGCTCACCGCCGACGCCTTCGGTGTGATTCCTCCGGTCTCGATCCTCGATCATGACGAGGTGATGTACCACTTCGTGATGGGGTTCACGTCAAAACTCGCGGGCACTGAGGTGGGTGTCGTCGAGCCGGAGCCGAGCTTCTCACCGTGTTTTGGTGCGCCGTTCATGTCTCGTCACCCGAACGTCTATGCCGAGTTGCTGGCGGATCGCATGCGCCGTCACGACACCCGTTGCGTACTTCTCAACACGGGATGGACCGGCGGCCCTTACGGCACGGGAAACCGGATGTCGCTTCACTACACACGCGCTTTGCTGAACGCCGCTTTGTCGGGAGAGTTCGACGATGCCGAGGTGGTCGAGCACCCGATTCTCGGACTCAAGATGCCCTTGTCGTGTCCGGGTGTGCCATCGGAGGTGCTCTCGCCGAGAAACACCTGGCACGATCCCGCGGCCTACGATGAGGCGGCGATCGCACTGCGCGACCGATTCCGTCAGCGTTATGAGGCAGAACGTTACGAGAACCGCGGGGTCAAGGCCGCGATCTGATTCCGACAAGTTCGGAGCTGCGGATTCGTCAGAGCTCGGGAGTTGACATGTCGACTTCGGAGCCGAGCCTCAGGCTCGTTGCCAAGCCGTCGGCATCGAGGTCGAACTGCACTCTTTGACCTGGCCTGAGCATGCGAAGAATCGAACCCTCGAGAGCATTCTCGGCCAGATCCACGTCGGCCATGTCGGCTTCATTGACAAGCACACCGTCGCGCGAAATCGGATCGAATGACTTGATCACTCCCTGCATGCGACGAAGCGTACCGTGGTGAGCACCGCGTGCCCGGCGCCGGGCCGGTACGATCCCTCGCCGTGACGACAGCGTTCCTTGATGCCGACTCCCTCCGATCGATCATCGTGGTTTTTCGTGACGCGTTGGTCGAACATCGTGAGGCCATCAACAATTTGAACGTGTATCCGGTGCCCGACGGCGACACCGGAACCAACATGTCGCTCACGTTGCGCTCGGTCGTCGATGAGATCAACGAGGGCGAAGACGATCTCCAGTCGATTTGCAATGCGATTGCTCACGGCTCGCTGATGGGCGCAAGAGGCAACTCGGGCGTAATCATTTCGCAGATATTGCGCGGCTTCGTAAATGTGGTGGCCACAGCAGACCCAATCGATGGCGCAGTTTTCGCCAAGGCGCTGTCCGCTGCCGCCGATGGCGCATACTCGGCGGTCGGAAACCCCGTCGAGGGAACGATTCTCACTGTTATCCGTGAGGCAGGCGAGGCGGCGGTCGCCGCGGCCGAGACCGGCGCAGATCTGGCGGACGTCGTCTCGGCGTCGTATGCAGAGGGTGCGGCGTCGCTCGAGCGCACGCCCTCGTTGCTGCAGGTGCTGGCCGACGCGGGTGTTGTCGACGCCGGTGGCTGCGGCTTCATGTTGTTCCTTGCGGCTGCGCGCAACATCGTCGATGGAACACCGATTCCAGCGCCGGCGATCGTGGCACCACCGCTTGAGCCGGTCAGGCCAGCCGGCGACGATCATGGCAGTTCGATCGCTGATCTCAAGTATGAGGTGATGTTCCTGCTTGACGCCCCTGATGATTCCATCGCCGGTTTCAAGTCGGCGTGGATGGAGGTTGGCGACTCGATTGTCATCGTGGGCGGTGACGGAATCTGGAATTGCCACATTCACACTGATGAAATCGGGGCCGCGATCGAAGCCGGAATTGCGGTTGGACGACCTCACCAGATTCGTGTGACCGACCTCTTGGAAGAACTGGAAGAACGCGATTGGGTATCAGCGGAAATGGGAGCGGCTGCCGTTGCAGGCGGTGACCCGGTCCCCACAGCGGTTGTGGCCGTGGGGGTGGGCGCCGGCGTGGTGGCCATCTTGCGCTCGATGGGAGTACATGCGGTGGTCACCGGCGGTCAGTCGATGAACCCGTCCACCGCCGACTTGGTCGCAGCGGTCGAGGCGGTTCCGGCTCCAGAGGTCGTCATCTTGCCCAACAACAAGAACATCATTCCCGTGGCCGAGCAGGTCGACGCTCAAACAAGTCGGACGGTGAGGGTGGTCCCCACCCGCGGCGTGGCGGAGGGCATGGCGTCGCTGATGGCCTACGACCCGCAGGTGTCGGCCGATGTGAACGCAGAGGCGATGACCAGCTTGGCTGGCGACGTGGTTACCGGTGAGGTCACTCGAGCGGTGAGGTCATCGGTGTCGGAGGCAGGACCAATAGAAGAGGGCGACTGGCTGGGGATCTCCCGCGACGGCATAAAGAGTGTTGCCCCGTCGATGCTGGAGGCGGCATGCGGAGTGCTGGATTCGATTATCGACGACGAACACGAACTTCTCACGTTGATCGGCGGACAAGACTCCGACGATTCCGTCACCGAGTCGATTGTCGCTTGGCTGACCGAGACCCACCCCGAAATCGAGGCTGAGGTCCACGATGGGGGACAGCCTCTCTACCCCTACTACTTCGGGCTTGAGTAAGGCGCTGTGGCCGCTGGGGATCCACCGCTGACGCTCAGCGATCTTGGTGACATTCCGGTGGCTCGACTCCGCGGAGTCGGCGAGGTGAAATCGAAAGCACTCCGTTCTCACGGGATTGACACGGTCCTCGATCTGCTACAGCACTATCCACGGCGATACCTCGATCGCACTCGCCAGGCCCGGATCGAGGAACTGGCTCCAGGCGAAGAGGCCACCGTGTTGGGCGAGGTCCGTCGGGTCTCTTCCAGACGGACCAGAAACCGTCGAACCTTGACGACTGTGGAGTTCGGTGACGGCACCGGGAAATTGTCGCTGACGTTTTTCAACCAGCCATGGCGTCAGAAGCAGCTCAGCGAGGGAACACAGGCGATCGTCTACGGCAAGGTTGATCTGTATCGGGGCCGGCGTCAGATGTCGAACCCTGTCGTCGATCTGGTCGGTGACCGCACGGGCCGGATAATTCCGGTCTACCCCCAATCCGAGAAGGCCGGCCTCCACACATGGGACTTGGCGGGGTTTGTTGATGAGGCGCTCGCTCGTTGCCGGGCCAGGGGCCTCGCCGACCCCGTTCCCGAAGACGTTCTCGATCGTTTCGACTTCATCGATCGGGAGGCGGCCCTCAACGGTATCCATCACCCGGATTCGATGACGGAGATGGCAGAGGCGCGGCGGCGACTCGTGTTCGACGAATTGCTTCGCGTGCAGATCGAGCTGGTACGCCGCAAACGCCGCATCGAACGGGAGACGGTCGGGGTGAGTCACGCCGTGTCGGGAGCGTTGACGGAGGAGTTTCACAGGAGACTTCCCTTTGATCTGACCGAGGCCCAGCGACGCACAATTGGTGAGATCAACGACGATTTGGTGCGTTCGCGGCCGATGCATCGACTACTTCAGGGAGACGTCGGGTCCGGCAAGACGATTGTGGCGGTGACGGCCTTGCTGTCGGCGGTCCAAGGGCAAATGCAGGGAGCTCTGATGGCCCCCACCGAGGTCCTGGCCGAGCAGCACTACCTGGGCGTCTCGAAGTTGCTCGAGGGGCTGAACGTCCCTGATCCTTCAACTCTCATGGGGAACCGACCCTTGCAGGTGGAGTTGCTCGTCAGTCGTCTTGGCGTGCCAGAACGTCGTCGGATTCTTGCCGGCCTGGCCACCGGCCAGGTCGACATCGTCATAGGCACCCACGCACTTATCCAAGAAAAGGTCGAGTATCAGGACCTCGGCGTGGTGGTGATCGACGAGCAGCACCGTTTCGGGGTGGAGCAGCGTGCTGCGTTACGAGAGAAGGGAAGTGCGGGCAAGGCTCCGGATGTTCTGGTGATGACGGCCACTCCCATACCCCGCACCGCGGCCATGACCGTCTACGGCGACCTCGACGTATCGGTCCTCGATGAACTGCCCCCCGGGCGCACGCCGATCACAACCGTTTGGGCGCGCAGCGACCTCGAGGAACTCGCCGTATGGGCCGACATTCGCGAGTCTGTGGCCGAGGGTCGACAGGCCTATGTGGTGTGTCCGCTGATCGACGAATCGGACTCGCTTGATGTCAGGTCGGCCGAGGAGACGTTCACCCGGCTGAAGGATGACGAGCTTGAAGGGCTGCGAGTTGGTCTACTGCACGGTCGGGTCGCATCCGCCGACAAGGAAGCGACGATGGCCGCCTTCCGGGACGGAAACCTCGACGTCCTGGTGGCCACCACGGTGATCGAAGTGGGGGTCGACGTTCCGAACGCAACGGTGATGGCAGTGCTCGACGCCGGCCGCTTCGGTATTGCACAGCTTCATCAGCTTCGGGGAAGGGTTGGCCGCGGTGGCCACGCATCTCGGTGCTACCTGATGGGCGACCCCGCCACTGCAGATGGAACTGCACGACTCGAGGCGCTCGTGGCCAGCACCGACGGGTTCCACTTGGCCGAGGTCGACCTCGAGCTTCGCGGTGAGGGCACCATCATGGGAGAACGCCAGAAGGGACGCAACGACTTGCTGCTCGCGTCGTTGCGTCGCGACAAGGAATGGGTCGAGCTCGCCAGGGGGGTCGCGTTCGAGATCATCGATGGGGATCCGGAGCTGGATCGACACACCGCGTTACGCAACGAGGTGGAGTTCCTTCTCGCCGACGATGAAGCCGACTTTCTCATGAAGAGTTGATCTGACGTTCAGTCGAGGCGGCGTTCGTCGAGGTCTTCCTCGGTGAGTTCGAGATCCCACCGGTCGAGACAATCGCTGCATCGGTAGGCGACGACGTCACCGGGGGAGAAACCCTCGTCGGGCTCGTAGCTGATCAGGTGGCAGTCGCCACCGCAGTCAACGCACACAATCATTTTTGCCACGCTCACGTGAGGACAGTACCCCGTGTTGAGCCAGACTGTCCCGATGAGCGCAGCGAGGATCTCAGTGTGAGGGTCGTGTCGGGAAGCGCCGGCGGACGCCGGCTGGAGGTGCCAGATGGTTCGACCACCAGGCCGACCACGGATCGAGTCCGCGAGGCGGTGTTCAACTCCCTGTATTCACTTGACGCAATTGGTGGTGCTCGGGTGCTCGACCTCTTTGCAGGTTCGGGTGCGCTTGGTATCGAGGCGTTGTCGAGAGGGGCCGAGTCTGCGGTGTTCGTGGAGACGGACCGAAGAGCCCGCCAAGTGATTGAAGGCAATCTCGAATCGCTGGGATTCACCGACATTACGAAAGTGGTGAATGCCGACGGAGCGAGCTATCTCGACCGCGCTGCGCCCTACGATTTGTTGATGCTCGATCCGCCCTACGGTTTCGATGAGTGGGACGAACTCTTGGCCAAGGTGCACGATTCGATGGTGGTGATCGAGTCCGATCGCGAGATCGCCGTTCCTGATCATTGGTCGGTCCACCGCGCCCGGCGCTACAGCGCTACCGTGGTGACGCTCGCAACCGCTACGGCAAAACCCGGGGAGTAGCAAATTGTCCCGCGTCCTCTACCCAGGATCATTCGACCCCGTTCACAACGGTCATGTTGAGATCATCGAGACTGCGGCGACGCTGTTCGACGAAGTGGTGGTCGCGGCGATGCGCAACACCCAAAAGGGCGATGGCATCTTCGATCTCGACGACCGTGAGGAGATGCTCGTCGAGTCCACCAGCCACCTGCCCAATGTTTCGATAACCATGTTCTCATCATTGGTGGTCGATCTGGCCCGACAGGTGGAGGCGGATTTCATCATCAAGGGTTTGCGGGCGGTCTCCGATTTCGAAAACGAATTGCAGATGGCCCAGATGAACAATTCGGTGTCCGGAATTCACACCGTCTTCATTCCGTCGGCGTCGCGGAGTTCGTTCCTCGCCTCGAAGTTCATACGAGATTTCGCCAGATTCGGGGGCGACATCACCAGCATGGTGCCACCCGCCGTAGCCCGCCGCATGAAGGAGAGGTACGGGTGACCGATACCGGTTCCACGGGTGAGCCCACTCCGCCCCCTCAGTACCAATCGCCCGAAGCCGAGGTGATTCTTCGCCAGGCGATCCAGATCGTTTCAGAGGCGCGTCCAGTGCCACTCTCGGCTTCGTCGATGATCAACAAGGAAGAGCTTTTGGCGATGCTGGAACGGGCTGCGGATGGCCTACCCGACGAGTTGCGCAGCGCCAGGTGGCTTCTCAAGGAGCGCGACGATTTCTTGGCTCGGGTCCAGCGTGAGGGAGATGAGATCATCGCCATGTCGCGGGCGCGTGCCGAACAATTGGTCCAGCGCACCGAGGTGGTCAAATCGGCCAATGAACGAGCTCGCAAGGTGGTTGCCGACGCCGAGGCAACCGCAAGTCAGCTTCGTCTCGAGACCGAGGATTGGTGCGATCAGAAGCTCGGGGGATTCGAGGTAATTCTCCAGAGAACTCTTCGAACCGTCGGATCGGGACGAGAGCGTCTGCAGGGATCGCGTACTTCCGGCTCCGGGGTGGCGCAAGCGCCCGCCGAGGTAGACCCGGCCGACGACCTGTTCGACCAGGACGACGATTGAATTCGCCTGAGAAGCTGATCGTCGACGTCGTCGCGATCCAGCGACATGCCACCAGACGACGCGACGTCGTTGCGCGCGCGGAACTGGGCGCCACAGCCGTTGGCGATGTTGGCGTGGTCGACTCGGTTGCCGATGTCGACCTCGTCGTGGAAGCGATCACCCGCGGCATGTCGGTCACGGGGACCGTGCGTGCCAACTGGTTTGGGCCGTGCCGTCGTTGCCTCGATCGGGTCGAGGGATTGATCGAGGTGCCGATATCGGAGATATTCGAGACTGAACCGGTTGAGGGCGAGACATGGCCGATTGTCGACGAGCGAATCGATCTCACCCCACCCGTACGTGAGGCAATCATGTTGGCGCTTCCGCTGGCTCCCCTTTGCCGGGACCGGTGTCGTGGGCCGGTGCCGGACAGGTTCCCCACTGGCCTATCCGACGAAAATGCACCGAAGGCCGATCCCCGCTGGGCCGTTCTCGATGAACTCAGTTTTGAAGATGACTGACACGGCGGCGCACATGCGTTTGTCAGGGTGCTGTCGGGCACTTCGGTCGATAGCATTCCGTGTTCGCCCGATCTGATACCAGGAACGCGTTATGGCAGTCCCGAAGAAGAAGATGTCGAAGTCCAAGAGCAGGAGCCGCAAGGCTTCGGCATGGACAGTTGGAGCCTCGGCTCGTAGCGCGTGCCCGCATTGCGGCGCCACCAAGCGCCCGCACCGCGCGTGTGGAAACTGCGGTTGGTATGGCGGACGTCAGGCCATCGAGGTCGACTGAGTCGATGCTTCCCGTTGCGGTCGACGCGATGGGCGGTGATCGCGCCCCCGGCGAGATAGTTTCCGGCGCGCGTCGTGCCGCGGAAGAGCTCGGTATTCCAGTTGTTCTGGTCGGCAGACCCGAGGACCTTCCAGACACCGGTGGTCTCGAAGTGATCGCGGCCAGCGAAGTGATTGCGATGGACGCCGAGCCGGGCGCGAGCGTGCGGCGAATGAAGGACTCCTCGTTGGTTCGCGCCGCCGAGGCAGTCCGCGACGGACGAGCATCCGCAATGGTGTCGGCAGGAAACACCGGCGCAACCATGGCTTCGGCGCTATTGCGCATGGGTCGGATCAAGGGCATCAGCCGTCCGGCGATCGCAACTCCGATTCCAGTGCCGGGCCACACACCAACCACTCTTCTTGATGCCGGCGCGAACGCCGAATGCCGGCCCGAGTGGCTCGTTGAGTTTGCTCGAATGGGATCGATCTACGCGCGTGACCGTTTCGGGATCCAACGACCTCGAGTTGGTTTGTTGTCGATCGGCGAGGAAGCCGGCAAGGGCAGTCCGTTCGTGAAGGACTGTTTCAAGTTGCTTGGCGAGCCGGAGTGGGTAGACGCTGCCGGCGCCGAGTGGATCGGAAACGTTGAGGGCCGCGACGTGATGACCGACGACGTCGATGTCATCGTCACCGATGGGTTCACCGGAAACGTCACGCTCAAGACGCTCGAAGGAGCGATGAGGTCGTTGATAGGTCGGTTGTTGGTGGCCATAGACACCAACGACGAGACCAGGGCGGCCGGTGAAACTCTCGGTCCGTCGCTTGATGCCATGGTGAGTGAATTGCATCCGGACTCCACGGGTGGAGCAATGCTGCTCGGCGTCAAAGGGGTATGTGTCATTTCGCACGGATCCAGTTCGTCCACTGCGATGTTGAACGCCATAAAGGTTGCCGCGGAAATGGTGAACGTCTCCATGGTTGACCACCTCGCCAAGGCCGCGATCGAGCAATAGACCCGCCATCGGAGCGGTTCACAAGCGCACAAGTTGACGCTGGCTGTAAGGTCAGCCCCAACGGCAACGAAACAGGAAACCTTATGCCTGCCGAAACCCATGTATCACAGCCCCCTATGGGGCGCGACGAGGTCGTCTCCATGATCAAGGAGCGACTCGCTGACATTCTCGAGGTCGAGCCGACCTCCATAAACGAAGGAGACGCATTCCAGGATGATCTCGACGCCGATTCGCTCGCACTGATCGAACTTGTCGAGGCCATCGAAGAGGACGTCGGTGAACGCACCGTCGGCTTCCGTATCGACGATGAAGATCTCGAGGATCTGCGCACCGTCCGCGATGCTGTCGACTACGTAGTCGCGAAGCTGGGCTGAGACCTGTCGACCTTGGTCACGCCCGAGTCGTTGCAGAGCCGTCTCGGTTATCAATTTGGCGATCCCGGTCGCCTCACCCTCGCGCTCACCCATCGATCGTGGTGCGCCGAGCATCCCGGAGAGCCGTCCAACGAACGCCTCGAATTTCTTGGCGATGCCGTGCTCGGTCTCATCGTCACCGACCACATTTTCGAGCGGTTCCCAGAGCTGCCCGAAGGTCAACTGGCCAAGACCCGCGCCGCCGTGGTGAGTTCGGCGAGCCTCGCTGTCGTGGGCCGTTCGCTCAGACTGGGTGAGGAACTTCGACTTGGCCGCGGAGAAGAAGTATCCGGGGGCCGCTCCAAGCCGTCGATCCTGGCCGACGCAGTCGAGGCAATCATTGGTGCGATCCACATCGATGGGGGCTTCGCCCCGGCAAGCGAATTCGTCTTGACCCAACTCGCCGACCAGATCGGCGAGGCCGCCCTTCGACCGGGAGCAGGCGATTACAAGACACAGTTGCAGGAGATGGCCGCGGGAGCCGGATTCCAACCGCCGAGATACGACGTCACCTCTACGGGGCCGGAGCACAACAAGCTGTTCCACGCCACCGTTCAAATTCACGGAGGCCTCGCCGGCAGTGGCGAAGGCAGTTCCAAGAAGGAAGCCGAGCAGCGCGCGGCGCGCGACGCGTTGAAGGCATCCAAATCGAAAGACGGAGAATGATCATGTTCGAACTACCCGAAGTCGAGACGGTCCGGCGCGACCTGGACAAGGACCTGGTCGGCAAGAGGGTGAAGATCGTTGAGGCCGCGAGCATGAAGGTGCTCCACCGTTACAAGACCCGAAAGTCGTTTGCGGACCAGTTGCCGGGCTGGAAGATTTTGGGGGTCAGCCGGGTCGGTCTTCATCTGCTGATCGCATTCGATTCGGAATCGACGATGGTCGTCGATCTGGGATCCACTGGGTCGCTGCGCCGTCACGCCAACAAGGACGCGCACGATCCCGACACCGAGATCGTGATGACATTCACCCAGCACGGTCAGCTTCGTCTGGTAGATCCCGAAGGCACCAGCAACGCGTTTGTGATCGACACGGATGCGTTGTCAGAAGAACTTCCCGAGATCGAAGATTTCGGCATCGATCCGGTCGACGAACCGGTGTCGTGGACATCATTTGGTCGCGAGCTTCTTCAACGGCGATCCAAGCTGAAGACCTTGTTGATGGATCCGACGTTCGTCGTTGGCATCGGAAACATATACGCCGATGAGATTCTCTATCACGCAGGTCTCAGATACGACCGAAGCAGCGCTGAGTTGTCGAGTCAGGAGATTCGTCGGCTGCATCGCGCCGTGGTGGGCACTCTCCACGATGCAATCAAGCATCGCGGAACCTCCACACCGGACAGAGTCTTTCTCGATCCGTTCGGCCATCAGGGTGATTACGCCGATCACCTGGAAGTCTGGGGGAAACACGGAGACTTGAGCGGGCGGAGTCGTCGCCCGATCAAGCGTGCCAAATTTGCCGGTGAATGGACATATTTCTGCGAAACGCAGGTGTAGGCCAGTCCCTGCGACTCAGAAATCGGTGCTGGACTGCCGAATCCACACGCTTTCCCCACTATTTCCCCAGTCTCCTCACAATTTCCCCAGGGTTGGTACTACACGGATGTAATTCCGATTGGTAGCTTCTGGGGTGATGGATTCGCAGGTCAGATCGACCGGCGATGAAATCCGGAGCTTCGGTGTATCTCAAGAACCTCACTCTCAAAGGATTCAAGTCGTTCGCCGACAAGGCCTCGCTTGATCTCGAGCCCGGCGTCACCGTGGTCGTGGGACCCAACGGCAGCGGCAAGTCGAACGTTGTCGACGCCATTGCATGGGTGCTCGGCGCGCAAGCTCCCTCGGCGGTTCGCTCTCAGAAGATGGACGACGTGATCTTCGCAGGCACGACCGCCAAACCGGCCTTGGGACGTGCCGAAGTATCGCTCACGATCGACAACCATTCTGGAACGCTTCCCGTCGAGTTCAGCGAGGTCAAGATCACTCGCACCCTGTTTCGCACCGGCGAATCCGAATACTCCCTCAACGGAGTTTCGTGTCGGCTCCTCGACATCACGGAACTGCTCTCAGATGGGGGAGTTGGCCGTCAGCAGCATGTAATCGTTTCCCAAGGCCAAATCGATGCCGTGTTGAATGCCCGACCGGAGGATCGCCGCGCCATCATCGAAGAAGCGGCGGGTGTTCTCAAGTATCGCAAACGCAAGGATCGTGCGGAGCGTCGGCTCACGTCCACCGATGGCGATCTCACCCGTGTCAAAGACTTGATGCGCGAGGTGCGCCGACAACTGCGCCCGCTGGAGAAGCAAGCAGAGGCAGCCAGGCGCCACGGCGACCTGATCGACGAGCTCAAGGCACTTCAAATTCATACCGCGGGCATCGAGATTGCCGAGCTCAAACACCGCCTTCGAGAGGTATCGGAGACAAAAGCCACCGCCCACACCGGTGTCCGGTCCAGCAGACTCCAGCTCGATCAAGTGGTCGCCGAGATCTCCGATAACGAACATCTCCTGTCGGTTCAGGGAGGTCACGATCTGGGCGACGAATTGGTTCGCCTCGAGTCATTGAGTGAGCGGAGCCGCGGTTTGGCTGCGCTACTAGCGGAACGCCAACGCGGCATGGAGCGTGAGAGGTCGGCATTCACCGACCGCGCTGTGATCGCCAATCTGGAGAGTCAGGTGTCGACCTGTCGCGTCGAGCTCGGCGTGGTCAAACAGCAACTCGAATCGCTGCAACCAGAGATTCAACAGCTGGCCGAGTCCGATCAACAGTTGGAACGAGACCGCGGCGAATTCGCCGTGGAGTGGGGCGATGGCGTACCCATTCCCAGCGGCAGAGCGTCAGAATTGAGAGGCGAACTCGGCGCGTTGGAGTCGGCTCTCGAGCAAGGACGCCTCGAGCTTCAGACACTCCAGTCCCGGCTCGAAACGCTCTCGGATCGCCGCCGGATACTTGAGGCCGACGCGGCCGAGCGTCGAGGTGAGGCCCAGTCGCTTCGCGACGAAGAAGAGCCGGCTGTTGCTGCTCTCAAAGCCGCCGATGGTGCCCTCGAATTGGCTCTCGAATCTCATGAAGCTTCGTCGGGACATCTGGGCGAGGTGTCTTCCGAACTCGATCGGTGGGTGGCTCGCCAAGGAGCCCTCCGACTAGCGCTCGACGATGCACGCGCTCGGTCCGGGGCCCAGCATCTCGCCGGAATCGACGGCGTGCTGGGGACCTTGCTCGATCTCGTCTCCGTCGACGCCGGCTGGGAGGCCGCCTTCGAGTCAGCCGCCGGCGATGCTCTGGGGGCGGTGGTGGTCAACAATCCAGCCGCAGCTCGAGAGGCGCTGTCGAAGTTGAGCGATGGGGACGGCGCCGGAGCAGTTCTGGCTCTTGGTCGTGTCGGCTCGTCCCACGCTGCCGCCACGGGGGATCGAGTTCGTCACCACGTGAGGGGTACTCACCCCGGTGTGGACGACCTTCTCGACAGCCTCATTGGAGACGTGCATGTCGCCCCTGGAGATTGGCGCTCCGCGGCCGAGATGGCCCTTGGCGATCCGTCTCTCACCATTGTCACCCTCGATGGCGACAGATTCTCTCCCTCGGGCTGGCGTATCGGAGGCGGTTCCACTGGCGCCACCGGTGCTGCGTTGGATGAGGCTGATTCGAGCGTGGAGCAGTTTGAGGAGATGCGCGATGCCGCGGCGGCTGCGCTGGCGAATCGGGAAGTGGAGCTCGATGATGCCCGGGGGCGCGCCACCGAGTTGAGAGAGCGGCTCGGTCGGATCACGGCTGGTCTCGCCGAGTCATCCGATGCCCTGGGCAGATGCGAATCGGATCGCCGTGAGATTGCTGCCGAGGCCGAAACGCTCCAACCACGATTCGACGAGCTCACGAAGCGGGTCGACCGCGACTCAGAGCGCGCCGATGCTCTCAGGGCCGAACTACCCGTGCTCGAGGCTGAGGAGAGCGATCTGTTGGAGAAGGGTCGGCGGCTCGCTGAAGCCAGGGCCGACATCGAGCAGCGAACCAGAATGATTTCTTCCCAGCGAACAGAGATCGAGGTGAAGGCCGCCGGGCTGCATGCCAGGGAGTCGTCGCTTCGCCGGCGTATAGAAGAAATCGATGGTCGACTCGAGCGCGATGCCACCGAACGGGAGGCGGCAACGGAATTGCGCGTCGCGTTGGATCGTCGCGCTGCGGTGGTCGGGTCGCTGTCCGGTGCGGTCGCCATCAGGAGCGCGACCATCGGTGCCCGACTCGCAATTGTTCGCGAGCAGCGCCAGCGCCAATCTCAAGCGGTCAAGGAAATTGCCGGGAATCTCGACGCGCTTCGGGCTTCGCGGTCTCGGTTGGAACGTGATCTCGAGGGGCTTCGAGCCAAAGAAGCCCACGCCGACGTGGAAGAGGCCCAACTGCGCACGACTTTGCAGTCGGTTGTCGATCGGCTTCGAGCCGAGCATGGCCTCACCCCCGACGTCGCTGTTTCCGCGGCCTGCCCTCAACTCGACGACGGAGTTTCTCCGGGCCGCCGAATCGAGATGCTCGAATCCGAACTCGACATCATGGGTCCGGTGAATCCGCTGGCGCTCGAAGAGTATTCCGCGCTTCAGGAGCGCCACGAGTTCCTTCAAGGCCAACTGGACGACATCCGCTCCACCCGTCGTGAGCTGTCCAAGGTAATCCGGTCGATTGATGAGGAAATCGTCACCGTATTCGCGTCGGCGTTTGCCGATGTGTCGGTCAACTTTTCCGAGCTCTTCCAGACCCTGTTTCCGGGCGGTGAGGGTTCCATCGCTCTCACGTCCCCAGAAGATCTGCTCAATACCGGCATCGAGATTTCGGCCAAACCCTCCGGTAAGAACGTGCGAAAGTTGTCGCTGCTGTCCGGCGGTGAGCGCACGCTTACTGCGCTGGCCTTCTTGTTCGCGGTGTTCCGCAGCCGGCCGTCACCGTTCTACGTCATGGACGAGGTGGAGGCCGCGCTCGACGATGTCAATCTCCACAGATTCCTCTCGCTTGTCGAGGAATTCCGAGCCGATGCTCAGCTGCTGTTGGTCAGCCATCAGAAACGAACCATGGAAGCGGCCGACTGCTTGTATGGAGTCTCGATGAAGTCGGCGGGTTCGAGTCGTGTGGTGAGCGAGCGGGTCACTGCCGGATCGAACCACAACACGAATCAGAGGGTGAACGGATGAAAATTGCCATCGATTACGACCTGTGTGAGAGCAATGCCGTCTGCATGCGGATCTTGCCCGAGGTTTTCGAGGTTCGCGACGATGACTTGCTCTACGTGCTTGACGAGAGCCCGGATGAGTCGCGGCGGGCGAAGGTCGAGGAGTGCGTCAACCGGTGTCCCAAACAAGCAATCTCAATTCAGGATTGAAATTGATTCACGCGATCTTGGCCGTCAGGCAATGATGCTCGGTGGCAAGTGACGTTCGGCGGCAATGATGATCGGTGGCAAGTGATGGTCGGCCTGCAATGACGGCAACGGCGGTGGCTTTGTTGGTGGTGGCCGGCTTGGTGGCGTTGATCGACTGGTGGTCGGTTGCTGCCGACAGGCTCAACATCGAATTCATGGCCAAGCCGCTCGTGATGATCGCTCTGGTGGGTACGGCCCTGGCCATCGACACTACCGACAATGTGTCGCGCGGCTTGGTGGTGTCGGCGCTGGGGGCATCGCTGGTGGGTGACGTTGTTCTCATGACCCCCGATGCCCGCTTCGAGCTGGGATTGTTCTCATTTCTGGTGGCCCACCTGCTCTATGTGTTGGCCTTCTTCGACCATATTCAATGGATTCCAGCGCTTGTGGCCGCCGTGCTGATCGCTGCCGTGTCGTTTTTTGTGGTACCGAAAATATTTGGCGCGGTCCGCGCCCAGAGTCGGATGCTCGCGGTCGCCGTTGTCGCTTACATGCTGGCGCTTGGCGCCACCGCGGTGGCGGCGTCATCCACGGGAATAGTGGTCGCGGCGTTGGGGGGAGCCGCGTTTTTCGTGTCTGACTCCTTGCTGGGTTGGGATCGATTCGTGGGACCCACACCCGGCGGACGCAAGATGGTGATGATCACCTATCACCTGGGCCAGGCGGGACTGGTCACATGGTTGGCGGTCGTGTGAGACCGATCCTGTCCGCCCTCGCTCTTGGTCTTACTCTTGCCATTTCGTTTTCTTTGGTGCTTGCGGCGTGCACACGTCCCGACTCCGGGTTCGATGTCGGCACACTCGAGGCGTCAATTCCAGTGGCATTGGTGCCTGACGATCCGTCGGTGGTCACCGGTGTGTCATGCCCTCAACTCGCCACGTCTGCTGCCACCACTTCCGCATGCACGGCGCTGGTCGCCGGTGAAGAGATCGAGATTGTGGCGACAATTTCGGCTGAGGGCTTAGTTTCCGTGTCAACCGATGCCATTCTTCTCGACGTTGCCGGCGTGGCGAGTGAGGCGAGCCGTCGACTCAGCAAGGATTTGGGAGTCGAGTCGGAGGTGTCGTGTCCCGGAAGCGTGAGAGTGATCGCAGCGGGCGACTCTTTCTCCTGCCAGGCCACCGATCCGGCAGGACCCACCCACGACATTACGATCACCGTCCTTGATTCCACCGGAACGTGGTCGATGGAGTTGGCGAGCTGAACTGCGACGGGAGTGGTTGCCGTGCTGGTAGCCTTCCCCGACCCGCACCGAGCGGGCATCTCGTGTTGCCCATCGTCAGATGGCACATGGTGTCGCCTTGAGCGGCACAGCTGTGACTCTCGCATTGCGGGGCCTACAGCCGGGTCCAATACCCTCAGTTAGGAATCAAATGGCAGTCAACCTGCGCCCAAAATCCGAAACAATCAGTGAGATGGCCAAGGCCTTCAACCTCCCTGAGAACGACACCGGATCTCCCGAGATTCAGATTGCTCTGCTTTCGGAGCGCATTACTCATCTCACCGAACACTTGAAGTCCCACAAGAAGGATCATCACAGCCGTCGAGGCTTGTTGATGCTGGTGGGACGACGTCGTCGCCTCCTCGACTATGTCAAGGACAACGACGTTGAGCAGTACAGAGCGGTAATCGCACACCTCGGTCTGCGACGCTGAAAATGTGAGGAGCGACCCTGAGGGGTCGCTCCTTCCGGTTTGCCCGACAGATTGCTCATCTCGACGGCCAACCCGACGAATCCCAGTGATACATCATGAGCACGGCGAGTCGGTGCTAGTCGCATGTTTCTCAGCCAGACAGATCGGGTCATAGACCCAATTGATCCGGCGGGAGCGACATGCGACTGGGAACTGACAAATCCGTGCCTAACGGTCGGGCCGACGGTCCGACAGGAGCACAGAATATGTCAAATCCAATAAAGGTCTCCGGCGCGTTCACCCGCGGCGAAGGCAAAGAAATCAGTTTTGAGACCGGAAAGCTGGCGAAACTCGCCGGCGGTTCGATCACAGCCCAGATCGGCGACACCGTGGTGCTCGTCACCGCCACCGGGGCGAAGTCCCCTCGTGAAGGCGCCGACTTCTTCCCACTCACGGTCGACATCGAAGAGCGCATGTATGCCGCGGGGCGAATTCCCGGATCATTCTTCCGTCGTGAAGCCCGCGCCGGTGAGCGAGCAATTCTCACCTGCCGTCTGATCGACCGTCCTCTTCGACCGGCGTTCCCCAACGGCTTCCGCAACGAGGTCCACGTGGTGGGCACCGTCCTCGGGGCCGATCAACACAACCCCTACGACGTCGTCGCTCTCAACGCGGCGTCTCTGGCGTTGTCGATCTCACCCATTCCCTTCGACGGCCCGATCGGTGCGGTACGCATCGCTTGGTCGCCCGAAGGCGAATGGATTCCCTTCCCGACCTATGAAGAAGGCGAAGAGTCCGCCTTTGAGATGGTCGTGGCCGGCCGCATGATCGACGACGAGGATGTCGCCGTGATGATGGTCGAGGCCGGCGGAACCGGAAAGTCTTGGGAGCTCTACGAAAACGGCACTCCCAAGGTTGACGAAGACGTCCTGGCCGGTGGCCTCGAGGCTGCCAAGACCTGGATTCGTGAAATCATCGAAACTCAGGAAGAACTCATCGAGGCCTTCGGCCCGGTGGAGAAGATGGACCCGCCGGTGACGGTCGATTACGCCGACGACGTATTCGCTGCAGTGGATGCCGCTGGTGCCGACCGCATCGCCGCAACCCAAACCATTGCCGACAAGGCTGAGCGTCAGTCCGCCGAGGGCGATCTCGCCTCGGCATTGATCGAGGAAGTGGGCGGCCAGTTCGCCGACAGTCCCGATGCCGCCAAGCAGATCAAGGCGGCCATCCGGTCGATCACCAAGGCCAAGGTCCGCAAGCGGATCGTCGAGGAAGGCCTCCGCATCGACGGACGTGGCACCTCAGATATCCGTCCGCTGTCAGCCGAGGTCGGGGTAATCCCCACCGCCCACGGCTCCGGACTCTTCTCTCGTGGCGACACGCAGGTCCTCAACTTCACCACACTCGGCATGGGCCGCACCGACATGATGATCGACGATCTGTCGCCCACCGACAAGAAGCGCTACTTCCACCACTACAACTTCCCGCCCTTCTGCACCGGTGAGACCGGATTCATGCGTGGCCCGAAGCGTCGTGAGATCGGCCACGGGGCCCTCGCCGAGCGCGCTGTGTTCCCGGTTGTGCCCAACTTCGAAGACTGGCCCTACACCGTGCGCACGGTGTCAGAGGTCATGGCATCCAACGGTTCGAGCTCCATGGCATCAGTGTGTGGATCGACGTTGTCGCTGATGGACGCCGGTGTGCCGATCAAGGCCCCAGTGGCCGGCATCGCCATGGGCTTGGTCCACTATGAAGACCAATACGTAACCCTCACCGACATCCTCGGTGCCGAAGACGCCTTCGGCGACATGGACTTCAAGGTCACGGGCACTTCCGAGTTCGTCACTGCGTTGCAGCTCGACACCAAGATTCTTGGTATCCCCGCCAACGTTCTGGCCTCGGCGCTCAAGCAGGCCAAGGAAGCCCGCATGAAGATCCTGGCGGTGATGGCCGAGGCCATTGCCGAGCCGCGTCCCGAGGTTCGCGAGACCGCACCGAAGATCGTGTCGTTCGAAATTCCGATCGACAAGATCGGCGAGGTCATCGGCCCGAAGGGCAAGGTCATCAACTCGATCCAAGCCGAGACCGGCGCCGACATTTCCGTCGACGACGACGGCATGGTTGGCACCGTGGCCATTGCCTCGGTCGACAGCGCCAAGGTCGCCGAGGCCCAGCGCCAGATCGAATTGATTCTCGATCCTCCCACTGCAGAAGTGGGCGCCACGTATGCCGGTCAGGTGGTGAACATCACCAAGTTCGGTGCGTTCATCAACATCCTGCCCGGTCGTGATGGTCTGCTTCACATCTCCAAGATCGGTGGCGGAAAGCGCATCGATCGAGTGGAAGACGTGCTCGAGCTCGGTCAGCAGATCGAGGTTGTGGTCGGCGACGTCGATCCCAACGGCAAGATCTCCCTCAACCTCGCCGGCGATGCCCCCGAGGCCAAGAGCGGCGATTCAGCTGGTTCATCCGACTCTGGTTCTTCCGATTCGGGTTCCTCCAATTCGGGTTCGCCTCGTGCCGAGCGCGAGACCGTCTCGTTCGAAGCGTCATTCGATGAATCGCTCGAAGAGGAATTTGGTGATCTCGGCCCCGAGGCGCAACGTCGCAGCGGTGGCGGAAATCGTGGTGGACGTGGCGGTGGTCGCGGTGGTCGCGGAGGCAGCGGCCGCAGGTGACCCCACCGGTAACGCTGTCGAATACCGACAGCCAAATCCGAATCAGTCGACTTTCCGGCGGCCTGCGGGTTGTCACGGAGGCCATGCCAAGCTCGCGTTCGATTTCAGTCGGATGTTGGGTGGGCGTGGGTAATCGTGATGAACCCGCGGGCATCGCCGGGGTGTCGCACTTTCTCGAACATCTGCTGTTCAAGGGCAGTTCGACCCGGTCGGCTCGCGACATCGCCGAGGGCATTGACGCCATCGGCGGGGATCTCAACGCCTTCACGTCCAAGGAGTACACCGCATTCCATTCGAGGGTGGCGGCCCGAGATCTCGACTTTGCCCTCGACACTATTTTGGACGTGATCGCCGATCCGAATTTCACGAACGACGAGGTGGATGCCGAGCGGCAAGTGATCCTCGAGGAGTTGGCCTGGAACGCCGATACTCCCGACGATGTGGTGCACGGTGCGTTGGCGAGATCGCTTTTCCCTGCTCATCCCCTGGGATGGGAGGTCTTGGGCACTTCCGAGACCGTTCGCGACATCAAGCCTGACCAGATTCGTGATTTCCACCATCAGTGGTACGTCCGTTCCAATCTGGTGGTGGCGGTTGCCGGTCCTGTGGACCACGACAAAATCGTTGAACGAGTCGACAGCGCACTGCGCAAGGTTGAGCCCGGTAGCAGGCCAGAACGGCGTGCCCCAGGAGAATTCAGCGATTCGCAGGTCAGGCTCACCAGACCGATTGAACAGAGTCACATAGCTCTTGGGTGGAGGGCGATAGGGCAATCTGATCCCGATCGATTTCCGCTGGCTGTGGCCAACCAGGTCCTCGGAGGCGGGTGGTCGAGTCGGCTTTTCCAGGAGATTCGCGAACGACGGGGAATGTCATACACCGTGTTCTCATCGGTTGGGGCATACACCGATTCGGGCACACTCTCGGTGTACGGCGGAACCAACCCCGGTCGGGCCGCGGAATTCTGTTCCGTCGTCGACGAGTTGGTGGCCGACATCATCGAGGTCGGCCCGAGCGAACGAGAGATGGAGGTGGCGCGAGGTGGATTCGAAGGCGCCACAATTCTTGCACTGGAAGACACCGGCAGTCGTATGGCGAGGCTGGCAACGAGCGTTCTCATACGCGACAGGGTGGTGCCGGTCAACGAGTATCTCGAGCTTGTCCGCGCCGTTACGAGCGAGGATGTTCGGCGGGTGCTGGGTTCGGTCGTGGCCGGAAACCGGTGTGTGTCGATAGTGGGTCCGGAGATTGAACCGTCCGTCGAGCAGTCGCAGGCATCTGGGGCGTAACCTCTCCGCGATGATCAGAGTTGCGGTAGTTGGAGCGGGTGGACGCATGGGCGCGGAGGTTTGCCGCGCCGTGTCGAATGCGGATGATCTCTGTCTTGTCTCGGCTGTGGATGCTGCCGCCTCGGGCAAGTCTGTCGAATCTGTTGCGGGGATCGAATCTGATTTGTTGATAGGCCACGACACCGACACCTTGGTCGACGCATCGCCCGACGTGGTGGTCGACTTCACGGTTGCTGATGCGGCTCGCGACACTCTGCCCAATATGGCAAGCGCCGGGATCCACGCAGTTGTGGGCACAACGGGTTTCTCGGCGGCGGATCTTGATCGATTTGCCGGAGCGTTCACATCGAGCAATTGCCTGATCGCACCGAACTTCGCGATCGGCGCGGTGTTGATGATGCGATTCGCCGAGTTGGCCAGCCCATATTTCGATTCCGCTGAAGTGATCGAGCTTCACCACGACGCCAAGATCGATGCACCATCGGGCACGGCCATCGCCACGGTTGAGCGCATGGCAGCGGCATCGAGCGATTGGGCCGATGATCCCACCGAGCACGAGATCCTGACCGGCGCTCGGGGTGGCGCCGGCGATGCCGGAATCCCGATTCATTCCGTGAGAATGCGCGGGTTGGTGGCTCATCAGGAGGTCCTGTTGGGCACTACCGGTCAGACATTGTCGATTCGCCACGACACGATCGACCGGACTTCGTTCATGCCGGGCGTATTGCTCGCGGTGAGGGGGATTTCGAACCTGCCGGGCCTCACCGTTGGCCTCGACGCACTCATCGACATCTGAGTCAATAGGGTCGGTATCGATGCGCCCATTTCTCACATGGCGTTGGATCCTGTCGCATCTGTTCGTGATCTTCATGCTGGTGCTGATGATCAATCTCGGATTCTGGCAGCTGCGTCGACTCGATCAACGTCGCGAGTCCAATGCCGAAATCCGTTCGGCCATGGCGGCGGAGACTGTCGACTTGGTCGATTTGCTCGATTCGGGCATACCTCCGGCGGAATACACCCGTGTGGAACTCACCGGAACGTACGACCGCGACCACGAGATGCTGATCGCCAACCGGACGTTTGAGTCGCGGGCCGGGAGTTGGGTTGTAACGCCTCTCGTTCTCGACGACGGCCGAACCGTCGCAGTCGTTCGAGGCTGGGTGCCGCGTTTGTGGGTGGCCGGGTCCGATACGCGAGATGCCGGCGCACCGGATGGTCTTGTCACGGTCCGGGGTTTGGCTTTCTCATCCATCGACGGCGGCAAGGTGGCCGACGACAAAGTACATGGGCTTCCCGAACTCAACCGGATGGATGCCAACCGGTTCGACGAGGTGACCGGTCTTGAATTCGACACCACTTGGGTGCGACTCCAGACCCAGGATCCCCCGAACGGAGAGTTGCCGGCGCCCGTGCCGGTGAGACCTCTTGATGAGGGCCCTCATCAGTCGTACGCCATTCAGTGGTTCTTGTTCTCCACGGGAACGGTGGTGGTCTACTACCTCATCCTGACCCGCAAGAAGCAAGAGTTGGAATCGGGGAAGTGAACCTGGTGCCGTTCGGTCCGCTCGACGCCGACTCACTGGTTCTCCTGGCCGTCCGATTACGTAGTCGCGGCACAGTCCACGACGTGTTGCTCACCGCCTCGCATCTGACCGGTCGAGAGCCGCCTGCCAGAAGCGACCCGCTTGATCTTCGATCAGCGGTAATAGAGACGCTCGAGGATGGGCTGATTCGGTCACGGGGCGAGGTCGGTCGACTCTCGCTCACTGAATCAGGCGCGGTCCGCTTGGGAGCCGTGATGGCAGAAATGACGACTCAAGTCGGGCGCGACCAGCTCGAACGCGCATATCGAGAATTCCTCACCGTCAACCACGACTTCTTGGCCGCGGTGAGCGCCGGGCAGATTGATCGCGCCGGCGCTGGGCAAGTTGTTCGCGCCGGCGCCGAAGACTCCAACTCCGATGCGCGTACATTCCAAGCACTGGTGGGCCGCATCACCCCCGCACTGGCATCGCTGTCGGCGGTTCTGCCCCAGTTCTCGCGCTATGTGCAACGTTTCGATCGAGCGCTCGAGAAGTCGGTGGAGGATCGCGAGTGGATTGAATCTCCGCTCGTCGACTCGGTGCACACCATATGGTTCGAGCTCCACGAGCATCTGCTGACTTGTCTGGGGCTGACACGCTCGGACGAGCGCTGAGGTTCACGGTTGGCGATCCTCGGCCCGACGCGACGCTTCGGTGCCCCGGCGTGGCAACATTGCGATATGGAAGCAACCTTCGGGCGTGTTCTCACCGCCATGATCACCCCATTCACCGCCGATGGCTCGCTTGACCTCGATGGTGCCCAAACCCTCGCTCGCTACCTCATCGGCCCCGGAGGCAACGACGGCCTGGTACTTGCCGGCACCACAGGTGAAAGCCCCACTCTCACCCAAGACGAGCAGATTGAACTGATCGCCGCGGTAGCGGATGCCGTCGACGTCCCCATCATCGCCGGCGCGGGGAGCAACAACACCGCCTCCGCGGTGACCAACACCGAGCGTGCCACCAAGGCGGGGGCTTCAGGGCTCCTTCACGTGGCCGGCTACTACAACAAGCCTTCCCAGGCCGGGCTCGCCGAACACTTTCGAGTGTGCGCGAACGCTACCGACTTGCCAATTCTGCTCTACGACATTCCGGGGCGAACGGGCCGCAAGATCGACACTGAAACGATCGTTGATCTGGTGGAGAATGTGCCCAACATCATCGGGGTGAAGGATGCGGCCGGCAACCCAGCGGAGACGTCGCGTTTGTTGTCGATTGCACCCCCCGACACCGAGGTTTACAGCGGCGATGACGGGCTCACTCTGCCTCTGTTGGCAGTTGGCGCTGTGGGCTGCATCGGAGTGGCGACCCACTGGGTCGGCAATGAAGTGAGAGCGATGATGGATGCGTTCTTGCGTGGCGACGTTGAAACGGCAATTTCGATCAATCGTCAGCTCATCCCTTCCTACAAGTTCGAGACCGGCGACGTTGCGCCGAATCCGGTTCCCAGCAAGGCGATGATGCGCGTGATGGGATTGCCGGCCGGGCCGTGCAGATTGCCGATGGGACCCGAACCAGACTGGCTTGAAAGTGCGGCGGAGTCGGTTTTGGCCGATCTCGGCCGGAGCTGAGCATGCCCAGTCCTGTAACCGTCACATTCCTCGGGGGACTCGGCCAGATCGGGCGTAACTGTGCCGCTCTCGAAACCGAGGGTCGCATTGTCGTGCTGGATTGCGGCCAGATGTTTGCCGGTGATGATCTTCCCGGCGTCGACGCAGTCCTGCCGAACCTCGATTGGCTGATAGAGAACGGTGATCGTGTGGAGGCGTGCATCGCCACCCACGCCCATGAGGACCACATCGGCGCGTTGCCGTATCTCATGCGGCACCTCTCGTTTCCCATTTACGGCTCGGCGTTCACCCTCGGCTTGGTTCGCCACAAGTTGAAAGAGTCCGGTCTTATCGACCGCGCCGAGCTTCGCACGGTCAACGACGGTGATCGACTCGACGTGGGTCCTTTCGATTGCGAGTTCATTCCGGTCACCCATTCGATTCCGTCGGGCAACATCACTGCCTTTCACACCGATCAGGGTGTGATTCTTCATTCGAGCGATTTCAAACTGGATCTGACCCCGGTGGATGGCCGACGAACCAACTTGTCGAGAATTGGTTCGCTCGGGCACTCGCCCGGGGTGCGATTGCTGTTGGCTGATTCCACGAACGCCGATCGCCCCGGATCCAGCACCTCGGAACGATCCGTGGGAGCGGTCATCGCGTCGATCATGCGTGAGAACGAGGGCAGACGGATGATCATTGGATCGTTTGCCAGTCACATTCATCGTCTTCAGCAGATTGCCGACGCCGCGGTCGACACCGGCCGAGTGGTGGTGACGCTCGGTCTGTCGATGAGGCGCAACGTGAAGCTGGCGCGGGAGGTGGGAGTCCTGCGAATTCCCGACCACGCCATACGAGACATCGAGGACATCGACGACCTGGACCCGGAGCGTATCTGCGTGGTTTGCACCGGTTCCCAAGGCGAGCCGCGCGCTGCCCTTACCCAGATGGCACTTGGAACCAGCCGGTGGCTCAAACTCGACTCGAACGACACGGTGGTGTTCAGCTCGCACCCGATTCCCGGCAACGAGGCAGCGGTGGCGTCGGTGAGAAATGGTCTGGCTCGGTTGGGCGCGAAAGTGATTCACAGTTCCCAAGTCGATGTTCACACCACCGGACACGGCAAGCAACAAGAACTGCGCACGCTTCACTCCGTCGCCAACCCGGAGTATTTCGTCCCCGTGCATGGCGAGTATGCGCACCTCGTTGCCCACCAAGAGCTGGCCCACAGCATGGGTATGGATGACGGGCATGTGATGCTGTGTGAAGACGGAGACAGGGTCGAGCTCAACGACGATGGGTTGTCGCGGCTCGATTCGGTTCGCGGTGCCGACCTCTATGTCGACGGCACAGTGGGAGATCTCGGCACCACCGTGCTCGGTGAACGCAGGACGCTTGGTGATGATGGATTCGTTTCGATCGTTGTGCACGTCGACCTCGAGCGTGGCGAGATTCTCGCCGGACCTGATGTCGTGTCGAGGGGTTGGGTAGAGCAGCCCGCTCTCGGGGCCCATGAGACTGCGGTCGCAGACGCGGTCGAGAGGGAGATCAACACCGCGCTGGATGATCCGGACATCGATTTGAAGTCCTTGGCGCAGCGGGCCCGCAGAGCCGCGGGCCGCACCGTCAATGACCGCACCCGCCGCCGACCGATGATCGTGCCCGTGGTGAGAGAGGGCTGACCACGCGCAAGGTGTCTCGGTGGTGGTGCCCAGGTGGTGATGCC
>CAZHMP010000028.1:10355-28383 GCA_964533595.1 uncultured Acidimicrobiales bacterium | reverse complement strand
GGTTCGGAGGCGGCTGATTTCGAAACAGGCGACGGCGGCGGCTGCCGAAACGTTCAACGAATCGAGCACACCGTTCATCGGAATCGAAGCGACCGTGTCACAACGAGACCTCACGAGTCGAGACAAGCCCGATCCTTCGGCGCCCATGACCAGCGCAACCGGCTGATCGGCGACGGGTAGATCATGGATAACGCGATCGCCTCCGGCATCGAGCCCCACCGTCCACACTCCGGCCTCACGCATCGTCGCCATGGCCGCCGGAAGTCCCGCCACAAGCGTCATGCGGAGGTGCTCCACCGCGCCGGCGGCAGACTTGGCCACCGTTGGCGTTATGTGCGCAGCCCGGTGGCGCGGCAGCACCACACCTGAGACGCCCGCACAATCCGCGGTGCGCAAAATGGCCCCGAGGTTGCCGGGGTCGGTGATCCCGTCGAGCAGCAACAAGAACGGGCGGGCGCCGTCGATGTCGTCGACCAGCAACTCGGACAGATCGACCGGCCTCAATGGCGCGGCCATCGCCATGACCCCTTGGGCGCCATCAGTTCGGGTCATCGAATCGAATCGGCCGCGGGCAACCTGTCGGACCGTCACCCTCTGTTCCTCGGCCAATCCGACGATGTCGTCGAGAATGGGCGCAGCGTCCAGATCGCCGCTCAGCACCACTTCAATTGTCTTGCGGGTGCCGGCCAGGAGAAGCTCACGCACGGCGTGACGGCCCTCGACCTGCTCCCCACCAAGGTTGCCTTCACGCTTCCCGCCCTGTTTCGAGCCGCGTTGTTTGGACCCTCGCTGCTTCGGTTTACGCGAGTCCCCACCCCTGGAGGACGGGCGGCGATTTGACCGGCCGCTCATCGTGCCACCAGTGCCACGGCCCAAGCGACGATTCCTTCGCCCCTACCCAATGATCCGACTCCCTCGGTTCGCCGACCCTTGACGGAAACGGGCGCTCCCACTGCTTCAGCAAGATTCTGTTGCATCTTTTCCTTCACTGGCGCGAGCTTCGGTTTGTCGAGGACCACCGAGCAGTCGATGTTTGCAGGAAGCCAACCGGCCGAACGAACCGCGTCCGCCGCAAACTTGAGCAGCTTGAGACTGTCGGCGCCCGCGAATCGAGGATCGGTATCGGGAAACATCTGACCGATATCACCGAGCCCGGCGGCGCCCAAGAGAGCGTCGATGCAGGCATGAGCCACCACGTCTGCGTCGCTGTGCCCAGAGAGTCCTGGTAGGTCGTCGAAGTGAACGCCCCCCAGGATCAAGGAACGATTCGGATCGGCACTCACACGGTGGACATCAAATCCCTGCCCGACACGAAACGGAATCGACCCGGCTTGCTCGCCGGCGGCGTTCGTCATGTTGATTCCTCTCGTCGCAACAGCACCTGACGGGCGAACTCCAGGTCGGATGGCCCCGTGATCTTGACATTGTCTGGGTGTCCATCCACCAGCACAATGCGGCCGCCGGACGCCTCCACCAAAGCCGAATCGTCGGTGGCGTCCTCACCTCCGGCGTGAGCCAAACGCAAAGCCTCCGCGCGAAAGGCCTGAGGCGTTTGCACTGCCACCAGCTCCGATCGATCAACGACGCCACCCGATCGACGGCGAATCGTGTCGATCACGGGCACCGTCGGAACTGCTCCATCGGCACCCTCGACGATCGCAGCGATGAGACGCTCGTAGGTTCCGTCCGTAGCGAGGGGGCGAGCGCCGTCGTGAACCAAGATCACCGTTGCCTTACTCGGCACTACCGCCAGCCCCGCTCTGACCGAACCCGCCCGCGTGTCGGCGCCGGAGGTCACGGAGATCTCACAGTTCCCGGCCAAGGCAGGCAAACCACAGCGTGACCCCTCCACCGTTTCCGACGGCAAGACCACTACGACACCTGAACTGTGCCGCGCCGCCACACGGACCGAGCGATCGACAACCCTCTCACCAGCGAGATCCTGAAACTGCTTGAGCGCGCCGAAGCGGTGGCCGGAACCTGCAGCAACCACCACCGTCCAAATGTTGGGATCATCAATTCTTGTGATCATTCGCTCCACTCAATACGACGACTGAGCCACATGTCACTAATGTGTTGCCTGCCATGCCTGACACCAGCCTTCTCAAGTCGACTCTACTTTTCCAACACCTCAACGGCGAGGAACTCGACGACATTGTGAGCGCCGCGGAGGAGCGAGTCCTCCGCCGCGGCGACGTGGTGTTCGCCGAGCAAGACGAACCTGATCATCTCTACATCGTTGTGAGCGGTCGCATAGCCATCGCCAACAAGTCGATCGATGGTCGCGAGTCGATGGTCGCCCTGATGGAACCCGGAGACCTATTCGGCGAAATGGGACTGTTCGACGACTTTGGTCGGTCCGCGGAGGCCCGCGCCCTCGAGCCCTCCAAGATCGTGTCGATTCCCTACGCTCCTGTTCGCCAGCACTACGACGACCGACCTGAATCACTTTGGAGCGTTGTCAGGCTCTTGGCCGGACGCCTTCGCTCGATGGACGCGGCCCTCGCCGACTCGGTGTTTCTCGACGTCACCGGAAGGACAGCCAAGCGACTCCTCGAACTGGCCGGCGAGGACGAAGAGTTCGTGCTGCCGGTCACACAGGAGGAGCTGGCCGGAATGGTCGGAGCGAGCAGGGAGCGCGTCAACAAAGCAATCGCTTCATTTGTGAAACTGGGGTGGCTGGATCAATCGGATCGCCGCTACCGCATCACCAACCGAGAGCAGCTTCAGATCAGGGCCCGCTAGCCGGGATCAGGTCCACAACCAATCGAACGCTCTACCCCACGCGTCGGCTGCATCATCCACACGGTGCGCGGGGCGGTCCGGATCGTGAACGAATCCATGTTCGGCGTTCTGGTATTCCACGACACTCGCCCCCGCGGAGCGCAACGCCGTGACGTCGTCCGGCGGCGTGTAGGCATCAAGATTGCCGACCACGGCCATTACCGATGAGGCCCTTCCCTCCCCAAGGTGGTCGAGCGGCTCACATTGCCCGGGCCCCTTCCATGACTGGGGAACCTTGATCATTCCGTAGAACGGGACCACCCGATCGAATCTTCGCGTGGAGACAGCCTTCAGGGCATACATGCCGCCCATGCAGAATCCGATAGCCCCCACACGAGACCCCCCGACCATGTCGGCTGCAGCAGTCATGTCGGCCAAGATCTGTTCGTCGGCCATGCTGGAGGCGGCGTCGAACCGCTGCTGCAGATCAAAGTCTTCGTTGCCGGGATACAGCTCGATGGCGCACGCCCGGCAGGACCAGTCGGCCGCCAACCGCTCGACCAAAGAGTCGAACAACGGACGCAACCCGAAAACGTCGGGGACGATCACCAGGCCACGTTCCCCGGGTTCGCCCGATATTTCGGCCGGGTTGCCAGACGGAAGTTGAATTCTCATCGCCACATCATGTCAGCGGAGCACCGCCCACGTCGGCCAGTGCAACGGCCGCGGCCAATGTGGGGGCGCGCATCACGTCGAGACCGTCGAGCGGGCCGCTCACCGCATTCGGGACTATCGCACGCCTGAATCCGTGACGCACCGCCTCGGCCAGCCTGCGATCCTGGTGGCCGACCTGCCGGAGCTCACCACCCAATCCGACTTCGCCAATGACGACGAGGTCGTCACCGATCGGCATTCCCGTGAGCGAAGAGGCAATGGCAAGGGCCAGCCCGGCGTCGGCGCCCGGGTCGATGACCCTCGCGCCGCCTACGGCCAACGCGTAGACGTCGCACTTCGACACGGCGAGGCCCACGCGGCGTTCGAGTACGGCCAACAACATGGCCAGCCGTCCCGGGTCGACTCCCTGAGCGCTACGACGCGGAGTGGCCAGAGACGAACCTGCAACCAGTGCTTGCAGCTCGATCAGCAACGGCCGTTGCCCGTCGATCGTGGGCACGACGGCCGACCCCGATACCCCGGATACGCGGTCGGCCAAGAAGATCCCACTCGGGTCGTCGACGGTGGCGAGACCGTCTTCGTTCATTTGCATCAAGCCGACTTCAGAGGTGGAACCGAAGCGGTGTTTGGTGGCCCGCAGTATTCGCAGACCGTGATGACGGTCGCCTTCGAACTCGATGACCGTGTCGACGATGTGTTCCAGGACCCGGGGGCCGGCCAGAGCCCCCTCCTTCGTGACATGGCCGACCAGCACCAACGAGATACCGCGAGCTTTGGCCACGCTCAGAAGCCGGTTGGCGCATTCTCTCACCTGAGCAACGGAACCGGCCGCTGACCCGAGGTCCGGGTGGTGCATCGTTTGGATCGAGTCGATCACCACCATCTTGGGCTCCACTGACTCGATGTGGGCAATGACATTGGGAAGCGATGTCTCGGTTACCAGCCACAGGTCGTCATGGATCGCCCCCACCCTTGTGGCGCGAGCCTTCACCTGAGACGACGACTCTTCACCGGTGACATAGAGCGACCGGATGCCCGACGCCGCCGTACGACCCAGAAGCTGCAGAAGCAGCGTGGACTTGCCGATGCCGGGCTCGCCTCCGACGAGCGTTACCGAACCCGCGACAAACCCGCCACCCAGCACTCGATCAAGCTCAGTGATTCCAGTGGGCGTGGACCGAGCCGCTTCGTCTCCCACATCGGTTACACGCTGCGGAATTGCCGCCTCGGTATTCGAAATCCTCTGCGAAGCCGAAGTGGGAGCTTCATCGATCTCCTCGACGAGACTGTTCCACTCGCCGCAAGAATCGCATCGCCCGGCCCACTTCGGATATGCAACGCCGCACGATGAGCATCGGTGGACGGTTCTGGTTTTGGCCATGGTCGAAATCTATTCGGCGACTACGACACGCAGCACTAGTTCCCTCTGCCCCGGAACAATTCATCGAAACTCCGCAGCGGGGAATGTGCGGTCTCGGGTGGATCGCCCGGTTCTGGGTAGAAGTAGGCGGTGGCCACGCCCATCTCCTTCGCGGCATCAAGATTCTCGGGAACGCTGGACAGGTAGAGGCAATCGAACAAGTCGACCGACATCACCCTGCGTGTGGCCTCCAACAAAGCCGGCTCCGGCAGTGTCTGCCCCACATCACCGCTCACCATCCACGAAGCCACCGCAGACTCGAGAGCTGCCATTCTGCGTAGTCGCTCACCCCACGCCCGCGGCTGATTGCCTATTGCCGCAACCGGCAGGCCTCTCTCGGCCGTCTGATCAAGGAAGTGGTGCAGCCCCGGGACCAGCCGGAACGACGAGAGATAGCGGGTCTCCATCTCCTGGGCCACCGGCCCCAAACCGACTTCACTCCAGAACTCCGACGGCGACACGCGGTCGAGAATCAGCTTGCGATATTGCTCGCGCACGGCCTCCGGATCAGTGTCCGGCTGCTCCGATGTGATCATCGGCAGCAAAAGCCCTTCGAAGGGATCGATCGGCCTGACCACGACGCCATGTACGTCGACCACGAGCAGCCGCAGCATCCTCTGGCGCGGTTTGCTTGCTTCTTCGGCGCGTGTAGCGGCGCGCTTCTCACGCTGACGCTGATCACGACGGCGGCGTCCCTTGGGCGTCCGTAAGATCGCCAGCAACCAAACGGCGAACCTTCTCAGCAGAACCAGGATCAACGCCAGCGCTATCGCCAACGACACCACGGCCCACACCCTGGGGAGGATGTCTTCCACCGTTGCCGAGGTGTCAAGACTTACCGGCTGATCGCCGAACGTCGTGACAAAGGTGGCTGTGTCGCCCTCCACCAGAGCGCTCTCATCTGTGCTCGACACGCCGCTGGGCATGTGGACCAACACAGTGAGCCCGAGAGTGTCGGTGAGGGGTCCGCCCACATCGGCGGAGATCCGCGACACAGCCCGACCGAGCGGAAGGCCCAACTGAGCACTCAATTGATCATCGCCGAACGCTTCAAGATCTGGTGACGGATCAACGGTTCCGGTGAGGTTGTAGGAGGTTCGGGCTGGGGCCAGCCCAAACAAGTCGAAAACGTGCCCTTGAGTGAGACCAATGTCGCTGAAGATGAGGCCGGCGCCCGCGATTTCGGAGATCACAGCCGGCAGCGACTCGGCTGAATCGAAGCGCTTGGTGGCCGTGACCACCAGACTTCCTGCCTCGTCGACGTCGGGTCCGTCGACGGACCATCCGGCTTTGCCCAGATCCTCCAGCCTCAACGCGTCGGGTGCGTCTGGAATGAGATCGACCGCCTCGGCGTCGACCACGACGGAGAGCGTGACAACGCCGGACCCATCGTCGGCGACTTGAACATCCACTGTGGCGTCTATACGACAAGCGCTCGCCAGCAGGACAAGCACTGCTGCAGCTAGAAGAACGCGAACCCGGGCCATCCCCTGCAACTTAGACTGACAACGGCTACCGGTACACCGACGGGGTCTCAGTTTCCGTCGGCGAATCCGATTTGACGCAAGCGAATCGCCGAAGTCAATCACGTCTGTTGTTGCACCCATCAACTAGTCAGAATGCCGATTCAGCTCCGTCGGCTGCCTCGGCCAATTCCGGCACCGGCGGCTCGAAACCCTCGATGGATCTGAAAACGATCTGCAACTCGTCCGACTCGTTTGGATCGGGCTCGGCATCGACGATGATGATCTCACCAGCGCGGAATTCCTTGTAGAGGAGCTTCTCCGACAGAGGATCTTCGACCAGACGCTGAATTGCACGGCGCAACGGTCGCGCGCCCATCGTGGGGTCGTAACCCTTCTCGGCGAGGTGGTCCTTGGCGGCGTCGGTGAGTTCGAGCCCCATGCCCTGGCCTCCGAGCTGCACCGCCACCCGCTTGACCATGAGGTCGACGATTTCGCGAACCTCGGCTTGCGAGAGCTCATGGAACACGATCACATCGTCGATTCGGTTGAGGAATTCGGGCCGGAAATGAGACTTGAGAGCCTCCTGCACCTTTTCCTTCATCCGCTCGTAGGTGACAGCCTCATCCGACTTCGTGAACCCCAGATTTGCCTTGCGGAGATCTGCGGTGCCGAGGTTGGAGGTCATGATCAGCACGGTGTTGCGGAAGTCGACCGTTCGACCTTGGCTGTCGGTGAGCCGGCCCTCCTCGAGGATCTGCAGCAACGTGTTGAACACATCCGGGTGGGCCTTTTCGACCTCGTCGAACAGCACGACCGAGAACGGCTTGCGCCTGACCTTTTCAGTGAGCTGACCACCCTCTTCGTATCCGACGTATCCGGGAGGCGAACCGACAAGTCGGCTCACAGTGTGCTTCTCCTGGAATTCGGACATGTCGAGGCTGATCAATGAGCTTTCATCACCGAACAGGAACTCAGCGAGGGTCTTGGACAGCTCTGTCTTGCCCACCCCCGATGGGCCCAGGAAGATGAACGAACCACTGGGTCGCTTGGGATCCTTAAGGCCCGCGCGGGTGCGACGAATCGCCTGCGATACCGCCTTAACGGCGTCGTACTGCCCGATCACTCGCTTGTGAAGTTCGTCCTCCATGCGAAGGAGCTTCTCCGTCTCCTCCTCGGTGAGTTTGTAGACCGGGATGCCGGTCCACATCGACAACACCTCGGCGATGGCCTCTTCGTCCACCTCGTCGAACAGGTCGAGCCCAGACGCCTTGGCGTCGCCCTCCATCGAATCACGGCGGGCGAGAAGATCCTTCTCCTTGTCTCGCAACACGCTGGCCTGCTCAAACTGCTGAGACTCGACCGCGTCGTTTTTCTGATTGACGACGGCGGCGATCTCCGCCTCGATCTCCTTGTATTCCGGGGGCGTCGACATTCTCTTGATGCGCAGACGTGAACCTGCCTCGTCGATGAGGTCGATTGCCTTGTCGGGCAGGTGGCGATCGGAGATGTAGCGGTCGGCGAGATTGGCCGCCGCCACCAACGCTTGATCTGTGATCGTGACCCGGTGATGCGATTCGTAGCGATCGCGAAGACCCTTGAGGATCTCGATGGTGTGAGGCACCGTTGGTTCATCGACAACGACCTTTTGGAAACGCCGCTCCAAAGCCGCGTCCTTTTCGAGGTGTTTGCGATACTCATCGAGCGTGGTGGCGCCAATGGTCTGCAGCTCACCGCGGGCAAGCATCGGCTTCAGAATCGAAGCAGCATCGATTGCTCCCTCGGCCGCGCCTGCACCCACCAGAGTGTGGATTTCGTCGATGAACAAGATGATGTCGCCGCGTGTCTTGATCTCTTTGAGAACCTTCTTGAGCCTCTCCTCAAAGTCGCCGCGATAGCGGCTGCCTGCCACCAACGCGCCCAAATCAAGCGTGTAGAGCTGCTTGCCGTGAAGGGTCTCCGGAACCGAGTCGGCGGCAATCGACTGGGCCAGGCCTTCAACGATCGCGGTCTTGCCGACGCCGGGCTCGCCCACCAAAACCGGATTGTTCTTGGTGCGACGGCTGAGTATCTGCATCACCCGCTCGGTCTCGCGGCTGCGGCCGATCACAGGATCGAGACTCTTGTCGCGCGCCAGCTGGGTGAGGTTGCGTCCGAATTGGTCGAGCACCAAAGAACCAGACGGGCTCTCCCCGCCGGACCCTCCGGCCGTGGCCCCGGCCTTCTCGGATGATCCGGCTGCCGCCGAGCCACCCGACCCCGAGCCCGAATAGCCGGACAAAAGCTGGATTACCTGCTGGCGCACCCTCGACAGGTCGGCACCCAACTTGACGAGCACCTGCGCGGCAACGCCTTCACCTTCTCGAATCAGCCCGAGCAGGATGTGTTCGGTACCGATGTAGTTGTGGCCCAATTGCAGGGCTTCACGCAGACTCAGCTCCAAAACCTTCTTGGCGCGGGGAGTGAATGGAATATGACCACTCGGAGACGAACCACCCTGACCAATGATCTCCTCGACCTGCGACCTGACGGCCTCCAGGCTTATGCCGAGAGACTCCATGGCTTTGGCCGCCACGCCCTCGCCTTCGTGGATCAGTCCGAGCAGGATGTGTTCGGTACCGATGTAATTGTGGTTGAGCAACCGAGCTTC
Source organism: uncultured Acidimicrobiales bacterium (assembly GCA_964533595.1). GTDB lineage: Bacteria > Actinomycetota > Acidimicrobiia > Acidimicrobiales > Aldehydirespiratoraceae > SZUA-87. Next base: position 19,451 of record CAZHMP010000028.1, on the reverse strand, counting down.
TTCTTGCGCGAGCACAACTACTCGTCGTGCTCTGTCGGTAAATCGCTCAAACATCAGCATTCCTCCCATGGATGGAGTACATGATGAAAGCCTACCCCGACACCCAAGCCTGCAACGCTTGCCTCGTGTCGGACCACATGGCCTAGCGTGTCTCCGTGGCTTCGAATCCGCTCTCGATACTTCCGTCAATGAATGAAGACCTCGTTCGGGTCGAGGACGAGCTACTCAACATCGTGCAATCCGATGGCGAGTTCCTCACGGAGGTCGCCAGTCACCTCATCAAAGCCGGCGGCAAGCGAGTTCGCCCCGGCTTTGCCATTGCGTCAGCGTCGGTATTGGACGGTGCGGCACAGCCAGCCGAAATCGGCGTGATTCGAGGCGGTTGCGCTGTCGAGTTGGTCCACATCGGTTCCCTCTACCACGACGATGTGATGGATGACGCAACCGTTCGTCGCTCCGTTCGAAGTGTCAACGCTGAATGGGGAAACCTGCGGGCCATTCTCGCAGGCGACTACCTCCTTGGCCGTGCGTCGGAAATCGCCGCCGATCTCGGACCGGAAGTAGCCGGCTTGCTGGCCACAACCATCACCCACCTTTGTGAGGGGCAGATTCTCGAGCTGGAGTGGGCGTTCAACACCAACAGATCCGCCGCTAGCTACGAGAAGTCGATCACCGGCAAGACCGCCTCGCTGTTGAGCACGGCGTGTCGGATCGGAGCGCTCGTTGCCGGCCTGCCCCGGCCCGTCGTGGAGTCGCTCACCGCATTCGGGCTGGCCTACGGCATGGCGTTTCAGGTCGTCGACGACATTCTCGATGTGGTGGCAACCGACGAGCAGCTCGGCAAACCCGCCGGTAATGATCTCATCGAGGGCATCTACACCATCCCGGTTATCCACTCCATGGCCAACCCCGACTGTGGTCCAAGACTCCGGGAATTGCTCGGCCGGACAATATCGGTCGATGAACGCGACGAAGCACGAATCCTTGTGAGAGACGGTGGGGGTGTCGAGGTTTCGCTGGCCGTGGCAAGAGACTGGGCCGCCAAGGCCGGTTCGGCGTTGGCAGATCTGCCCGATACGCCGGCGGCACGCGCGCTACGAGCGGCGGCCGATCACATCATCGACCGGGCCGCTGCGCCTCTCGGTTGAGGCCGACAGGCTCTTCCGGTCGATGAAATCCTTCACCACACGATTGAACGACGCGGCCTGTTCCACCATGAATCCGTGGGCCGCGCCCCTCACGATCACCAGCTCACTTCCCTCGATGCGATGGGCGATCTCCTCGGCGTCGGCGACAGGTGTGAGAATGTCCTGGCTGCCAGTGATCACCAATGTCGGAGCGGTGATGGTTGAGAGTTGGTCGGCGATGCGAGGATCGACCGCTCTCAACGCCTCGACCTGCCCAAGGAAGCCGCGCTCGGGTGCCCGCATGAGATAGGGGCCGATGGCGACCGCAACCGGGTAGAGCCGTCGGAACGACCGAGGTCCGAAAATCCATTCGAGATTGTGGACCGCGAACTTTCGCATTCCCTTCTCACGGATCAACTCGATCCATCCATCGAACAATTCTTCTCGCCATTTGCGCAACGAACACGCCGTGCAAGCCAACGTGAGAGATCTCACACGTTCGTGATAACGAACCGCGATGATTTGTGACAGCGCGCCACCCATCGACGCGCCGACCACGTGCGCAGAGTCGATGCCGAGCTTGTCGAGAACCAATATGGCGTCGAATGCCAGCTGCTCAAGGTCGTAGGGGCCCTCGGGCTTGTCGGAACGGCCCGAGCCGCGGTTGTCGACCGCGATGCACCGGTAATCGGCGCCGAAAGCCCTTCTTTGCAGCATCCAACCAAGGTTGTCTGTGCCCAACCCGTGAAGAAAAAGGATGGGCTCGCCACGTGGATTTCCCCATTCGATGAAGTGAATCCGCACCCGATCATCGGAAGTGATCCAGCCCATGTCAGATTCCTCCCCTGCCGGTGAGCGCATCGACCGCCTCGCGCGCCCTGCCCGCCATCTCAATGGCACCGAGTCGGCCATCTTCGGACGGTGCTTTGACAGGCGCATCGATGCAGACCCGCCATTTGCGTCGCCACTCCAGACCACTGACTCCCACCGGAAGAATGGGCACTCCCATGTCGACGGCCGGTTCGAGCATCAACGGATCAAGCGACCCGGGTTTCGATCCGCGCAGCGATCTGTTCATCGGGACAGACAACACGTGGCCGTCTCGCAGGAGCCCGCGAACCTCGGCCGGATCCGCCATCACATTTCCCCCGAGACGAAAAGTTGTCTCCAATACCTCAGGCCGCGGTATCCCGACTCGACGCACTCGCCGATCGACCGATGCCAATGCCAACGTGACGACGGCCTGCTCGGAGAGCCCCCACCGGCGCTGCACCGCCAACACGACCGGGCCGGACTCGGGAACGTGACCGAGCCCCTCCACCTCGACATCCCAACGAGCTCGCCCCAGTGCCACGAGGGCGGCATGAACGTCGGAGTCGAACCCCCACGGATCAATCTCGAAATCTCCATCGATGCGACGCAGCAGATTTCGCGCCATCTGCATCTGCGCGCTGATCAGATTCTTGGGGATGGTGAGTAGCGAGCTGGTCATGCGACCTCACGATCGACATCGACCCTGATGATCGAAGCCCATTCGTAGAGGTCCTCGACGCACTCTCGGGTGGTGCGCCCTGGTATGAAATCGAGGATGGTACGGGCCTTGGTTCCATCAGCGGTCTGACCACGACTCATGGCCTCGACCGTGTGGTCCGGCAATGGCGCCCCAAATGCCGCCGTGACCAATTTCGACATGTTCCAGCCCGGACCCCACACAGGGACGACGAGGCGCCGGCCAAGCCTGGCCGCCTGAGAACCCGTGACCGCTCCATCGCCCACGATGTTGAACACGCCGCCGATCCGTTCTCTCACGGCAGCAACCGTTGAGTCGTGCACGTCGTCGATGTGGATCAGTTGAATGGGGGCGTCGGACACTGCTGCGACAGGCACCACCGGCAGACGAAGATACCGTCCCAACGGGCTGGGAATGTAAGGCCCGACGATGGGAGCGAAACGCAGAATCGTGACGGGTATGTCTCTCAAGGAGGAGAATGCCCTGGCTGACTCCTCCACCTCGGCCAGCGCTCGACCGAATCGGGTGGTGGGGTTGATCGGAGCCTCTTCGTCGGGACGCAATGCCGTGCCTGAGGCGCGTCCGTACACTTCGATTCCCGATCTAACGACCACATGACGCAATGACGCGCAGTCGAGTCCGGCTTGAAATACCGACCGAGTGACGGCACGCGTGCGGCGGGTGGAATCGACGGGATTGGATCGGGCATGGGGCTCATAAACCCCCATGTGGACAATCACTTCCGGATCGAAATCTCTTATGAGGCGGGTGCGAACCGCGACCTCGCCCGGACGCACGAGGTGGAACTCGGCACGGTGCAGATAGTGACGTGGCGGCACCATGTCGACGCCGAGTATCTCGTTGTTCGGATCTCGTTCGAGCTTTTGTGCGATACCAGTGCCTATGGCGCCGCCCATTCCCGTGATGACGATGCGCATCTATTACTCGTCGGCAGAAATTTTGTTTGCCGGAGGGTGCTCAGCGCGCAGCGTGGGAAACAGAATCACGTCGCGGATCGTAGTCGCACCGGTGAGGAGCATTACGAGTCGGTCGATTCCGATGCCCAGGCCGGCAGTGGGCGGCAGGCCGTAGTCGAGGGCTCGTACGTAATCGGAGTCGACCACCATTGCCTCGTCGTCACCGGCGGCGCCTTCCACTTCCTGAGCCTCGAAACGAGCAAGTTGCTCGACGGGATCCAGCAGCTCACTGAAGGCGTTGAGCAACTCACGACCGGCAAGGATCCCCTCGAATCGTTCTGTGTAACCCGGCCTGTCTCGATGGTCGCGCGACAAGGGCGAAACTTCTTTCGGGTAATCGGTGACGTAAATGGGCCCCCACAGTTCGGCCTCGGTTGTTTTCTCGTAAATCTCGAGGATCAACTTTCCCGGACCGTAGGAGTCCTTCACCTCGACTCCGAACCTCTCGCACGTCTCCACCAGTTCGGCGCGTGGAGTGTCGAGGCTGATCTCGACACCGGCATGTTCGAGAATCAATTCTTCCATCGTTGCCCTGCGCCAAGGAGCGGTCAGGTCCAGCTTGCGGCCGTCGTATTCGATCTCGGCTGATCCCACGACATCGATGGCGACACCCTCGATGAGCGTCTCGACCAACTCCATCATCTGCTGGTAATCGGCGTAAGCCCAATAGAGCTCCAACATGGTGAACTCGGGGTTGTGGCGCGTCGACATTCCTTCGTTGCGAAATACGCGACCAATCTCGAAGACCCGCTCCATGCCGCCCACCACCAGCCGTTTCAGGTAGAGCTCCGGCGCGATTCGCAGATACAGGTCGGAGTCGAGAGCATTGTGGTGGGTGGTGAACGGACGCGCTGCGGCGCCGCCAGGAATCGGATGAAGCATCGGGGTTTCCACCTCGACGAAACGCTGATCGGCCAGCCGCCGGCGAATCGCGGCAACGATCTCCGAACGCTTCTGAAATGCATTGCGAGCTTCGTCGCTGACCCACAAATCCACATAGCGCTGCCGGTAGCGAATGTCAGGGTCGGTAATGCCGTGCCACTTGTCCGGGAACGGCCTGCGGGCATTGGCCAACACGGTCCACTCATCCACACGCACCGAGAGTTCGCCCCGACGCGTGGTCATCACCACGCCGGTGACCGCGATCCAATCCCCGATCGAAAGCGACGTGAATCCCTCAAAATCGTGGGTGAGCTTCACAGTTGCAAAGAGTTGCAGTCGGCCGGTCGAGTCCTGAAGCGTGCCGAAAGCGATTCGACCCTGATCACGCCGCAGCATGAGCCTTCCGGCAATCGTGACCACATCCTGAGTCTCTGCGCCGGCCTCCAAGTCGTCGTATTGCGAAGCCACGTCAAGAGTGGAGTGGGTCACATCAAATCGATACGGCACCGCCGGATAGTCGATGGGGTTTTCTTGATCGGTCATCGACAATTCCGACGGTGAACGATCCGAAGTCCGTGGAGGGTGAGAAACGGTTCTACCGCCTTAATGGTGGACGCTACCGGTGCGATCAGGTGGGCCAGACCGCCGGTGGCCACCACATTGATTGTTCCCAATTCGGCCGCAAAGCGTGTGACCATGCCGTCGATCATTGCCGCGAATCCGTAGACAGTGCCTGACTGGATCGACTCGACCGTGGACTTCCCGATCACGTTCCTTGGCTCCACCAAGTCGACGGCGCGAAGAGCGGCCGCCCTGCCGAACAGCGCGTCCAGACTGATCTCGACACCCGGAGCTATCGCGCCTCCCAGGAACTCGCCGTCCGCCGAGATCACGTCGAAGTTGTTGCCGGTTCCGAAATCGACAACCACAGTTGGTCCGCCGTAGAGGTCGTACGCGGCAATGGCATTGGCTATCCGGTCGGCACCCACCTCTTTTGGATTGTCGTAGAGAATCGGCATGCCGGTTCGCACGCCCGGCTCGATGACGACAGGAGCAACCGGCAAGTAGCGCTCGACCATGTCACGTAGGTTGGCGAGGATCCTCGGTACTCCCGAACAGATCGCCGCCCCCGACAACTCCTCGTCGAAATCGACGCCAACCGTGTCGAGTAATGAGCGAACCAGCACCGACATTTCGTCGGAGGTTCGGTCGGCCTCGGTGGAGAGTCGCCAGTGATCGACCAGCCCGGCCGATGCTCCTTCGCCGGAGTCGGATGCCAGATCGTAGAGACCCAATACCGTCTGAGTATTTCCTACATCGATTGCCAACAGCACAAATGATGACGCTAGCGGACGCTGACGCTCAGCCGAACCCTCGGGCGTCCTGCTTCAGCGCAAGGTCGACCGATGCAGCGGATGCCACGACCAAACTTCTCAGTGGCTCCTCGAGCGGGCGGTGAATCTGCAGGACGTAGTTGTCGGCGGTTGTGAACATCGTCTTGGCCAGGCCCTCCCAGGTCTTGGTGATACGGGCCACCTCGACTCCTGCCGAGTCCTTGATGTTGAAATTCCATGCCCTCCAATTTTCACCGTTGAGTGAGCCGACCTCACCGGCCGCCCCTTCCAAGGCAAATCTGATCTTGCCAATCATGTTCTTCTGGATGATCGAGCCGATGAGCACTCCCGACGAATCGGTGACGTGGACTTTCGATTTGGCAAACTTCTTCGGCCTGGTCACGGTCATTTGCACCGCGCCCGACATGTCCACCACCTGTAGTGAATGTGTCATGAACTGGTCGAGACTGCTCACAAAGCGTGCCACCTTCTTGATGGCGCTCTGTCCGACCTGGCGAATGGCGGCGATCTGGGTCCCGTCCTGGTCGTAGATCGCGTATTCGTTGTTCAGCTCGATCAGCTTGGCTTTCTGATTGACGACCAAAATGGGTTCCGTGAAGATCGTGCCGCCACCAATTGCTCCGGCGCCGAGACCCGCCTTGGCCTCTACTTGCCGGCGGATCTTGTCGGCCGTTTTGCCGGTGGTCGGAACGGCCCCCGAACCTGTGAGTGGAGCTTTCGACTGGTGACCATGATCAGCAACATCATCGGTCCAACTGACGCCGTCCCAGTATCTGTGTTCGTGGACACCACCAGGGTCGGGGTACCAGTCGGCCACAGGAGTAGAGGGTGACGGGTTTGATGCGATCGACGGGTCTTCGCTCATGACGGCAGAGTACGACATCCGTGATTGTCGATGAGGCGAGCCCTCCCGAATCTTGCTGCCACGAGCAATCGAACCTCGCCATGCAAAGGTCCGTCGACCTCGAGGGTGTCTGCTTGAACTGCCGCCGCATAGTCGAGCGCTGCCAAGGGCGCGGTTGAGGTGACTTTCTTGATCTCAGCTTCAATCAGATTTGGATCGGTCTCGCCTGCATCCACCAGTGCCGCGCCGGCGAGCAGGGCTTGGTGAAGTGTTGGCGCTTGGGAGCGCTCTTCACTCGACAGATAGACATTTCGACTCGACAGGGCCAGACCATCAGGTTCGCGAATGATCGGGCAGGCGAAAACCTTCACGGGCAATGACAAGTCCTCGGTCATGCGTCGCACCACCGCCACCTGCTGCCAATCCTTGGACCCGAAGTAGGTGCTACAGGGGCCGACAATGGAGAACAGTTTCGCCACCACCGTGGCCACACCCGTGAAATGGCTCGGGCGCATCCGACCCTCGAGTGGAGCCGAAACCCCCGACACCACCACCGTTGAAGACGCACCCGGCGGATACATCTCCTCGACGTCAGGGATGAACAGATAGTCGACTCCAGCGGTGTCGCACACACGGTGGTCGCCGTCGGCATCCACCGGATATGACCCCAAGTCCTCATCCTTCGCGAACTGCAATGGGTTGACGAAAATGGATACGACGGTGACATCGTTGGAGCGGACTGATTCATCCATCAACGACGCATGGCCTCTGTGAAGAAATCCCATCGTCGGGACAAATCCAACCGAGCGACCTTCAGCACGGTCACCCTCCAGCGTCGCCCGCAGTTCGGCGATGGTCTTGATGACCCTCATGGTCGGTGCCCCTCGGAGCCACGCCGTCTGGTCGGACGCCCGGACAATCGACGAGCCTCGTCGGCCAGCACCTCGTAGGCGTCAACTTCATCGGGATCGAGCGAGGCAAGGTGCCTTTCGATTGTCGCCTCATCGCCTCTCGCGGCCGGCCCCGTGAGCGCAGCGGCTGGGCCGAGTTCAACGACGTTGTCGATCGTGACCTTCACCAGATCGAGAATTGCCTCGAAGGGAATGCCAGCGGCTGCCGCCACCCGCTCCGCCTGACCAAGCAAAGCGACAAGATGGTTGGAGGCAATCACCGCCGCCGCGTGATACTCGGCGCGATGCTGGTCCGACACTTCGAATGGACGTCCACCCAAAGCCTCGACCAGATCGATCGCAATGTGATCGCCGGCGACAGCAAACCACGCGCCGTCTCTCAATCGACGCGCTCCCGTCTCGGCATCCGGCAAGGCCACCAGTGGGTGAACCGCTGCCCGCAAATCATGGGGAGCAAGAACGTCGAGACCCAATGAACCAGACATGTGCGCTACCACAGTGCTGTCGTTTGGCTGAACTGCTCTTGCCACCTCACCGATGACGTCGTCTGGCGTCGCAATCAACAAGAGGTCAACTCCGACTCCGGCAGACTGGGTTGGGTCGCCGTGTCCGAGCACACCGACCACATCGAACCCAGTGCCGGCAAGTGCTCCGGCCATCGACAATCCACCCCGCCCTGCACCGATGATTCGAACTTTGGTCATGCCCACCCCAATACGGTGCTACAGGGTCAACGGCCAATCAACTCGTCGAGCGGGCCGAGGCGAACCACGCCGTCGTCGAGCGATGCAACCGCAACGTCGAAATCATCTGGCAGAAGATCTTCTCCAACCTCTGCCAAGGGCACGAGCACGAATGAGCGCTCAAACATTCGCGGGTGGGGAACGCTCAGATCTGGTTGATCAATTTCACAGCCATCGATCCACAAGATGTCGACATCCAGAGTTCGGGGCCCCCAACGAATGATTCTGAGCCGCTGCGCAGCCGCCTCCAAACTCTGACAGAGCTCCAGCAAATCGTACGGATCGATGGAGGTTTGCATAAGGACCACCAGGTTGAGGTAGTCGTCCTGCTTGGGTCCGCCCACCGGAACGGTCTCATAAACAGCCGACACGGCGTGAACGTCGGGAATCGCCGCCACAGCATCGGCAAGATGCGTCAAGCGCTCACCAACATTGGAGCCCAAACCAAGAAAGACTCTCCTTCGGCCCGAGCCGGAGTCTTGGGTTCCGGCCAAATCACTCATCTGTGGCGCACCACGCCCAATCCTCGGAGAGCAGGTGTGTCCGACTCGGTGCCGGCATTGATGTCGGCTTCGACGTGAGTGTCGAATTCATACGGCTGCCTGCGTAGTTTCTCTTCAGGAAGTGCGCCGCAAAAGCACATGAGACGCAGACCGCGAAGTTGGATTTCAGGATTGGACACGATTGGTCTCAGTTCGGATCTGCACCGTCGTCGGATTGCGGATCCGAATCGAGGGAATCGCCACC
>CAZHMP010000028.1:7845-10255 GCA_964533595.1 uncultured Acidimicrobiales bacterium | reverse complement strand
AACGCGCCCACGGCCACGTCGGCGGAAGGATCGCAGCTGTTGACCATCGTGACCAATTGACGAGCCGACGGGCCAAGCTCGCACTCGAACAAATGCCCCGCCACGTTGATGGCCTGTGGTCCACTCTGCACGAGCCCGGTCCACAACAGATACGCCGCAATCAGCCCCATCACGCTCTCGCCGACCTCTTCACGGTGAAGCACAATCTTCTCACCGGCCGAAACGTGATCCCGGATTGAAGCCATGGCCCGGGTGAGGCCGAGAGGGCCGCCGGCGACACCCCTGAAAGGAACGTGATGGAACGGAAGCCCCATGTCCTCGTAGTTGTGAAGGTTGTGGGTTGATGGAATCAGCGAGACGACGAAATCAAACTCGCTCTGCCGTATCCAGATGATCTCTTCCTGGCGACGAACTCGGCGATGGTTGGTGCCGTATCCACCTGGCCGTTCACATATCGCCACTCGATCCTTGACTATCCAAGTGAAGCGACGCGGCTTTATCCCCTGAGCCCACTTTCCTCTCATGACACGACCATTCGCACGGCATCGACGGTAGCCCGCACATCGTGCACTCGTACCATGTCGGCTCCCATATGTGCCGACCACGCCGCCAATGCCACCGATCCCTCGAGTCGATCATCGGTCCCAACCGAATCGACGTGGTCGCTGCGAGCGTGCAATTCCCCGATGGTTCGCTTCCTGCTGACACCCACCAGGACCGGGGCGATCTCCGTGAATCGATCGAGATTGGCAATGAGATCGAGATTGTGCGCTGTCGTCTTCCCGAAACCGATGCCGGGATCAATCCACAATCGTCGAATTCCAAGTTGACGACCTCTCGCCGCTGCTCCGGCAAGAAACTCCGACACCTCGCCCAGCACGTCTTCGTAGACGGGATTGTCCTGCATCGTCGAGCTGGGCCCCAGAGCGTGCATGGCCACCCACCCAACTCCAAGGTCAGCGGCAACTTCCTCCAGCGACCCGGATACGTCATTGAGTATCGTCGCCCCAGCCTCGGCCGCCGCGGCTGCCACTTCGGGCTTGGTGGTGTCGATGGAGATTTCCACGCCCGGCCAACGCTTGGCCGACTCTGTCACCACTGGCACCACACGAGACAATTCCGTATCGACAGAAACCAATTCGGCACCGGGCCGGGTGCTCTCACCGCCTATGTCGATGACGTCTGCCCCCTCGTCGACAAGCCTGGCGACTTGGCTGATCGCGGCAGGGACGTCAAGCCACAGCCCTCCGTCCGAAAACGAATCGGGCGTGACATTCACGATCCCCATCACCTTGGTCTTAACCACTTGTCGAGTCATCCCCGTGCAACGCCGACCTCGGCGGCAAGATTCCCGCGACAGGGCAAGTCAGGGCTGGAACTGATCGTCGTCATGACTCGCCCGGTTCGAAAACCATGATGCCTCTCAACTCCCGATAATGCTGAGCCACATCCAGCCCGTATCCGACAACGAAGTCGGGAGGAATCGGGAAACCCGTGTACTTGACATCGTCTGCTTTGGCCCCTTCACGCACAAGCAGCGCGCAAACTTCCAGACTTGCCGGCTTTCGGTCGCTCAGCAGCTGCCTGAGGTATCTCAGGGTCAACCCTGAATCGACGATGTCCTCAACCAGAAGCACATCCCGTCCGGAGATGTCTGTCTCCAGATCCTTGACGATTCGTACCACACCGCTTGATTGAGTGGATTCCCCGTAGGACGACACCGCCATGAAGTCGAACTCCACGGGCAGCCGAATCTCGCGGGCCAAGTCACTCATGAAGACGTAGGCGCCCTTCAGAACGCCCACCATCAGCGGCGGGCGGCCCTGATAGTCGAGAGTTATCTGCCGGCCCAACTCCTTCACACGATTGGAGAGGCGCTCGGCACCGATCACCTCACGGCCAATTCGTCCAACCGGCGCATTCGAACTCATTGCTGGACCATAGTCGGGTCGGTGCCATCGTCTTTCACTCGCTCCACCCTGAGCCGCCCGGCGGTTCGTGCAACTCTGTGACCGCCTATCACCTCAGTGGCGACGGCCTCACCCCTGACCACGGCCATGACCCTCTCAATGGACGCCGAATCGACCGAAGTGCTCGAACCCGTCTCGGCACGAATCCAAAGCCTCAGTGCTTCGCTGGCCACCGCCGGCGGGGCATCGCGCAAGTCAGACACGTCGGTCGGTTCCACATCCGCCGCCAAGATTTGAACGACAACAAGGGCATCGGCCACCAGGTCGGCGTGACGGTTTAGCAAGGGAACCGGGTCCCGGCCGAAAACCTCGGATGCAAGCGGCAGCAGACGACGACGCACCCCCACCCTCGTGAACGTCTCATCGACATTCATCGGATCTGAGGCGACCGCAACGTCGAAATGGCGACACACCGCCACCGTCTCATCTCTCCTCAAATC
>CAZHMP010000028.1:0-7745 GCA_964533595.1 uncultured Acidimicrobiales bacterium | reverse complement strand
TTGACCCACAACATCGGATCGCGGATTTCATCGATGGAGGGAACATTGGCCGGACGCTCCCACGCACGGTCGAACAGATCCGACCCGCCCTGCTCCTCGACGACACTTATGAAGTGTTCGCCTTCCGCATACTGCTTGATCTTGGCCTCGAACCCAGCCAAGCGTTGAAACACTCGAGTGAAGCCGCTGGAATTCTGTCTACGAGAGCGAAGCACGCGGGCAAACCTGTCGGCCGACGGCACAAGATCCTTACCCGCTCGATCCATGGTGATGTCGCCGTGACCCTCGAGCAGGCTCATCAGACCGGCCACTTGGTTGATCACATCGAGCTGCTCCTCGGATGCGAACAGTGCCATCATCCCGCCCTGATCCATCGGATCTTCGCCGTTGCGACGAGCCTCCATCAACCGTTGCAGAGCGGCCATGAAACGCTTCGGATCGGGATCGACACTGTCGATGGTCGATTCGACCAGTCCCAGGAAATGCTGCCGCATCCATGGAACGCCGGTGAATTGAGCTCGGTGTGTTACCTCATGAAGGGCAAGCCAGAGTCGGAATTCCCGTCGAGGGAAGGCATACCGCCGTTCCAACGCCACGACATTCGGAGCCACGTAATAGACGATGTCCTGCTCATCGGGCTTCTCGTCCTCGATCACGAGCAGGTCGTATTGGCCAAGCACTCGGGTCGACATCCACCCGAGCATCATCCCGAGCTCGGCACCGGCGAATTTCCCGCCGATGCCCAGTGACTTCTTGTCGAGCTTCTTGCTGAGCTTGTCGGTGATCGGCCGCAGCAGCCGCTGGAAAGAAGCCAAATTGGCGTCAACCCATCCGGCGCGGCTCGTGACCCTTCCTCTGGCGTTTCCGTTCAGCGAGCGGAGACCGGTGCATTCGGCGACCAGATCCTCGGCCTGTTCGGTGAATTCGGCGAAGTCGTCCTCGAGTCCATCACGATGCAGGGAATCAGCAAATGGCTCACGGCCGCCGAATCGCTCGGCAACCTTGCGGGCAACGTCCCAATCGATTGCGTCTTCTGACAAGGGACCGCTTTCAGTCGCGGGGGTAACGGCTGTAGGTGACCTTTGCCAGGTAACCGCCGATGGTGCCGAGAATCGCCACCACTGAAACAGCGGCGAGAGGTACGGCTATCCAGTAGTGCCAGACGACTGCGAGAATGCCCATGGTCGAGAGTGTAGGGGACCGCCCGGCCAGCACGGCACTCACCCATCCTCGAGTGGGCAATCAGTCGTCGAGAACCTTGCCCCGCATCCTTGGTACGACCATCGGAGCATGGATACTGCAGAATTCCATGTCGTTGTAGATGCTCAGGACCGTGACACATTCAGAGTCGGAGCACACCCGTCCCGAAGTCGCCGGGGCTCCTTGTCGGTCTGTGCTGGTGAATCGTTCTCCAATGACCCGCATGACCGAGACAACCACCGGGCGACCCAATTAGTTCCAAATGAGGCCAAAATGTGGCTTGGAGGACACTCTCCGGGGATGTCGGCCCCGGTTTGCTGCTCACACGGTAGGAAAATCTTGCTCCGTGCACGGCGGCAACTCCACGCTTGGATCACAGCCGATCGCTTCGGCGATTCTCATCTTGAGAGACTCGGGCACTGTGTCACGGCAACGTTGAGCCACGACCAGCCTCAATTCGGTCTCGAAGGAAAACCGCTCGAGGCATGGCGAACACAAATCGATGTGAGCCTTGATAACCGTGCGGCGCTCCACCGTCAGCTGACCATCCAAGTATCCGAAGAGATCGCGCAGGGCGTCTCCACAATCGCCGGATCTCGGGTCGCAGGGTTGTTCCATGTCAGATCTCACGGTCGGAGTCGACGGATGTGGACGAGTCGGAGGCGGCAGCCACCGGCGTAGGAACGTCGGGCAGAAGCCGTCGGTCCTTGGCGAATTCGTACAACCGCTTCTGGAGCTGATTTCTTCCCCGATGCAGGCGGCTCATCACCGTGCCGATGGGAACATCGAGAATCTCCGCAATTTCCTTGTACGAGAAACCTTCTACATCGGCGAGCAACACCGGCAGTCGATAATGCTCGGCCAAGCCCTCCACCGCGGCTTTCACTTCTGCCTCCCCGAACAGGTCGAGAAGCTCGTCCTCCGCACTTCGGTTCAGCACCGCACCTTCTGCGCCACCCAGTCGGTGATAGAGGTAGACATCGTCGGCATCGAACTCCGACTCGGTCGGTCGGCGCTGTTTCTTGCGATAGGAATTTATGAATGTGTTGGTGAGGATGCGATACATCCACGCCTTGAGGTTGGTACCGGCCTCGAAACGGCCGTAGGCGCGGTAGGCCTTCAGATAGGTTTCCTGAACCAAATCCTCGGCATCGGACGGGTTGCGAGTCATGCGCAAAGCACCGGAGTAGAGCGATGTCATCAGCGGCATGGCGTCGTCGGCGAAATTTTCCTGGTCGGCCACGCAACCTCCATCTCCCGATCGACACACAACTCTGAGCCCGAGAGGAGAATTGAACTCCTGACCTACGCTTTACGAGAGCGTCGCTCTGCCAACTGAGCTACTCGGGCGGGACCGTTGAAGGTACCAAAACCCATGCGCGGATCCTCATTCTGAGCGCCGTTCAACCCCCGCATTTGCCGTCCGATCGACTGACGTTATGACGATCGGTAGGGTTTGGCGTGACCAGCGACAGCGCCATGCCATCCCAGCTCGACAATCTGCCTCCGACACAGCATCTTCCACCCGAGAAGGTATTGCTGGAGATGGCAGAAGTCGGGTCTCGACGGGCCAGCTCCATGTCGACCACCCAAGTGCTGGTGCTGTCGACACTCGCCGGTGCATTCATCACCGCCGGGGCACTGTTCTCGGTCTTGCTTTCGGAGGGTTCCACAAACCCCGGCGCCGAGAAGTTGCTCGAGGGGTTCGGATTCTCGACCGGGTTTTTCCTGGTGGTGCTGACAGGGTCGCTTCTCTTCACCGAAATCAATGTCGAAATGCCGGCCACACTGCTTGGCGGTGACCCCCGCGCTCTGGGCCGCCAAGTCGCCAAGCTTTGGGGGCTGGCCGCGATCGGAAACATGATCGGTGCCTACTGCATGGGATGGGCAATGGTCGAAGTGTCCAATTTCAGTCCGGCTTTCCATGAACAACTGCAGCACATCGTGGACGTGAAGATGCGGTTCCGTGAGGTCGGTGGCAGCACCGGCTGGCTCGACGCGGTGCTATCAGGTGCCATCGCCAACTGGCTTGTCGGTATCGCCGCGTTTTTGTCGGTGATGGGACGCACGATCATCGGAAAGTACATACCGATCTTTCTCACCGTGAGCCTGTTCGTGGCCGGCGGTTTCCTCCACAGCCCGGCCAACATGGGCTACTTCTCGCTCGCCGAGCACAGTGGATACGGCCCCGGTTGGGGACCGGCCTTTGGTTGGAGCCTCATACCCGCCGCGCTTGGCAACGTGTTGGGAGCACTCTTGCTCGTGGCGATCCCGCTCTGGTTCGCCATGACTCACTCTTCAGCCAAGGACTCCGCTCACAAGGGCTGACCACAATGACAGCACGCTCAATCCGACGGCGGCTTGTCAGGACGCCGGCAGATCGAGAAGCAAGGCTGTGAGCAACAACGACTCGGTCGGGCTACGCACCAGCGAAGCGCTGGACTCATTCAGTCGCCGAATCGCGTCGGCAATCCGATTCGTGTCGACAGGGCCGGGGTCGACGAGCATCTTGCGGTAACGGCGGGCCAAGGTGGCGAATCCGAAGACAAGCTCGTCGGTGCGGTGCCGTCGTGCAACTCGCTTGTGATGCGCTTCCAACTCGGATCTTCCAGACCCTCTGGTTCCGTGATTCTTCTCCTGCTCGTCAAGCGACTCGAGTTCGCTCTTTTGGACATCCTTGAGAGCGGTCATCGAGTCGTCGATCATTGATCTGATCTCCTCCACGATCACTCCGATTGCGGCACCAGACCCATCGAGTCGGTCCGGGATGGACCACCAGGCGTCGCGGCGTGCCATCAATTGCCGGTCACTCACCAGCAGGCGAGCACGCTCCAGGCTTCCGCCGGCCGCCTCGGCCGCTCGCCGGGCTGTATCCGGATCGACAGCCTCGGCCACCAGCGTGTCGACAATCCGGTCATCGGCGACGGCCTTGAACTCGATGGAGGTGCACCGTGACGCCACGGTGACCTGCTCAGGCTGCAAATAGTCGGCCAAAAACATGAAAATGGTGCTGTCCGGCGGCTCCTCTGCAATCTTCAACAAGACCGGCATGGCGGTGGCATTGGCATCATGAAATCGTTCGGCAATCACCACCTTGCGATTTCCCTCCACCGGCGACCGGCTCGCCTCGGTGACCAACCTCTTGCTCTCTTCGATGCGAAACACGCTTCCCGTGGGAGAAATGATCTTCACGTCCGGGTGGACAAGTCGCGACGCAAGCGAGCGGTGACGACCCGCATTGGCTGGATCGGCTGCGGCGAGCAACTCACCGGCGAACACCGAGGCGGCAACCTTCTTGCCGGTGCCCGCAGGCCCGAGGAACAGGTATGCGTGAACCGGGTTTGCGGTTGCAGCGCGAAGACTCCTGACCACGTTGGGCTGTCCGACCACCGCTGACCACGGGTCACCATGTTGTGCCGCCGCATCCGCAAATTCGACGGTGCTCACAGGGCGTCTCCCCAGCGGCGAATTCCTTCAGCCACCCGACGAGATACCTCCTCGACCGAACCATCAGCATCAACCACCAGCCATCGATCGGCATCCAAATCTGCCATCTCGAGATATCCGTCGCGCACCCGCTGGTGGAAACCGGACCCAGCGCCCTCGATACGGTCGGTGTCATCGCCGAGTCGAATGCGTGCCAACTCGACATCGATATCGAGCAGCACGGTGAGATCCGGTTTCAGTCCATGAGTGGCAAAATCCATCATCGCCGAGAGCGCGCCAAGATCAAGCCCCCGGCCATAGCCCTGATATGCGAGCGCCGACGAAGTAAACCGATCGGTCACCACCGTCAGTCCGTTGGCCAGAGCCGGGCCGACCACTTCGGACACATGTTGTGCCTTGTCGGCGATGATCAACAGCGCCTCCGCACGGTCGTCCAACTCCTGATGAGCGTTGTCGAGCACCACCTCTCTGATGGCGTTGCCAATACGAGTGGCACCGAACTCGAATGTGAACAGAGCCCCTATCGACTCTGCATATATGCGCGCCTGCGTGGACTTCCCCGACGCGTCGGCACCTTCGAATGCGATCAGCCTTCCAGTCAAAATCCGACCTCTGATTCGCTTGCTTCGGCGGCCGAGTCGACCGCTGCGTCGCGGCGACCGGCCTTGATGCTGGCCGATGCCAACGCGCCGGCAACAAGAATGATGAGAGATGCGAGCCACAGGGTGATCCTCACCCCCGGTACGGGTATTTCGAATCCCACCGGATGCACTACGCCTCCCCACCAGCGGTTCGACATTCGATCGAAAATCTCGGAGAGCAGCGGTGCCACGGCCAGTGCAATCAGCAGGCAAAGCCTGACCAAGACGAGCAGAGCAGAGAAGATTCGACCACGAAATTCCTCTTCGACATTCTCGTGCAGAAGAGTGAATCCCAGTACGTAGATGGGCCCAGCCGCGAAACCGAGCACACCCACAGCCGGCACGAGCGCCGACAGCCAACTGGTGGAAGCAGCCGAGAAGAGTGCGCCACTGGCCACCAGGATCGCAACGGGAAATACGCGGGCCGCGTCCATCTTCTCCTGAAACAAACTCGCCGAAACCACACCGAGGGCCATCCCGAGCCCCAACGCAAACAACACCAAGTTGAAGTCGGCCTCGGTTCCAATGATCACCTGATCCACGAAGATCGAGCCGAGCGGGACAAGCATCCCGCCGCCAATGATGCCCGTGGCCAATCCAATGTTGACCGACCTGACAATCGGGTTGGATGCAATCACCTCCCAGCCATCACGAAGTTCGCGCCAAGCCCCGCCCAAGTCCAGATTGCCCATTGTCTTCCCCGACCGCTCCTCCCTCGATCTGGTCGGGATGGAGATCTTCCAGATGATCAGCCCGGTGACGAGGAATGAGAAGCCATCGACATAGAAAGCCAATCCCTCGGCGTTCAGCCTCCACGTGTCGACCCAGCCTTCGGTCGACAAGGCCTGTGCGACCTTGGCCAGCAACGCAGCGATACCGGCGGCCACCGGGAACATTCCGTACGCGGCAGCGACGTTGAGCGAGTTCGCGGTGGTCAACTTCGACTTCGGAACCAGATCAGGGACGATCGCTTCCTTGGCGGGAGACCACAACATGGTCATGACCTCCAAGGCGAACGACGCCACCACCAGCCCCACCAAGGAGTTCACGAAGGGAAGCGTCACCAATACAGCCGCCCTGCCAAAGTCGCACGCGATCATGACATGACGACGATTGAGTCGGTCGACGATCACTCCCGCCGCGGTGGCCAAGAAGAATCCCGGTGCCACGCGTGCGGCCAGGACGACGGCAATCGCGGTGCCCTCCGAGCCTTCTGAAATCGAAGCTGAGAGAGCGATGATCGCCAGGAGACCCAACCAATCTCCGGTCGCTGAAATGACCTGAGCAATCCAGAGCCAGAAGAAGTCGCGACTGCCGAACGCCCGGTCGATCCGACCTGAGCCGCGCGTTGCCCCCATGGCACAGCCCATACGCTCTCCGGCGGTGCTGAAATCGTCAGTCACAGAAGACGAGACTAGGCGACCGATTGAGCGGCGCTCACGTCGCGTCTGGCGCCGGTTCATCCGCGGACTTTGATGTCGCCTTTTTCTTCGTGGCCTTCTTCTTCGTGGCCTTCTTCTTCGTGGCCTTCTTCTTCGTGGCCTTCTTTCGTGCCTTCTTTTTTGCCGGCCCCTTGGCACGCCTGTCGGCCAGAAGTTCGGTGGCGCGTTCCATCGTCAGTTCCTCAACGGTGTCGCCCTTGCGAAGCGAAGCGTTGGTCTCGCCGTCGGTGACATAGGGGCCGAATCGGCCATCCTTCACCACCATCGGCTTTCCCGACACCGGGTCTTCGCCCATCTCGCGCAACGGCGGTTTCGCAGTCTGGCCACGTCGGCGTTTGGGCTGAGCGAGAATTGCCAAACACTCGTCGAGCGTGACCGTGAACAGCTTCTCCTCCGAGTCGAGACTGCGGCTATCGGTGCCCTTCTTCAAATACGGCCCATAGCGACCATTTTGCACGGTTATCTCGGTGCCATCGGCCGGATCGACTCCGACGGTCCTGGGCAATGACAACAACTGCAGCGCGTCCTCGAGAGTTACTCGTTCCAGAGACATTGTCGAGAAAAGAGAACCAGTGCGTGGTTTGCCATCGACATCATCATGGGTGCCAAGCTGCACGTACGGGCCGAAGCGCCCAGCCTTGGCAAAGATGGAAAGACCGGTCTCGGGATCCACGCCCAACTCCCGACCATCCTTGGGCATGGCCAGATACTCCATCGCCTTGTCGAGATTCAGTTCGTCAGGCGAAATGTCATCCGGTATCGATGCTGACTGGTCTCCCTTTTGGACATACGGTCCGTATCGTCCGACTCTGGCCACCACCGATTCGCCGTCATCTGCGACGCCAACAGGAATCGAGTTCACGGCTCTGGCGTCGATGTCGCCCAGACGGCTCGACACCTTCTCTTTCAAGCCCTCCTCGGAATCATGTCCGAAGTAGAAGCGGGCAAGCCAAGGAACCGGATCCTCTGTCCCGCCGGCAATCTTGTCGAGATCGTCCTCCATGCGGGCCGTGAA
>CAZHMP010000027.1:15358-29181 GCA_964533595.1 uncultured Acidimicrobiales bacterium | reverse complement strand
GACAAAACGCACCGATCCCGCGCCGGACACCGGGCGGGATCGGGAAATTTCGTGGAGCGGACGACCGGGTTCGAACCGGCGACCTCAACCTTGGCAAGGTTGCGCTCTACCAACTGAGCTACGTCCGCAGCGGGAGAAGACTCTACCCGGCAGGAATAATCAACCCACCCGTGATCGCACCTGATCAGTGAGGAGTTTCGCTATCGCCATGTCGGAGAATTTGTCGACCACCGACGTCCCGCCGGCGTGAGTGAACACGAGCGACGCTGAGCGCTGATCTTGCCAGCCTTGCACGGTGAGGCCAGGCGCGAGATCGATCGTCTCGATATCGGGATCCCACTCACGTGAGTTGACAATCAGCAACCTCTTGTCGGTGAGGGCAATGGCAGCATCAGCTCCCATGAACCGGCACTGCCCGAGCACTTCCACCCGCTCTTCGGGTTGTAGCACTGCGGCCATCACCATGAATGCCTGGCGCCCGGAGCGGCGAGCGCCGCCGGTTAGCTGGGCAGTTGCTGCCCCGATCCCGTGCGTGTCGGTGAGCCCGGGCCCTGCTTCCGCTGATGGCATGGCCGGGGCAGGCGGTGGCGGCGCAGACGGCGCGGGAGCAGGCGGTGGAGGCGCAGCCGGAGCAGGCGGTGGCGGCGCAGCCGGAGCAGGCGGTGGCGGCGCGGCCGGTGGGGCCGGAGGCGGAGGCGGTGGTGCCGGCGGTGGCGGGGCGTCTTCGAAATCTTCGGGCATGGTCATCTCCTGAAATTCACTGAATCGAGGCAGAACACCGACCGCTCAGCCATCAGCCGGAGGCCGTAGATCGATGCGAAAAGTGAGAACACCATCTTCGAGAGACGCTGATGCGTCGGCGATCATGGCGACATCTCGCGAGCATTGCATCAACGTCAAGCTCCTCGGCCATTACGCAACCGTACAAGAACACGACGGTCGAGTCAGACTCCGGCCAACGAGCGTGAAATGAATCCGGCCGCCGTCATCTGTCGCGCTCGTGGATTCGCACTCGTCG
Source organism: uncultured Acidimicrobiales bacterium (assembly GCA_964533595.1). GTDB lineage: Bacteria > Actinomycetota > Acidimicrobiia > Acidimicrobiales > Aldehydirespiratoraceae > SZUA-87. The sequence continues at coordinate 28,163 of CAZHMP010000027.1, read as the reverse complement.
AGACGGAATCGTGTACCAGAAAAAGATCGACGCCATCACTGCCGTTGCGGCTGCAACGGCCAGCAGCCCGATGGTGACTCTACGAGTCGTGCCGTTTGCGCTTCGCCGCGAAGTCGGTTCTGCCGAGGTCGTCGTGACCTCATCTTCGCCGGTGGTGGCACGCTGAGGACTGGACGAAACATCGGTGTGGGAAAGGCCGACCGTCTGACTCGCCGACCCTCTCGCCGGCACCGCTGCGTACGCTGCTGCTCCGCCGAACGTCATCGAAGCAATCACCCCCACCACCACGAGCATGGACCTCAGCTTCGACACGGCATTGGACCGTAGCCGCTTCAGGCCTGATGCAGCGGACACCACCATGTGGATCTTCCCCCAACGGTGTCATGCAAAAGCGGTGCCCCGTCTCGCGGACACGTGGCCCCGGCGGTGCGAGAACTCTGCAGGTCGCCGGTGTGGCTCCCGCCCCGCTCTCTCAACACACGGATCGTCTCACCGATAGTCGTGTGAAGCGCCTCCAATTCCAGGTCGGTCAGTTCACACGAAGCTCTCATCGGCGCAATACCGACTCGCCACAAGACTTCGTCAACCAGCAAGTTGCCGAGCCCGGATACTCGATGCTGATCCAGCAGAACGGCCTTCACCGCTGCCCTGCTTCCCGAAATCCGTTTGACCAAATCCTGGACGGTCACTGAAACCGCGTCCGGCCCCAGTAGCGCCTCGTCCGGATCCAATTCGACTCCCCCCAAGCGGCGGGGATCGTTGATGGAAAGCCGACCTCCGTCTCGAAACTCGAGCGCGAACCTGACCCATGCCGGGTCGCTACGACGGCTCGAATACTCGAGTTGGGCAATCGAGGGTGAGCCGTCCACCAAGAGCCTCCCGGTCATGCCGAACCGAAGACCGATCACGGGACCGTCTGTGTCGATCAACAAGAGCTTGCCAATGCGCCTGACTCCTTCGACAATCAAGCCGGGTAGTTCCGCCAGGAGTTGTTCACGCGTAGTCGACTTCTTCAGATACCACTCATCATGAGCGTCGACTTCAGTGATCTCGCGTCCCACGACGCCGGCAGCCAGACCGGCATACGACTCGACCTCGAGCAATTCGGGCATGTCAAAGCGCGTCCAACGCCCTTGAGACATCCGCTACCACATCTGCGGTTGCCTCGAGCCCACATGACAATCTCACGGTGCCGGGGCCGATACCGGCAGCCTCGAGTTCACTCGGCAACAACCCGGCATGAGTGGTGGATGCTGGATGAGTGATCAGAGACTCCGGGCCTCCGAGAGAAGTAGCGAGCTGAACGAGTTCCAGATGCTCAACGAACTTGCTCCCCGCATCCACCCCACCATGCAAATCGAGCGCAACAACACCGCCGAATTGTTCAAGCTGGGCAACCGCGAGCTCGTGCTGGGGATGGCTGACCAGTCCGGGATAGAAGACCGCGTCCACCGCCGCGTGCCCCGAGATCGCCTCCGCCACGGCCAACGCAGTTGTGGACTGCTGCCTGATCCTGATCGGAAGCGTCCGTATGCCTCGCAGCCCATTGAGGGCATCAAAGGGCGACGCGATCGCCCCCTGCAACACGGCAAATCCACGAATCCAGGCCAGCAACTCCTCGCTGCCTGCCACCACCCCGAGAATCGCGTCGTTGTGCCCGGCGATGGCTTTCGTTGCCGAATGCACCACGAGGTCAACTCCGTACTCCGTTGGACGCTGGCCGAACGGTGTTGCGAACGTGGAGTCGACAACGGTGACCGGACCCTTGATGGCGCCAATCTCTCTCAGGTCAACCAGCGACAGCTTCGGGTTGGCCGGAGTTTCTGCGAACACCAGCGTGGTGCGACCCGGTACGACAGCGTCGGCGAACGCCCCGGGCTCGGTGCCGTCCACAAATGTGACATCTATACCGAATCGTGGACATACGGCCTGGAACAGGAGCTGCGTGTGGGAATACATCTGGTGTTGGGTCACCACATGATCGCCGGACGAGCACAATCCCAAGACGATGGCGCATATTGCTCCCATCCCTGATGCGAAGGCACGGGCTGCCTCGGCACCTTCGAGGCTCGCCATCGCGGTTTCGAAATCACTTACCGTCGGGTTGGCGTGGCGACCGTAGAACGTCGGGTTGGTCACATCCGCGGCCATTGCCCTCGCCTCGTCGACACTCCCGGCGTAGAACGTGCTGGTGGCCCACAAGGCCGGGGCCAAAGCCCGCCCGTTGTGGTCGCGCCCGGCCCTGATTGCCTGCGTCTGTCGATCAAGAGGCTCTGACTGCGACTGGTCTTCTATCGGGCGGTCAGACATCTTTCGTCTCCGCCTGTTCCAATACTTCTCTCACCGGCGGGCCCAGCCGCTTCGACTCGAGCAGGAACCCGTCGTGGCCCTGTGGACTGTCGACCATCTCGTGGCGACAGACACCGCCACCGGAAACCACACCGTCGTGGATCTCGACCTGCTGGTACGGCGGATAAAGCGTGTCGGATGAGATCGACGCCGTGAGCACAGGAACCCGCAGTCTCCTCAGTGTGGCTGCAACTCCACCTCGCCCACGCCCGATGTCGTGGAGATCCATGGCCTTGCTCACCACCAGATACGAGTTGGCGTCGAACCGGCGAACCAGTTTTTGGCCGTGATGATCGAGGTATGACTCAATCTCGAAGCGCCCCCACGGGTGAAGCTCGAAACGGGAGTCGTGGTGTGCACGACCAAAACGATGGTCAAGGAGTTCAGCCGATCGATACGTGACCTGGGCGATCTCGCGGCCGATCATCAGGCCCTGCCATGGACCACCTCCAGGTTCGGCGTCGTAGTAGTCGCCACCGTTGTAGTTGGGATCGGTCACGATCGACAGCCGCTCAACCGCACTCCACGCGATCTGGGTTGCACTAGCGGCCGCGGCGGTAGCCAAAGCAATCAACGACCGCACGCGCCTCGGATACATCGCCCCCCACTCGAGTACTTGCATGCCCCCCATCGAGCCACCCACGACAGACATCCACTGGCCGATACCCAAGCGGTCAGCCAGCAGCTTCTGGGTGCGGACCATGTCTCGAATCGTGACTTGTGGGAACTCGGAACCATAGGGATGGCCCGTGGTCGGATCGGACGATGCTGGGCCAGTTGTGCCTTGGCATCCGCCCAGCACATTGCTGCACACGACGAACCACCGGTCGGTGTCGATGGCCTTGCCCGGGCCAATCAGATCGTTCCACCAGCCGATGCTGGGATGACCCGGAGCTATCCCTCCGGCGGCATGACTGTCACCGGTGAGAGCATGACAAATCAACACGGCGTTGGTGGCGCCGATATTGAGATGACCCCAAGTCTCATAGGCCACGGTGATTTCGTCGAGACGTCCGCCTCCCTCGAGCGCAAACGGCCGGCCATCGGTGATGGTCATGAAGCGACGGCTGCCAACAGGATCTCCGGGCATGAGCGCGCCGGTAGCAGGTAGATCACCAGGGAATCTTCGTCTCGGATCGAAGCTCCGGGATTGAGTTTGGTCAGCCACTGTTTTCCTGTTCCGGGGCAAGGTCACTCAGGCACCTCGTGGCGGGGAGCGAACTCCCCGGACACTTTGTTGCGCCGGCCAGGGCCGACACCACATCCTTGCCGAAACAAGAAGGCACCTTGGGCGTCCGATCCCAGGTTGCCGGGTCGCGTTCGCCACTCACAGGGAGTAGAAGACCACGAACCTCTCCAAATGCTCCCACCAGTGAAGCGATCTCCTCGCCTCAGGTCAAGGCAAAAAACATTGAGCCCACTCACTTTGGGCCGGCCAACACCAAACGGGGCGGCAGGCGAGCTGCCCACCACTCACTGAGTCGGGGATCCTCCGTGCCATACGCCGCATCGCACAACTTGGCCACAGCGAGCAAGTCGTCGACGTGTCCGGCGGCCCCACCTGCCTCATGCAAAGCCTTCACCGCGGTTGCCGCAGCGTCCCATTCCGGGCCGGGTACCGGAAGCGCCACTTCCGAAAGCGCCGTGGCACTCACCCTCACCGCATCGCGCGACAGACCCGAACCCGCCGCCGACGTCACCAGTCGAGCCGAGGTTGCCGGGGCACACAAGGCCGCCGCCAAATGCCAGATCATGTCATCGTCGTCGGGCTCCACAACGACAACCGGAGTGCTCGGAATCATCGTTCCATCGGGATCGACGACAACTTCGAGCAGACGAGTCTGGGTGGCCACGAGCAGTTTCGGCCGGAGACGCTGGCCGAACCAATGGCGAAGTTCGGCATCGATGCGTTCCAACCGGACACACGGTGACTTCCATTCTCTTCGGTCGTAACGACATGTCGCTTCACCCCAGCGATTGCTCAACGGGTCGATCAATCCGGCAGTGATCAGCCGATTCGACCCGCCAGGATCGTCGACAACCGCCTTGCGGAGGCCGTAGTACTGGTCGCGGAAACCAGCCGTGGTGGAGGCAAGCGACGCCAGCAAGTCGCCACTCTCGAAGTTGTGGCGGATCTCGGGAAGATCGGCCATTCCGGCCAATAGCGGCGACCACGAAACTGAAGACGGCCGCGGGCAATCATCCACCGGCTTGGGAGGGCAGCCCAACGATCGCTTGACACTCCGCTCGGACGAACGTCGCCGGCAAACGACCGCGCAAGCATCGACCGCCGCGCTGAAGACGCGCTCCCTCGACCACCAGAAACTCACCGGTGGAGCCAGTTCGTCCAGCATCGCCCGGGCCGTTGATGCATCACGAGCCGACAATGCCGACGTCGGCTGCACGAGAGCAACCGTGCCCCCGGGCGAGACCAATTCCGTGGCCGCCACCATGAACAAGACCGCCTCGTCCACATAGCCGCCAATGCCCGGCCAGCGACCCGACAGACCGGCCCTACTCCCCTGTCCTCGGGCCGTGCGTGCCCTCAGTTGCGACAGAAACGGCGGATTCCCCACAACGAGATCCGGCGTGAGACCGGCGAATGGATCGTCCTGGAGAAAGTCGGCCACTCTGATCGCTCCGGGCGACGGGCTCACGCCGCCCGACCACAAAGCGATTGCCGCCTCGGTTGTGGCAACCGCCAGCGGGTCGATGTCGCACCCGATCAGTCGATCGACGACCTCGGCCCTTGTTCCGGCCATTCGCTGCGCCGCTGCCAGCAGGAACACACCCCCGCCGGTTGAAGGGTCGGCAACGACTTTTGGTTCATCCGCGGGCCATGCCAGCTCCACGATCGTCTCAGCCACTGCGAAGGGCGTGTGGTGGACACCGCCACCACGTCGCGCCTGCGGGCTCAGCAGGGCCTCCCTCACTGCTCCAGGCAGCAAATGGGCCTCTGATACAAGACCTTCACCTATTTCGACTGCCGCGACCTCTCGATCGGGCGGCACCGACGCACCGTCGATCATGAATTCGACGTCCACCCCGATCACATTCGCCGCGGCAGCGACAACACCGGCGAGCGTGGTGGCATGGTCACCATCCGACGCCTCGATGAATCGAGCGACCGTTGATGACAACAACGTCTAGTCGGCTTCTGGGTCCCAGCTCACCAGATCGGTGAGGCGCTTGTCATTTGAGAACATTTCGGCAATCGGCATGATGACGCCCACACGCTTCTGGAGGCGCTTGATGTCGAGTTCCTCGTTCCACATCGACAGCGTGACCACAAGGCCGGTCTCACCGGCGCGAGCGGTGCGGCCCGCGCGATGCAAATACGTTTTGTGGTCCGACGGTGGATCGTACTGCAGGACCACATCGACGTCGTCGACGTGAATACCACGAGCTGCCACGTCGGTTGCCACCAGCGCTCTGAGTTTGCCGGTGCTGAAGTCCTTGAGCGATCGCTCCCGTTGGGATTGGCGCAGGTCGCCGTGAATCGGTGCAGCCTTCATGCCGAGTTTGCCGAGTTCGTCGGCGAGACGATCGGCCATCACCTTGGTGCGGGTGAACATGATGGTGCGGTCGACCGAATTCGCAATCGCCGCAGCAACCTTCGCCTTGTCCATCTTGTGAACGGCAATGAAGCGATGGGTCATCTCCTCGACGGTGACTTCCTCGCCGGCCACCTCATGCATCTCCGGATTGTTCTGGTAGCGCCGAATCAGCGTGTTTACCGCCCCGTCCAGGGTGGCGGAGAACAAGAGTGTCTGCCGATCCTTCTCGACATTCCGCAGAATCCACTCGACCTGGGGGAGAAATCCCATGTCGGCCATCCGGTCGGCCTCATCGACGACGACATGACCAACCGATGTGACCGCCAAAGCCTCGCGTTCGATCAGATCAATCATCCGTCCGGGTGTGGCGACGACCATGTCGACACCCTTGGCGAGCTTGGTGATCTGTTTCTCGATCGGAGCCCCGCCATAGACGGCCAGCACCGATCGCCCAACGGCGGCGGCGGCTGGCTTCAGTTCATCGCAGACCTGATTTGCCAACTCTCGCGTTGGCACGAGAGCAAGGGCGGTGGGCCGCTTGGGCTGTGCCTTGGTGAGCTGCTGCAAAACAGGCAGGCCGAAGGCAAGCGTTTTCCCTGAGCCGGTCTTGGCCTTGCCGCACACATCCTTACCGGCGAGTGCGTCGGGGATGGTGAGAGCTTGGATGGGGAACGGAGAGGTGATGCCCTTTTCGGAGAGGGTTGCGACGATCTCGTCGCGCAAGCCGAGTTGGGCAAATGATTTGGTTGCAAGAGAATTAGGCATGGTTTCGGCGTCAGGGTACCGCCGTCAGGTCACCCGCCCGCTGATGACCTTCACACCCTCGCTCTGCAGCAGCCGCGCCTGCTCGACTGGGTCGCCGGCCCTGAGGCGCCCGTTGGCCGATACGACACGCCACCAAGCGAACCCGGCACCGTCGCTTCGCCTCAGCATCGAACCGACGGCCCTGGCCGCTCCGGGGCGACCAGCCTCCTCGGCAACCTCCGAGTATGTGACCACGTCTCCCGGCGAAAGGCCATCAAGCACTGCCGCCACCGAGAGCTCGAAATCTGTCCATGTTGAGCGATCAAGCGGGTCCATTCGGCCAACAAGGTAGCTCCGGATCAGATTCTCGGCGGACTCGGCTCGTGCCGATATTGTCACTCGATGAGCGATCTCAGCGAGATTGATGAGTGGCCGGTCGACCACGTCGCTGCCGCGATTGTGCGCCGAGGTGTCGTCACCACGCGCGGCGACATTGATCGGCCGTTTCCTCTTGCGTCTCTCACCAAGCTGATCACTGCGCTGGCTGTACTCGTGGCCCACGAAGAGGGAACACTGTCCACCGAGTCGATCGCCACCGAGCACGGCGCAACTGTGGGTGATCTGCTCGCACATGCGGGCGGAATCGCTCCTGACGGCATGAGGGCGATATCACCGCCGCGAACCCGGCGGATATACAGCACGGCCGCCTACGACAAACTTGCCCACCAACTGGCCGTCTCATCCGCAATGTCACACACCACCTACATCCAACAAGCTGTGTTGCAGCCCGCAGGGATGGATTCCACCATTGTTGACGGTCCGGCCGGCTCGGGAGCGATTGGCACGGTTCGAGATGTTCTCAGGTTGATCCGGTGCTGGTCACAGCCGGTGATTGTCTCACCCACCACGCTCGACCTGGCGACATCTACTCACTTGCCTCAACTGTCGGGGGTTCTTCCCGGCTACGGCCGCCAATCTCCAAATCCGTGGGGGTTTGGCCCAGAGATCCGCGGATCGAAGTCGCCCCATTGGACGGGTTCACTCAACTCGCCCACCACGTTCGGTCACTTCGGGAGGTCCGGCACGATGATGTGGATCGATCGTGACGCCGACGTTTCTCTTGTTGCCCTCACCGACCGCGAGTTCGGACCGTGGGCCATGGATGCTTGGCCCAAGCTCTCGGATTCTGCGATTCTCGGGGTGTAGTCGGAGCTGACGAGACCGAATTCACATGCTGAAGAGATCTTCAGAAACCTCAGTCTCTTCGACATCGTGCCGATGGAATCACCATGAATTCGGTGTCTTGGACATTGCTGCAGTGAGCAACCACGCCAATAGCCCCATGGCAATGGCGCGAGCTCGCCACGCTCTGATGCAAGCCGGCCTCGACCCTAGTGTGCCCCTTGTGGCGGCTTCCAGCGTCACAAACGAAGTGTGGATGAGCGCTCACCACGTGGTGCGGGTGAACCGCCATCCCAACCAACGACTGCGGCGAGAAGCCATTCTCGGACCGAGCCTGCCGGCCGAAATCGGATATCCGATGGTGGTGTCATACGGCGGACAGATGGGAGCTGACTACTTGGTGATGCTTCGTGTGCCAGGCCGGCCATTGGCCCATTGCTGGCCCGAAATGAACCGTGCGCAGCGTCGCGATGCAATACGCCAACTCGCCGAAAAGCTCCGCCGCCTCCACATCACTCCCGGTCCGCCGGACCTGCCCGGGATCGATGCGCCCCAGATGCTGCGGAGCGACACCCTCTCACCGGTGATGTCACTTCTTGTGGCCATCGATCAATTGCGGAGCCACCCCAACATTGATTTCGGGCTGATCGATGAGGTTGAGCATCTGGTGTTCGAACTGACTCCCTCGATTGAACCATTCGAGAGTGACTTCTTGGTCCACGGAGACCTCACGTTCGAGAACATTCTCTGGGACGGCAAACACATCACCGCCGTATTGGACTTCGAATGGGCGAGGGCCAGTCCACCGGACGTGGACCTCGATGTTCTCTTGAGATTCTGCTGCCTTCCCCAACTCCACGTCGCCGAGGCATACGTGGACGTGACGCGACCCGCCGACTACGCCGATGTTCCATGGTGGTTACAGGAGTCGTACCCCGAACTGTTTGCCATACCGCGTCAGATCGACCGGCTCCGGCTCTACTCGATTGCCTACGACGTGCGCGATCTCACGATGTCGCCGCCGCCTGCTCCTGCGGACCAGCTGCACGAGCACCATGCGATGAATCGTCTACGCGACACCGTCAGAGGGCGGAGTCATCTCGATCTTCTCGACGCCGCCACCCGGGTCGGCTGAGTCAGCTGACTCCTTGACGGACCGTCCACGGAAGTAGAGCCACGCAACCGACGCCGCGATGCCGATCACGCTCATCCAAATATTGATCCTCACACCGGCGATTTCGGTGGCAGGGTCGATCCGGACGGTCTCGAGCCACAATCTCGCCACGAGATAGCCAAGGACGTACACAGCAATCAGGCTGCCCCGACGCACCACCCTTTTGCCGTCAAGCCAGATCAGGAACAGGACGAGACCCACATTCCATAGGGACTCGTAGAGAAAAGTTGGATGGAAGGTGGTTGCCGTCGGATGCCCGGCTTCCGCGGCAAGCTCCGGCTTTATCTCCACTGCCCAGGGAAGGTTGCTGGGTCCACCGAACAATTCCTGGTTGAACCAATTGCCCCAACGGCCAATGGCCTGAGCCAGCGGAAGCGACGGCACCAGCGCGTCGAGAATGCCGGATCGAGAGATGCCACGCCGTTTGATCACCCATAGGGCACCAAACACCCCGGCAGCAATTCCTCCGGGAATTCCGAGACCGCCCTCCCACACTTTGAACGGCACCAGCCAACCTTCATCGAAGCGCCAGTCGGTGATCACATGATAGAAGCGCGCTCCTATCAGCCCCGCCGGGACGGCCCACATGGCGATGGAGGACACATCGTCGGGGTTACCGCCGCGCGCCTCCCACCGCTTCTGACCCAGCCAGACTGCCGCCACCACACCGAGGGCGATCATCAAGCCGTAGGCCCTCAAGGTGAGCGGGCCCAGCTCGATGACGTTGGTGGACGGGCTGGGAATCGATGCAAACAACTGAATCTCCGACGGCAGGAACTCTGACGAAACCCTATGCGGTCACTACAACTTCCAAACCGCGCAGATCAGTCGGAAAGGATTCCGGCCCGGCCCTGTAGGAGATCGGCGGCTCCCGATTCAACGCCGGCCTCGAGTCCCGGGACTCGAGCAAGTCGATGGGTGGCGAAGAACCGTGCCAGCAACGACTTGTCGCGAGACAGATCGTCATCACCCGACTCCGCCGCCGCGATCGCCGCGTCGGCCAGAATCTGACCTCCGGTGGTGGTGGCCAGCATCGCCAGATAATCGGTGGCACCCGCCAGAGTGTCGAGAGGGTTGCTCGAGCCGGCCGCGAGTAGCCAATCGGTGGCACGCTTCGTGGCCTCGAGCGCCGCACCAAGGTGTTTGGCGACGGGCGCAAGCCCTTCGATGCCGTCGAGCTTGGCCAGTGTGGTCCCGATCGAGTCGAGGTGGGATGCGATCACCGCTCCCCCGTTCATCGGCAATTTGCGTGCAACCAGATCAATCGCCTGGATGCCGTTTGTGCCCTCGTAGATCGGGGTGATTCGTGCGTCGCGGAGATGCTGAGCGGCTCCGGTCTCCTCGACGTAGCCCATGCCACCGTGAATCTGCACGCCTTCGCTGGTGAGCTCCACTCCGAGATCGGTGCACCATGACTTGCTCAGCGGGGTGAGAAGGGCAGCAAGTTGCTCACCTCTCTGGCGGTCGTCGGCGTCGGCTCCGTGACTGGCATGGTCGAGAGCTTCTGCGTTTCGATAACACAAGCCACGCATGGCATCAATGCACGACTTCATGTCGAGCAGCGTGCGTTGTATGTCGGGGTGGTCGACTATCGGCGAGCTAACGCCCTTCTCGGCGCCCGGGGCGCGTCCCTGTTGACGTTCATGGGCGTAGCCAAGCGCCTGTTGGTAGGCCCGTTCGGTGACCGCCAAACCCTCCAATCCCACGGAGAGCCGCGCCATGTTCATCATGGTGAACATGGCACGCATTCCGGCGTTCTCCTCGCCGAGCATCCATCCAATTGCGCCGTCGTTGTCGCCGTAGCTCATCACGCAGGTGGGACTGGCGTGTATGCCGAGCTTGTGCTCTATCGACACACAAGAGAGATCATTTCGCTCACCGAGGCTTCCGTCGGGATTGACCAGAAACTTGGGAACGATGAAGAGACTGATTCCTTTGGTTCCCGGAGGTGAACCAGGGGTTCGGGCCAACACCAGGTGGATGATGTTGTCGGCCATGTCGTGTTCGCCCCACGTGATGAAAATCTTCTGGCCTGTGATCGCCCAGGAGCCGTCTCCCCGGGGAACCGCCTTCGATGTGAGGGCACCAACGTCGCTTCCGGCCTGAGGCTCGGTGAGGTTCATGGTGCCCGACCACTCCCCCGAGACCATCTTCTCCAGATAAAGCTGCTGTTGGATTTCGTTGCCGTGGTGGATCACCGCGTCGATCGCGCCTTGGGTGAGCAGGGGGCACAGCGAGAATGCCATGTTGGCCGACGTGAGGATCTCCTGGATGGCGATGCTGAGGGTCCAAGGGAAGTTGCCTCCACCGAATTCCTCCGGAAATCCGACCCCTCCCCATCCCGCCTCCACATAGAGCTGGTAGGCGTTCTTGAGCCCGGGCGCTGCGGTGACGGACCCATCATCGTTGCGCTGCGACCCGACCGTGTCGCCGTCGCGATTGGTTGGGGCCACAACTTGTTCGAAGAATCTTGCTGCCTCATCGAGCAATCCGTCGACCATGTCGGGCTCAGCGTGTTCGTATCCATCCATGGCGGCCAACGAATCGAAGTCGACGACATTTCGCAGGGTGAATCGGATATCTGACAGGGGAGTTTTGAAATCGGTCACGACGACAACGTTAGTGCTGACGCCTGCTTATCGGTAAGTGGGGCGCCCGGCGCGGCTTTGCGATCGATTCACCGTCGACCACCCCCAACACGGCGTTCACCTCGGCGCCGACAAGCAGGCCAAGAGCCATCAGATACAGCCAGAACATCACGCTCAGCGCCCCTCCCAACAAGCCGAAGACAGCGTTGGATCCCGACGACGCCGCGTCGAGGTAGCGGTTGAATCCGATCGACACTGCCACCCACCAGATTGTGGCGATGAGAGCGCCAGGGACCTCGCTGCGCCACGGTGTTCGATGGCTGGGGGCCACGTGATACACGGTGGCAGCCCATGCGACGAGCACCACGGCCACCAGCGGCCACCGCAGCAGATCCCAAGCGACCACAAAACCGTGCCCGGCACCAAACTTGTCGGCAATTCGAGAGCCCACTCCGAACAACGGCCCAACCACTGCCATCAGCATGACCAACGCCGCCACGACCACGGTGGCAATGGTCAGTCCAAAACCGACCAACCGGGTCGACAGCCAACCGCGCTTCGTTGAATATCCATAGGCCACGTCGAGCGAACCAACCACAGCCACGAAACCGCGAGATGCGGCGTAGACGGAGAACACCAGACCTGCGGTCAACGCCCCGGTGTTGGCCCCATCGAACAAGTCGGTCACCGTCGCCGACAAGGTGTTGTCCGAACCGAACGTGGCTGTCATTCGCTCAATGAGCCAATCCTCCACCTGCGCGGAAGCGTGAGCGCCGAGAAGTGTGTCGAACGAGCCCAAGGCAGCGGCAACCACAATCACCAACGGGAACAAGCCCAGCAATGCGAAAAACGCAATCTCGGCTGCCAAACCACCCACCCGATCCGATGACCACTCGCCGGCCACCGCACGAGTCATCTCGGTAATCCACTCGATGATCCCGCCGATCCACTCGACAACTGCTCTACGCAACGATGTCCACCGGAGTGCCCATCGGAACGTTGTCGGCCAGGACTCGAATCGCCTCATTCGGAATGCGGATACACCCATTTGAGAAAGCGCCCCCGATGAGGCCCGGATCGTTGGTGCCGTGGATCGCGATCACCGGAACACCTCCACCAAAGGAGTCGAGCGCCTCGGAGAAGGCCGACAGGCTCAGAATGTAGGGGCCGTATGCGCTTCCGTCCCACTTCTCGACGAGATCGTTCACGAA
>CAZHMP010000027.1:0-15258 GCA_964533595.1 uncultured Acidimicrobiales bacterium | reverse complement strand
GAATGTAGGGGCCGTATGCGCTTCCGTCCCACTTCTCGACGAGATCGTTCACGAAGAACCTTCCCAGGGGCGTTGGGGTCCGGTCCTTTCCCACGACGGCACCGGTCTCCACCACCAACACATCGCCGTCCCACACGCTGACGGAACGATCCGATAGATCGACCTGAGCGTGATATCGATGAGTCCTCAACGTGGCGTCACCGCCGCGTATCCAGGCCTCGGTGCCGTTGGGCCTCACGGGAATCTGGACCTTGAGCCACTGATTGTCGTCGACGCGATCCACCACCATGAGCGACAAGGGGTGGCCGAAATAGGTCGGGTTGGTGATTGCGTATTCGAATTCAACAGGGGCTCCGCCGGGAGCATCGAAGGTATCGAGAATCTCCACTTGGTCGATGATGTCGGCCACGTAGGTCTCGAAAGGGTCAGCCGGCACGGTGGCCACCGCAACACTCAGTGATGCGGTTGGGGCGGCCAAAGCCTCTACCTGCTCGGGCCGGCCCGCGTTCACCTCAGTGGTTGTCACCCCCTCGGCCACGGGAATCGGACGATCGGCAGTGTCGTCGACCGCATCGACGGTTCCACCGCACGCGGACGCGAAAAGACCGATCACAACCGCCACCACGGGGACCCGGATGCACCTCATCCATCCCATATTAGGGATCGGTCGTCGTCTGCGACTCGCGTTGCCGTCGCAATACGCCTGCACCAGATTCTGCGGAACGCCCCGCTTCTTCCTACGATGAGTAAATGCTCCAAAGCGAGGCTCGCGTGCCCACATCCCTCCGGGCTGAATCGTCATCGCTCCGCGACACCAAGAACGGACTGTCCGTGTCGGTTGTCCTTCCGGCTCTAAACGAGCAAGACACGGTCGCAGGCATCGTGGAATCGATCCGAGACAATCTGATGATGAGCGATGATCGCCGCCCATTCGGGCTGGTCGATGAACTGATCGTGATGGACGACTCCAGTACCGACGGCACCGCCGAGGTTGCCGCTCGTGCCGGAGCGAAAGTGGTATCGGTCAGCGATGTCCTTCGGGAGTGCGGCCCGGGGTCCGGCAAGGGCAACGTGTTGTGGAAGAGCGTGGCTGCCACGGCCGGAGACATCATTGTTTGGATCGATGCCGACCTCACCAACTTTCATCCAGATTTCGTTACCGAACTCGTCAAACCGCTGCTCGACGACCCGTCGATCTCGATGGTGAAGGGCTTCTATCAGAGGCCGGAAATCGGAGGAGTTGGTGGAGGACGCACCACCGAAATCATGGCTCGACCTCTGATATCAACCTTCTTTCCTGAGCTTGCGATGATCAAACAACCACTTGGGGGCGAATATGCGGCACGCCGCAGCGTCGTCGAGAAGTTGCCGTTCTGTGAGGGATACGGGGTCGAGACGGGCTTGCTGATCGACATTGCCGCTGCCGAAGGTGTCGACTCGATCGGCCAGGTGGATCTCGGAACAAGACACCACCGGGCGAGGCCGCTCCACGATCTGGCCGCACAATCGATGGAAGTGCTCCACGCAGTGCTGCACCGAATACCCGCCGGCTCCGATGGCCTGCAACTCGCCACTGTGTTGACTCGACCCGACCGCCCCGAGATGCAAGTCAAGATTGGGGAACGTCCACCCTTGGTCACCTGCGAGGGATACCTGAAATCACGATGACCGACCTGATCACCGCCTACAGATGGATGCGTCTCACACGCACTTTGGACGACACGATTCGGACGCTGTGGCTCACCGGCAAGGGCGTGGGGGGAACGTTCAACCAGAGGGGACACGAGGCAATCTCTGTGGGGGCGGCAATGTGCCTCGATCCCGACGATGTCATCGCCCCGATGCATCGCGACCTGGGTGCCTATTTGGTGAGGGGGATGACGCCTCGACGTCTTCTGGCTCAACAACTGGGACGTGCCACCGGCGTGAGCGCAGGCCGTGACGCCAACATCCACGGTTGCGGTGATGTTGATCTGGGCGTGATCGGGTTCATCTCGCACCTCCCGCAGTCGCTTCCGGTGGCGGTCGGCGCGGCAATGGCATTTCAACAACTTCATCAGCCTCAGGTGGCGCTCACGTTCACCGGCGACGGAGGGTCGATCACCGGGCTGTTCTCCGAATCGCTCAATTTGGCCGCGCTCGAGAACGCTCCTGTCGTGGTCATCGTGGAAGACAACCAATACGCCTACTCGACGCCAATCGCTTCTCACTCGGCGAACCCCGACATTGCCGAACGGGCGCGCGCCGCGGGTGTGGCCGCATCAGATATCGACGGCAACGACATCGAAGAGGTGATCGGAGCCGTGTCGGTGGCCGTTCAAGCCGCACGCGACTCCGACGGGCCGAGAGTCATCGTGGCTCACACCATGCGGATGCTTGGCCATGCCATCCATGACGGCGCGGAGTACGTCCCCGAAGACCTGATCGCGACATGGTCAGATCGCGATCCTCTCGATCGAATCAGTAGCCGACTCGAAGCAGAGGGAGCCGGACGCGAGAGATTGGAAGAGATCGACGTTGCGGTGCGGGACGAAGTCGACGACGCCGTGCAGTTCGCCCTCGACAGCCCATGGCCCGACCCCGCTCAAGTGTCCAAGGGAGTGTGGGCATGACCTCGCCATCGGGCATCGACAACCAACGCACCTACCTTGAAGCGATCAGCGACGCCATCGTGTTCGAGATGTCTCGTGATGAGTCGGTCGTCGTGATGGGCGAGGACGTCGCCGCCCCTTTTGGCGGCGCTTTCAAGGTCACCAAGGCCGCGGCCGACCGCTTCGGACAGCAGAGGGTGCGCAACACGCCAATGACCGAGTCGGCATTCATCGGAGCGGCCACCGGTATGGCGCTCATGGGTATGCGCCCCATCATCGAGGTTCAATTTGCCGATTTCCTCACCACCGGATTCGACTCAATCGTCCAGTTTGCCGCCACCACCCACTACCGCTGGGGCGGCCAGGTGCCGTGGGTGATCCGTGCCCCCTCCGATGGCGGACTTCGGTCGGGGCCGTTCCATTCTCAAAACCCCGAGGCGTGGTTCGTTCATGCGCCGGGGCTCAAGGTCGTGTCGCCTTCCACCCCCGCTGATGCGTACGGCATGCTGCTCTCATCGGTACGAGACAACAATCCAGTGATCTACTTCGAGTCCAAGGCGCTCTACCGCTCGCTCCGCGGACCCGTGCCGGAAGGTGACGCTCCGGTTCCCATTGGCAAGGCAAAGGTCATTCGGCCGGGCCGCGACTGCACCGTTGTCAGCTACGGCGCCATGTGCCATCAAGTCACTGCCGCGGCCGACTCACTGGCCGGCGAAGGAATCGAAGTCGAAGTCATCGACCTGCGAACCCTCAAACCACTCGACACAGCCACGGTCCTCGAGTCGGTGGCCCGCACGAGTCGGGCACTGATCGTCCATGCCGCCAACCAACTGTGTGGGATCGGAGCCGAGGTTGCCGCGGTGATAGCCGATGAATGCTTCCAACATCTCGACGCTCCCGTGCGAAGGCTGGGAGGACTCGATGTCCCGGTGCCGTTCAGCCCACCACTCGAGGATGCCTACCGTCCCGACGCCGCCAAGATCATCACAGCGTGCCGCGAGCTTTGTGCCTGGTAGCGCCAAACACGCAACTCAGCGGGCCGACCAACTCACGGTTCGACTATTCCGAACAAACCGCTGAATCTGTCCAGCGCACCGAATATTGATCTCAATGCCCCCAACTCGCCGGCCACCCGCACATCATCTGCGGCGATCATCTCATCGAACTCGATGTCTCCGCGCAGGAAATCGGCGAGCACCGTCTTCGTAATAGAAATGTCGACCGCGGCGTCTTCGTCGCGGCACCCCGGTCGATGGTGCAGGGCACAGTTGTCGACACCAAGAACGTGGTCCTCTCCTATGTCGGAGAAATGCCAGTTGGTCTCCGCCTTCAGCCCTTCCGCCGACTCGGCCATCAACCGCACACCGAGCAAATCGAACAGCATCTCGACGTTGAGTTCGTCCGACACGGCGCGGATGCCGATGCCGAGCCCGTCGAATCCCGTGCGCAACTCCATGGCGCCCATGAGATAGCTGTCACGCCATGGACCCGACTCGCTCTGATAGCCCAGCTGCTCCATCGCATCGGCCTGCAGAAGTCGGGCCGCCTCGTTGGTGGGATCGGAAAACACAAGATTGTTGAGCAACTCGCACACCCAGCGATAGTCGCCCTTGTCGAAGGAATCACGTGCGTGGCGAATCACTTCGTCGGGTCCACCCATGCATTCCACGTAGCGGGCACCACTCTCCGCCGGGGTATGGAGGTTGAGGTTCGCTGGATTTCCGTCGTACCAGCCCAAGTAGTACTGGTAAATGGCCTTGGAGTTGTGGCTTACGGTGCCGTAGTAGCCGCGTGTGTGCCCCTGTGCGGTGAAGCAATCAGGCAGCTCCAGATCCTCAGCGATCTCGCGCTGGGTGAGGCCGTGATTGGCGCGCCGCATGGTCTGATCGTGAAGCCATCGATAGACATCTCTTTGTTTCTCGAGATACTCGCGCACATCGCCGTTGCCGAATCGTGGCCAATTGTGCGTTGAGAAGATCGTGTCGGTGCCGTCGACGAACAGGTCGATTGCCTCTTGGATGTATTTGCTCCAACCGAGCGTGTCGCGAGACTTTGCCCCGCGGAAGGGAAGGGCGTTGTGCAATGTGTGGGTGCAATTCTCTGCGATACACAGCGCACGATGGTCGGGGAACATGAAGTTCATTTCCGCCGGGGCTTCGGTGCCCGGTGTGTTCTGGAACACCACCCTCACACCATCGATGTCGAGCTCGGTTCCGGTGGCTGAGATTTCTTCGGTCGGGGCGACCAAATCTCCACGAGCTCTGGGAATCGTCTTGCCCAGACCACAGTCGATGTGGCCGTCGACCCCCGGCTGCAGCACCATTCCGAACTGGTACAGCGCCCGTCGGCCCATCGCCGGGCCGGCCAGGAGATTCTCGCTGACTGCCTCCCGCATGAACCCTTCCGGCGCTATCACACGAACGTCGCCGGACTGGACGGCCTCGCGAGTGGTGACCCCAAGGATCCCGCCGTAGTGGTCGGCATGGCTGTGGGTGTATATCACCGCGGCGACCGGCCGCTTGCCCAATTGTGAGTTGGCCAGTTCCAAACAAGCCGCGGCTGACACCGACGTGGTGAGAGGATCGACGATGATCCAACCCGTCTGTCCGGCGATGAAAGTGATGTTGGAAATGTCGTAGCCACGGCACTGCCAGATCCCCTCGGTGACTTCGAACAGCCCGTGCACCGCGTTGAGCCGGCCATGTCGCCAAAGGCTCGGATTCACCGAGTCGGGAGCCGGGTCGTCGCCACGTAGAAAGTCGTATTCCGATACGTCCCAAGCCGAACCAAAGGGCCCTTCGAAGAGTCCTGTGGGATGACGGGCCATCAGACCTCGATTTGCGCGTTCCCAATCCCCGGCGTCGTCAAGACCCAGATCTGCCGCTTCGGCCTCATTGATCTGGCGGGTGAAATCGGATGCGGGCTTGGCTGAGCGAGGATCGAGCGTCATGCCCCGCAGTATGGACCCTGCCTAGCTGCACCCGCTAGTCGTGCCACAGTCGCTGCAGACGAAGCAGGCTCCCGCCCGCTGCATCGGCACACCACAGGTCATGCAGAACGGAGCGTTCGACAACGACGGCTGATGCTCATGGCTCTCTGGCGCGGCCTTTTCGATGGCCGTGGCCGGCCGATCGGCCGCGGCCGGCTCGGCTGGAGCCGTGTCGGCACCGAGTTCCAACTGAGCCACCAGCTGCGAAGGCGACGGGACAGAGGGGGGATCAGGCGGAATGTCGCCACCTTGGACGGTGGGAGTCGCCTGCTCGGCGACGCCTGGCAAGGTCGGCTGAGTCCGTTCGTCGGTGGTGAGAATTCCCATCGATGAGCGGGTCTCGGGGTCGAGGTACATCACCGCCAACTTGCGGAACAGGTAATCCATCAACGAGTTGGCAATCCGTATCTCGGGATCGTCGGTCATTCCGGCCGGCTCGAACCGCATACCCACGAAGGCCTCAACGAACGCGTTCAGCGGCACGCCGTATTGCAGGCCATGGCTCAAGGAGATGGCAAAAGCATCCATGATCCCGGCGAGTGTGGATCCCTGCTTGGACACCCTCACGAAGATTTCACCGGGTCGTCCGTCGTCGTATTCGCCTACTGTGACGAATCCCTTGCAGTCGGCTACCCGGAACTCGAATGTGCGAGATCGGCGAGACCTTTGCAGGCGTTGTCGGACCGGTTCGTGAATGATCTTCTCGACGATCCGCTCCACCACCTGAGCGGCCTCAGCGGCAACGACGGTCGGCTCATCTTGGCTGTCGCTGCCATCGCCGGTGGACAGCGGCTGGGCGACCTTGCAATTGTCGCGGTAGAGGGCAACGGCCTTCAGGCCGAGGCGCCACGACTCGATCAAGAGCAACTCCACCTCTTCTACGGTGGCGTCCTCGGGAAGATTCACGGTCTTGGAGATGGCGCCTGACAGGAACGGTTGGACCGCACCCATCATGCGAATGTGCCCGAGATAGTGGATTGGGTCCTGTCCCAGAGAGCATGAGAACACCGGAAGGTGTTCTGCCTTCAGCCCTGGCGCTCCCACGGCAGTGTGTTCGGTGCTGATGTGGTCGAGAATCGCAGCGGCCTCATCTTCGGTGTAGCCGAGGTGATGCAAGGCTCGCGGAATCGTCTGGTTGACGATGCTCATGGTGCCGCCACCCACGAGGCGCTTGAACTTGACGAGTCCCAGATCCGGCTCAATGCCGGTGGTGTCGCAATCCATCAACAAGCCAATCGTGCCTGTCGGGGCCAAGACGGACGCCTGTGAATTACGTACGCCATCGGTTTCGGCTCGCTCGCAAGTCTCATCCCAGGCCCGCTGGGCGGCCTCGAGTATGCGTGTGGGAGCGAGATCCTCGTCGATATTCGCGGCGGCGCTGCGATGCTGGTCGAGAACCTTGAGCATCGGCTCACGGTTTTCGTGGAATCCGGCGAAGGGTCCCATGCGTGCAGCCATTTTCGTGGACGTGAGATAGGCATGTCCGGTCATGAGTGCGGTGATTCCTGCGGCAACCGCCCGGCCGCCATCGGAGTCGTAGGGAAGCCCAAGAGCCATCAGCATCGCGCCGAGGTTGGCATACCCGAGACCCAACTGGCGGAACGCTCGACTGGTGGCACCGATCGACTCGGTCGGGTAGTCGGCATTTCCGACGAGAATCTCCTGCGCTGTGAACACGATGCCCACGGCGTGGGTGAACCCATCGACATCGAAGCCATCGATGCCGTCCTCGTCGGCACCGTCGAGAAAGCTCAACAGGTTGATGCTGGCAAGATTGCACGCCGAGTTGTCGAGATGCATGTATTCGCTGCACGGATTGGACCCATTGATGCGACCGGTATTGGACGCGGTGTGCCACCTATTGATGGTGGTGTCGAACTGGATCCCCGGGTCGGCACACTGCCACGAAGCATCGGCCACCTGACGGAACAGCTCGCGTGCCTTCACCGTGCGCTGTGGCTGACCGTCGGAGCGGGCCAGCAGCGACCAATCGGCGTCGTCGACAACGGCCTGCATGAACTCATCGGTGACTCGGACCGAATTGTTGGCGTTCTGGTACTGGATCGAGTGAATGTCGGCACCATCGAGGCTCATGTCGAACCCGGCCTCCTCGAGAGCCCGAGCCTTGCGTTCCTCGCGTGCCTTGCACCAGACGAATTCTTCAATGTCTGGATGATCGATATCGAGAATCACCATCTTGGCGGCGCGGCGTGTCTTGCCACCGGACTTGATGGTGCCTGCAGATGCATCGGCGCCGCGCATGAAGCTCACCGGCCCACTCGCCGTGCCGCCACCGTTGAGGTATTCGGTTGAGGCACGAATACGGCTGAGGTTGACGCCGGCACCGCTGCCACCCTTGAAAATACGGCCTTCCTCGGCATACCAGTTGAGAATCGAATCCATCGAGTCTTCAACCGAGAGAATGAAACACGCCGAAGCTTGCTGCGGCACGTCGTCGACTCCGATGTTGAACCACACCGGCGAATTGAACGCGGCACGCTGATGAACGAGCATGTAGGTGAGCTCCGCGGCAAACGTGGCCGACTCGGCGGCGTCGACGAAATAGCCGTCCCGATTCCCCCACTCCACGATCCGATTTACAACACGATCGATCACCTGGCGTAGCGAAGTCTCTCGCTCCGGAGTGTCGAGCGGACCCCGGAAATACTTCTGCGCCAGGATATTGGTGGCATTTTGCGACCAACCCACCGGCACTTCCACGTTGAGTTGCTCAAACGCGACCGATCCATCGAGATAATTGGTGAGGCGCGCGTCGCGCCGCTCCCACGTGACCTCGTCATACGGGTGAACACCTTCACGGGTGAAGTGTCTAGTGATACCTGTACCAGTGCTTTGGGCCGCGATCGCCATGGACCGGCTCTCCTATCGTTGAAAAAGAATTGTCGTGCGGGCAGGCCGACCCGGGTCAGAGGGCAGCGCCGCTGGCGCAGCTTCCCTGCGCACTGTTGGCACAGGGCCCCCAAGGCGTAAGAGTCGACTCACGAGACTGACGATTCGCCACCACCATCCAAGTGACCTGTCCGACACGACGTCGTGAACCATACGACGGTCGGCATGTGGACCAAAAGAGGATGTGGTGTGGATTCTGAGTGGATATTTCGCACAGTATCCACATCCCACCCCGCGCGCGGTGGATACCCGGGCAGCTTCTGTGGACGACACATGATGAGACGCCGAGAGGCCTGATTTGGCAACGATCGCGCGGGTATGGTCGGGCGGTGCGTCAGCTGATCCCCCGCTATCTCGACCAGGCCGAACCCCTCGAGATGTATCCGCAAGCGGAGCGATCCACCCCAAATGGGCGCCCTTGGGTGATGCTCAACATGATTTCCAGCGTGGATGGAGCAACCGCATTGGACGGCGTTTCGGGGGGTCTCGGCGGCCCCGGCGACAAATCGGTGTTCGGCGCCATCAGAGCCAGTTGCGACTGGATATTGGTGGCATCGGGCACCGCCAGAGCCGAGAAATATCGGATCCCGCAGCCCACGAAGAAGGCTCGGGAGGCCAGGCTGGCCGCGGAACGGGCACCCGCACCCGGTTTGGCGGTGGTGTCGGGTTCGCTCGAGTTCGAACCAGATCTTCCGATGTTCGCCGACCGAAGGGCCGACCAACAGCCGGCTCTGGTGATCACCGGCGAGTTGGCTCCGGCCGATCGGGTGGCAGGGCTCGGCGAAGTTGCCGACGTGGTGGTGCTCCCCCAACCCCGACCCACTCCCTCGGCCGCGCTGTCTGTGCTGCATCAACGCGGTGCCAATGTGGTGCTGGTGGAGGGCGGGCCGAGCTTCAACTCTCAGTTCGCCGAGGCCGGGCTCATCGACGAACTGTGCGTGTCGGTGGCGCCGATGGTGGCCGCTGGGACCTCGAAACGGATCATTGCCGGTGGGGCCCCCATCGGACCGCTCAACTTCGATCTCGACTGGCTTCTCGAACACGAGTCGATGCTTTTCGCTCGCTACCTGCGTCATTGATCAATCGACGAGCGATTCGGGGATGACGATGACCTGGCCGGGCTGAATGCTGCCCGAGCCTGCCAATTTGGAGAGCTCGTGAACCAAGGGCCGCGGATCGGATCCCGGACGCAGGCTCTCGGCAATACCCCACAGCGTGTCGCCGGGCATCACGGTGATGGATACCGAATTGGAGGAATCAAGGCCCACGCCGCGACTCGCGGCCGCCTGGTTGCCGATGGATGCCACACCCACCAGAGCGCCAACGGCCACCGCGAAAGCCACTGCCAGCACAGCCACGCGCCGGGCACGGTAGATCTCGGGGGCCAGCCGCGGACTCGTTGCGGAATGGGACGCAACTACCGCGGCGGGAACTGGGGGTGAGGGATGAGAAATAAGCGATGCGGTCATGATGCGATTCTGATGAGGCGGTGTGACATTCGAAGAAATCCCAGGTGGGTACTTGACTCCGAACGAATGTTTGGCGAACATGTGTGCGTCGAACAATCGTTCGTCATTCATTGAATACGAACATCTGTTCGCTGTCAAGCCGTCACCGGCAGCCCCCACGGAGGCCCCACATGTCCGACACTCTCACCACCCGCCAGCGTCAGATCCTCGATGTGATCGTCGACCACCAGAGCACTCACGGCTATCCCCCGTCGGTCCGCGAGATCGGGGCAGCTGTCGGTTTGAAGTCGCCGGCCACGGTCAAGTCCCACCTCGACAATCTTCGCGATGCCGGATACCTGATCCGTGATCCGTCGAAGCCCAGGGCAATCCAAGTGCGTTACGACGCATCCAGTGGGGAAAGTGTCGACCGCGGCCCGGTTCGCCATGTGCCATTGGTCGGTGATGTGGCCGCCGGCACCGACGTGCTCGCATCCGAAAACGTCGAGGAATTGGTGCCGATGCCAGCAGACCTCACCGGCGGCGGAGAACTGTTCATGTTGCGGGTCCGTGGCGAATCCATGATCGACATGGGCATATTCGATGGGGATTTTGTGGTTTGCCACAGCCAAGACACCGCCAACGACGGCGACGTCGTGATCGCCGGTATCCCGGGCGACGAAGCCACCATCAAGACCTTCCGCCGACGCAACGGGGCGATCGTCCTGGTGCCATCCAACGAGCAGCTCACCGACATGGTGTTCGACCCAGCAGAGGTCAACGTCTACGGCAAGGTGGTCACCGTGATGCGAAAGCTCTGATCAAGCACCCTCACTGATCAGGTCTCTGAGGGCCGCAAAGGCCGACTCCAACGAGCGGCGCTCGACGAATTCACCCGCAGTGTGAGCAATCGTCGGATCTCCGGGTCCGAAATTGGATGCCGGCACGCCACGCTCGGAGAAGAACGCCACATCGGTCCATCCGAGTTTGGCCCTCACCTCGAGATCATTGCGCTCGATCAGAGCATGCAGAAGTGGATCCTCCAGGCCCGGGAGGGCCGGGGGCGACGAATCCACCAACTCCACCGTGTCGCCGGCCGACAACTCCGGCATCAATATCGCCCGCACGTGAGCTTCCGCGGCCTCTGGGGAGCGGTCGGGCGCGTATCGGTGGTTCACAACAATTTCCGCTCGGTCGGGCACCACGTTGCCGGCGACGCCCCCCTTCACGTCCACAATCTGGATGGCCTCGCGGAATTCGCATCCCTGCACCATGGGATTGCGGTTCTCGGCGTTGGCCAGAGTCTCTATCACCCGACCGAGTCGGTGGATCGCGTTCGATCCCATCCACGGCCTGGCGGTATGGGCCCTTTCACCGGCCATCACCACGCGTAGGCGCATGGTGCCTTGGCAACCGGCCTCGATGGCCCCAAGCGTGGGCTCTCCGAGCAACGCCACGTCACCCACCAGCAGATCGGGCCGTTGGGCCTCGATCTCACGCAGCCCGTTGTGGGCGATGGCGATCTCCTCGCGGGCATAGAACACATAGGTGATGTCGACCGCCGGTTCGACGACGGTGCGGGCCAGCTCGAGCATCACCGCGAGACCGCCCTTCATATCGGTTGAACCGACCCCGTAAAGGCGATCGCCGTCGATCACCGCCTCGGCGTTGCCGGCAGGCGGAACCGTGTCGGTGTGACCGGCCAAGATCAGGCGCCGCGACCGGCCGAGCATCGTGCGAGCAACGAGATTGTCGCCGACCCGGTCGACCGTGAGATGCGGCAGTTGAAGCTCATTTTCGAGCAGGGCGACCAGCGACGCTTCTTCACGGCTCGGGGAGGGAATATCCACCAGGGCCGCGGTGAGCGCAAAGAGGTCGCCGGAGATCATGTGGCCGCACCGTGATCACGCAGGATCTGGTTGAGGGCCGACTTGTCGTGGCGTTGCCCTTCCGCCAAGCGCTTGATCACCAATACCGCCGGCAGACCGTACTCTCCGCCGGCGAAGGTCCTCGGCCGAGTGCCCGCCACCGCCACGCACCACGACGGGATCTCACCTCTACCCAGCTCCTCCCCCGTCTCGACGTCAATTACCGGAATCGACTTGGTCAACACCGCTCCGGCACCCAGAACGGTGCCACGGCCCACCCGGGCTCCTTCGGCCACGATGCAGCGGCTGCCGATCAGGCAGTCGTCCTCGATGATCACCGGAGCGGCTTGCGGCGGTTCGAGAACGCCCCCGATTCCAACACCGCCCGACAGATGCACGTTCTTGCCGATCTGGGCACACGACCCAACGGTCACCCACGTATCGACCATCGTGTTGGCGTCGACGTATGCCCCGATATTGACGTAGCTCGGCATCATCACCACACCGGGAGCCTGGTAGCTACCCCAGCGAGCCGAAGCTCCGGGGATGACCCGAACGCCGCGAGCCATGTAGTCGGTCTTCAAGGGAATCTTGTCTGCATACTCGAAGGGTGCCGACTCGATCGTCTCCATCTTGGAGATCTTGAACAGCAACAGCACCGCGAATTTGCACCACTCGTTGACGGTGACGGTTCCATCAGACTCAACTTGTGCAACTCGAACCGTGCCCGAATCGAGCAGGTCGATCACCTGATGAATGCTGCTGACAACCTCCGGATCCGTCGTGTCGAGAGAGTCGCGGTCGGCCCAGTACCCCTCGATGCGGATCTTCAACTCGTCCATGTCGGACGACTGTGCAAGTGAATCTGACATGGATCGCAGACTACCGCTCACTGTCTGACCACTGACCTGTTGACCATGCGGTTGGAGGAGGGAGCGAGGCCACTTGATTGCGACGTCGGCTCTGCCGTACTGCCGCGATGACCGCCACGGCAATCCCACCGAGCACAAACGGCAACCCGATGACCAAGCCGCCGACCAGCATCCAAACGACATGACCAGCCGGACTCGGCCCGACGGCCAGACCCAAACCGGAGCCCTCGATCTGAATCGAATAGGTACCAGGGTCGAGAGAGACGGTGGCGATGGCACGTCCCGTGTGGGATGGCAACCCGTATGAGAAGGACCGTCCATAGGGTCTCATTGCCACCTCACGGCCGGCACCGACATCCCAGATTCGAAATCGGATACCAGACATAGAAGCGTCGCTCGGCTCCACGAACACGGTCCAGTCGACCGATTCGTCGACCACGAACTCCGATGACGTTCCCGGTACCGACCGATTGAGCGCATCAACTTCAGCGGACATTCTCGCAAAGTGGATGCCAACCCAAATAACGACGGCCAGTACCCCGAGCACCGCAGAAGCCCCGCCGATCCAAATCCACGTTTGCAACGAACGAGTCCATTTGCGGACCCCACCGCTGGCGGAAGTTGGGCGAGGCGGAGGCGGCAGCAGACTCGACGGCCTCACAGGGCGGTGGTTCGACTGAGAGCGAGTTGGAATCGTTCCTCGGGTTGCACAACCGCCAGCCGCACTCTCCCCGCGCCTGCGTCGCCGTAGAACTCCCCGGGGCTCACGATGAGCCCGGCAACCGATGCCAAACGATGTGCGAGCGCCCATGCATCACCGTTCGGTGCAGCTGCCCACAAATAGAAACCTCCCCCGGGGAGGTCTGCTGGGGCGTCAAAAGCTTGCAGCAACTCCCTCCCCAGCTTCAGCCGTCGAAGGTAACGATTTCGCTGGACATCGACGTGAGACTGGTCCGACCACGCTGCGACCGCAGCCGCCTGAACCGGGCCTGGAACGAGAAATCCCGCGTGCTTGCGAATCTCCTGCAAATACTTCACGACTTGGGGATCTCCGGCGTAGAAGCCTGCTCTCACACCGGCGAGGTTCGATCTTTTCGACAGCGAATGCACCGCCACGACGCCGGAAGTTCCTCCGCTCAGAATCGTGCGAGGCGGCCCCTGCCATGTGAACTCCGCGTAGCACTCATCGCTGAGAACCAACACGTCGTTGGCCCTGCCCCAAGCCGCAATCGCGTCGAGATCGTCGAGACCACCCGCAGGATTGCCGGGCGTGTTGACCCAGAGACACAATGCCCTGGCCGCGTCTGCCGGGTCGATGCTGTTCAGATCAATCCGCCAATTCGAGTCGACTGGCACAGCCACCGCTCGGCAACCGGCGAGCGTGGCCCCCATCTCATATGACGGGTAAGAAACCGCGGGATAGAGGACCGTGTCGAGATCCGGTCGGCGCAGTTTCAAGAATTGCGGCGTGCCGGCCACAAATTCCTTGGTTCCGATGCAAGCGCCGACATCGGTGAGTGGGTCGACATCCACATCAAAGCGGGTCTTGACCCACGACGCGGCGGCGGTTCGAAAATCGAGGCTGCCTATCGATGGTGGATAACCCCGCTCCGAATCAGAGCTCGACAATGCCTTTACGACCATCTCCGGAGGTGGGTCGAATGGAGTGCCGATGGAACAGTCGATAGCCCCGCCCGGCAACAGATTTGCTTCAGCCTTGAGCTCATCAAGCAAATCGTAGGGATAGGCGGGAGGTACGAAGCCAATGGTCATGATTTCACCTTCGGGGTTGATCGGATGCCACGACGTAGTCACGAAGTGCTCCGAGTGAGGCCGGCTCCAATCTGGCCCTGACCTGCATTCCTATATCAGCGGCGACCTCGCTGATGACCTGGCCCTCACGGTGGATCGAGGCGAGCACATCGCCGCGATCCCAGGGAACCAACAAATCTGCCACCTGGGTGACCGATCGCACGCTGTCGGCGATCAGCTCGACCAGCTCATCAATACCTTCTCCGGTGTGGGCAGATACCGCGACGGCTCGCTCACGGTGCCGGGCCAGATTTGTGGCGCCGCTGCCAAGATCGGACTTGTTGAACACAAGGAGCTCGGGCACGTCGCCGGCACCAATCTCGTCGAGCACGACGTGCACGGCGTCGATGCAACCATCCGGGTCGTGATTCGAGCCGTCGACCACGTGAACCAGGAGATCAGCGTCTCGCACGACGTCGAGGGTGGTCTTGAAGGCATTCACCAACTGGTGGGGCAGTTTTCGAACGAAACCGACGGTGTCGGTGGCGAAAACACTCTCGCCACCGGGAAGTTCGAGACGTCGGGTGGTGGCGTCGAGCGTTGCGAACAGCCGATCCTCGACGAGGACATCGGATTCGGTAAGTCGATTCAGCAGCGATGATTTACCGGCGTTGGTGTAGCCAACCAGCGCCACCGCCCTGTTTCTGGTCTGGGAGCGGGCCTTGGACTGCGTCTCACGATGGGCCTGAACGTTGCGGAGTTCGGCTTCGAGTTTGTGGACCCGACGCACCAACCTTCGTCGATCAACCTCCAGCTGGGTCTCCCCCG
>CAZHMP010000026.1:17462-29912 GCA_964533595.1 uncultured Acidimicrobiales bacterium | reverse complement strand
GGCGCCGCGGGCCGACGGCGATAGGGCTTGGACTCACGCGACCTGACCGTGAACGGCAATCCATTGAGCTGCCCAACCAGTCCGGTGGCTGTGTGCTCGTCAAGGACAACAACATCGTCTCGAGAAACGTGTCCGTCCTGTGCGAAGTCGCCACCCTTGGCAATTCGAGTTCCGTTCAGCGCCACCAGAAGGGCAGTGAAGTCCTGATCGCTGGTGTCTGGAACTCCGAAGCGACCCTGGAGACTCCAATATCCCGCAGACACGAACTGCATACGCTGGCGCTCACGCTCGACCACGATTCGAGTGGCGACGCTCTGCACTCGTCCGGCCGACAATGCCGGCATGACCTTCTTCCACAGAACCGGAGAAACCTCATAGCCGAACAATCGGTCGAGAAGACGGCGGGCCTCCTGGGCATCCACCATCTTGGAGTCGATATCCCTGGGATGGTTGATCGCGTTGGTGATGGCGTCCTTGGTGATCTCGTGGAACACCATGCGCTTCACCGGAACACGAGGGTTGAGAACCTCGAGAAGGTGCCAAGCGATGGCTTCGCCCTCACGATCCTCATCTGTTGCCAGATAGAGCTCGTCGACGGTTGCCAACGCCTTCTTCAACTTCTTGATCTGATCCTTCTTGTCGGAGTTCACGACGTAGAGCGGCTTGAAATCATTGTCGACATCAATGCCTATGCGAGCCCACGACTCGCCCTTGTAGGCGGCCGGCACTTCCGACGCGTTTCTGGGCAGGTCGCGAATGTGGCCGATCGATGACTCGACGATGTAGTCATCACCCAAATAGCTGGCAATGGTCTTGGCCTTGGCCGGTGACTCGACGATGACTAGTGCGCTTGGCAATTTTTTTCCATCAGTTGGGAGAGGGGGCTTTGAAATCGACCTCGGTGACTTCCTTGGCTCTGGCGAGAATTACCGAACCAACCAAAGCCGCCACCATGGAGGCAACGACGATACCGATCTTCGCGTCGTCCGTGAACACCGGGTTGTCAAACGCCAGCCCCGCGACGAACAACGACACCGTGAATCCCACACCGCCGATGGCAGCAAGTCCTATCACATGAGTCCAACTGGCGCCGCGTGGCATGCGGGACATTCCGCTCTTCACACCTATCCACGTAAACAGCGAGATCCCGACCAGTTTGCCCACCACCAATCCCGCCACGACCCCAAGAGTCACGTCGGATCTGGCGGCGTCGGCGAGAGCATCCCCTGAGATCTCAATTCCGGCGTTGGACAATGCAAACATCGGGATGATGATGAAGCTGGTGAACGGATGCAAGAAATCGGCCAATCGTTCTGCCACCGAAACCTGTTCAAACAGATCGAAACTCGCCCGCCTCACGACCGGCGCGCTGGCGTGTCCAGACATCACCTGGCCCACGAAGTCCTGATCTTGGGGAACGTCCGGCTTCAGAGGCAATGCCGGGGTCAAAAGACCAAGAACAACGCCGGCGATCGTTGCATGAACTCCCGACTCGAACACGGCAAGCCACACGAAAAGACCAACGAAAATGTAGGCAGGTATGTACCAGACACGTGCCGCCCTCATGACCACGACCACAGCGACCAGAACTCCCGCAATCGCCAACCACCCGAGCGAGAGATCACTCGTGTAGAAGACGGCGATCACCACGATGGCACCGATGTCATCGACGATGGCGAGCGTGAGAAGGAACACCTTCATCGTGCCGGGAACTTTCGATCCGAGCAACGAAACGACTCCAATCGCGAACGCAATGTCGGTCGCCATCGGTATTCCCCAACCATGGGTCGCACCGCCAAGGTTGAATCCCACGTAGATCAGTGCCGGAAATACCATTCCCCCCAGTGCAGCCATCGCTGGTAGAGCCGCGGCCCGCGGATCCTTGAGCTCTCCGGCCACGAGCTCTCGTTTGATCTCCAGCCCGACCACGAAGAAGAACAAAGCCATCAACGCATCGTTGATCCACATCTCGAATGGCAGATCGAGCGTGAGAATCGTGCCTATCTGAAATTTGATGTGCGTTTCGAAAAGGTCGTGGTAGCTGGAACTCCACGGAGAATTGACCCAGACGAGTGCCACCACAGTCGACAGAATCAAGAGCAGGCCGCTGGCGGCTTCAATGGCCAGAAACTCTCGAACCGGACGCCCCACACGACGCGCGAGAGTGCGGTTGCTGCCGATCCAGGTGAACGGTGATGGTTGAGGGTGGCTGTCTGACATTGGTTTGGTATCGATCGGAGAATGCGGTAGGTCGCCGGGAACGCTACCGGCGCGACGAGGTTCTTGAGTCACCGGGTTGTTCTCTCCCCTCGTGATCAGTGAGTGTGAGACCGCTTCGAGGAGTAGACCACCAACCGCACGTCGGTCCCGCTCGACGACGAAGAGATCTCTGTTTCGTCGGCCAACGCCCGCATCAAATACACGCCGAGACCGGATTCGTACTCCAGCCGCTCCGGAGTTCCGGGAGCCGGCAACTCACGCAAATTATCGGGGTCGAAACCTCCACCCTCGTCGTGAATTTGTACGACGATCTCGCTGTCGGTCACCGAACATCGCACGCCAATTCTTTCGCGGGAACCGACTTCTGCCTGCGCCACGATGGCATTCGTTGCGGCCTCTGAGACGGCCACTCTCAAGTCCTCGACTCGCTCGATGGCCATGTCCGGACCGATTTCCGCGGCCGACGCAACGACCAATCGCACGAGCGACACGTACTCGGTTCGTGCGGGGACCTCGAGAATCACCTGACCCACCGGGAATTTCGTGTCGGTCATGTCGACTCAACCGGTGGCGCGTCGCCGGTGGCATCCTCGGCCGTGTCTTCGATCCGAAACACGCGGTCCAGATCACAAACCTCCAACACCCTTCTGATGCGAGGTTCAGGTATGACCAGTCGAATATCGCCTCCCGCCAATCGTGCTCTCTTGAGAGCACCGACGAGCACTCCCAAGCCGAATGAGTCGATGAAATCCACTCCGGCGAGATCAAGCACAAGGTCGGAATTTCCCGCTTTGGTTTCCTTCATCACGTGCTGACGCAATTCGGGGCCGCCCACCACATCAAGCTCACCGGCGACCATGAGCACGGTCCAGTGACCAACACGACGAGAGTGAACGACGATATCCACGTAGGTGACGGTAGTCGGAGTACGGGCGTCCGCCGCGGCGTCCTGTCATCCCCGAGTTCTCGGAAGGCTCAAGGGCTCTCCATCCGCATGCGAGCCACAGCCTGCACCTCTGCATCGCCCACCAGTGACCCGACCAGTGGAACATCGGTCGGGTCACTGAATTTGACGGTTACGGCAGCCACGCCATCCGATCTACTGACCTCCACACCAAGCCGATAGGTGGGAAGGTCTGCCGCTATCTCGACGGCACGGCGCACATCGGAGTCCGATCCTCCAACAGCCGCGGCTCGTACTCCCTCACGTGCGGCATGGGTGACCAACACTCTCGATCGCACAACCAGGCCAACCTGAACGACCGCCAGTAAGAGCAACGCAACGAAGGGAAGCAACAACGCCGACTCCACGGTGGCCTGACCCCGTTGCCGCGCACTGAAACGTGTCATGCCACCTGATTGATGATCTTGTCGATCACCTTGTTGAGCAACTCGGCGATCTTGTCGGTCTTGGTGGCCCAGGCGATCACCAGCAACGCCAGGGCAGCAGCCCCCAGAATCACCAACGAGTATTCCGCTGTCGCCTGCCCTCGATCTTTGGTGTCGGGGAAACGACACGCAAAGGCCGATCGAGTCGACGCCATCAGGCGGATTGCAAAAGTTTGAATGAACATCAGATTTCTCCCGATTAGGAACTTCAAGGCGGGGGAAGAATTGGGGAGCCACGACTCAGCTCGGCAACTGCAAGCTGTCGAATGTGCCGACCAGCAATGGGACCACTGTGAGCAGGGCAAACGCCGGCAAAACGCAGACGACCAACGGAAACAGCATCGCGACCGGAATCCGCCGAGCACGTTCTTCAGCGGCTACGCGACGGCGCCGTCTGGCTTCGTCCCCAGCACGCTCGAGTGCGGGCAGCAACGCCGCTCCATCGGCCTCCGAGGCGATCAAGACGCTGATCAACGGACGGGCCGCCTCTCCGAGAGTGGCTGATGCGCTTCCGAGAGCCGTGGCAAAGGACTCGCCCGACTCACAGCGGAACATCACCTCCCGCGCCGCGTCGCGAAACGGTTCTGGAAACCACATCGACGACGCCGAAAATGCCATCCGCGGCGTGAGGCCCGACCCAACGGCAAGCGTCAACAAATCGATGACGTCTGGGAGCGCCTGAGCGAGTTCGGACGACATAGCGACCTGCTGACGTTGCCGGCGACGCGACAACACAACCCACCGCACAACGACCGGAGCCATCGCGAGGGGCGGAAAGATCAGAAACATCGCCGCGGACGCGATCGTGATGGCGACAAACGAACGACTCCCGATTTGCGGATCAAACGGCAGGATCCTCCCAAGGCGCTCCGCCGCGGCTTCGACAAGATTCGAATTCGGTGAGAAGGCCCACCCGACGCCGTCTCGACGCGGTGGGACGTCGATCCAAAATTTCAGGATCACTCCGACGAGAACAAACGAAAAGGCGGTGACCACTGCACTCACTTTTCGTCCGCGGAAGTGAGCCGCGACATCCACCAAAGACCGAGGGCGTCAAGAACAACACCCAGGACAAGACAGATTCGTCCGAAGACTGATGAGAACAAGACCTGCGAAGACTTCGGATCAGCGATCGCCACCGTGGCAAAGAACGCCAAGGGACTGATACCGATCACCATTGCCGAGGCTCTCGACTGTGAGGTGAGCGCCCTGATTTCCGCGCTGAGCGCGGTCCGCTCTCGCATCGTCATTGCCGCTCGATCGAGTGCCGGA
Organism: uncultured Acidimicrobiales bacterium; assembly: GCA_964533595.1. GTDB lineage: Bacteria > Actinomycetota > Acidimicrobiia > Acidimicrobiales > Aldehydirespiratoraceae > SZUA-87. Next base: position 25,031 of record CAZHMP010000026.1, on the reverse strand, counting down.
GCCATTGACCCCCCGCTCGAGTCGCCGAGTCCGATCACAGCGCGCACCATGAGCGCGTCGCGGTCTCGGAGTTGGACGAGCCATCTGTCCATGGCGTCTCCCAGTCGCTCACCTGCTGACACCCTGCGGAGCAACGGACCGAATGAGCGTCCGGCTTCGTTGTCGCCTCGCGCAACATCGTGAAGCGCTGTGTGAAGGTCGGCCCCTCCTCTGAGCGAGCGGGAAAGTAGTTCGAGCATCTCAGGAAGCGACTCCGCCATTCGTTTGGATGCGCCATCACCGCGGCCGAGCACCACAAGCACCGGCGCCGCCGCACCGACCAGCGCTCCGACCAGCACCGAAATCAAACTGAGTCGTCCGAGAACCGACGCAATCAGGACGGAGCCAACCGCCGTGGATGTGATCCAGAGACGGATTGCGGCCCTCGCGCTCATCTTCACGTCTGCCTTGGTCAGCCTCCTTGACACCGCCATCGTGACCCTCTGGTTGATCAATCGAGCCGGTTCGTGCTCGTTGGGTAGCCGTGGAGAGTTTCGATGCCATGGAGCAAGCGCTATCGCCACCACCAACACGGGTATGAACATGACAATCACGGCTTCAACCTGAAGCCACGGGTTCGCTGCCGCACCACCAAGTCATCTTCGACCAACTCGCGGACCTCATCCGGGCCTGCCACCTCCGCAATCGAAGAGATTCTCCGCCCACCATTGGCGGCCCGCTTGACTTGAACAACGATGTCCACCGCCGCGGCAATCTGCTGTCGTATGGCAGCCAACGGAAGCCCCTCCCCCGCCATGAGAGCCAGGCTCTCCATTCGCCGCAACGCATCGACCGGACCGTTGGCATGGCACGTCGACAGGCAACCCGAGTGGCCAGTGTTGAGGGCTTGAATCATGTCGAGAGCTTCGTTGCCTCTCACCTCACCCACGATGAGACGGTCTGGTCGCATCCGCAGGGCATTGCGCACCAGATCACGAATATCAACCCGACCCACCCCCTCCACCGACGCCGGCCGGGCCTCCATCCTCACCACGTGTGGATGGGGAAGAGCCAGCTCAGCTGAGTCCTCCACCGTGACAATGCGTGACCCCGGATCGACTTCACGGGCTATCGCGTTGAGCAGCGTGGTCTTTCCGGCACCGGTGCCGCCGCTCACAACAATATTGCAGCCGTCATCCACTGCTGATCTGATCAACTCGGCCACCCCGTGTGCGGCGAAAGAGTCGAGCGAAAGCGTTCGCAGCACGAACCGACGAATCGTGACGTAGGGACCGTCGAGAGCGATCGGTGGGACAACCACGTTGACTCGACTGCCGTCGGCCAACCGGCCGTCAACCCAAGGAGATCGCCTGTCGACACGACGTCCGATCGGCGACACCATCCGCTCCACGAGCCGATCGATCTCGACACGGTCCAGGACCAGATCGGTGACGCTCAACTCGCCTTGCTTCTCAACCCAAACCGGGCCGGGACCATTGATCATGATCTCGCTCACCGAGGGGTCGTCAAGAAGTCGGTCGAGGGATCCCAGCCCGCTCACTCGTGACTCCACTCGGCGAAGCACCTCGAGCCTCTGCGATGACGACAGCAGCGGAGCCTGCCGCATGACCATGCTCTCGACATCGAGGTCGGTGTTCACGTCGACCCCACGGTCGAGCGCCACACCATGGACAATCTCAACCAACTCATCAAGATCGACAGCGGTTGGACCCTGTGTCATGGCGCCACCCCGATCGCACGCAACGATCGCGGCATGCGGCTCGTGAGAATTCCAGCGTCGACCGCCCTCGCCACAGCGGGATCCCACGGAATTCTGCAACGAATTTCAGCACCCGTGGCCGCGCTCACATCAGTGATCGACAGCGCTCGTCCGGGTTCGTCCACCACCACAACCTCCACGCCCGGGGACAGCCGCCCCACTCGTCTCAGAGCGAGATAACACGGCCGCATCACGAGTAGCGACTGACCTCGACGCGCCCACCATGGGTCGGCCACAGCCGTGGACCCGGCATCAACAATCACAGGGCGCGACGAGCCGGCCAGGACCCCACCCAACAGGTCGAGGCGGTCGGCCAGCCCGAGACCCGACGCGTCACCGAGGTGCAGCAACGAGAGCCGGTCGGTGACATGCGATTCCAGCTCTGCCAATGCGTCGACCGGTACCTCCCCGCCGGCCGCCAGCCAATCACCCACGCCGGGCCCGGTTGGCTGGGGTGAGCCAAGAATGGCCGGCTGATCACCATCGAGGTCGACCAGTAGGGAATCGACTCCACTAGCGGCGGTTCTCAACGCCAAAGCTGCAGCAACGACGGATGTACCGACGCCGCCCTTAACGGACCAACAAACAGTGAGCACAACGACTCCGGAGCAAATGAGAGGCTCGACGGGGAAGTCGCTGACCGAGACCCTAGAGGGGGCCGACGGTGATGCCAACGCCGCACCCCTTCCTCTCCGTAGGGTTGTCGAATGGAGGACCCCCGATCCCAACCGACCGAGGCCGCCTTTTTCGATCTCGACAAGACCGTCATCGCCAAAGCCGCCATGCTCGCATTTGGGCCGAGCCTCCATCGCGCGGGGATGCTCAATCGATGGCTCGTGGTGCGCGCTTTATGGGGACAGATCGTCTTCCGCTACTTGGGCGCCGACGAGGGTCGTATGCGCAAAATGCGCGAGACGGCGCTGCGAATCGCAACCGGGTGGGACCAGGTCCGAATCTCAGCACTGGTGGACGACGCGCTCACCGAGATCATCGATCCCCTGGTGTACGAGGAGGCGCTGGAGCTGATCGAATCCCATCGCAGCGCCGGGCGCCGGGTCTATCTCGTGTCGGCATCTCCCGAGGAGATCGTGCTCCCGCTGGCGCGTCACCTGGGGATTGACGACGCCATCGCCACCCGCGCAGAGATCGACCGGGACGGAAAATACACCGGTGGGGTCGAGTTCTACTCGGCCGGCGAACACAAAGTGACAGCGATGCGCGCCGAAGCCGAGGCTCACAATCTCGATCTTCAAGCGTCCTTTGCCTACTCCGACTCGATCACCGACCTTCCAATGCTAGAAGCCGTTGGTCACCCTGTGGTGGTAAACCCCGACCGTGCGCTGTTGCGCGAAGCACTGGCGCGGAGTTGGGAGATTCGCACCTTCGAAATATCGCGTCCGCTACGACAAGGGCGCTCTCTCAAGCCCGCGGCACCCGTGACGTTGGGGATCGGCGCCGGAGCCGCCCTCGGGGCCGGTCTGGGACTCTGGTGGCGCTACAAGATCCAAGCGCGACGAAACAAGCGACGCTGGATTCGACGTTGATCAGACGTCACGTATCTTGCGCGACAGCACCAAGAGCAAGCCGCCCAGGATGATCGCCAAAATGAATCTCTTCTTGGTCATGTCGCCAACATAGCCAAACTGGTCCCCGAAGCGGGAGCAGGTTGGCGGAGGTGGACGGGAATCGAACCCGCCGGACAGGGATCACCCGTCCCGCCCGCTTTGAAGGCGGGGGAGCCCACCAGGCGCTCGGACACCTCCATGCGGAAACCTATCGGCAGGCTGGGCGGGTCAGACGCTGAGAAGATCGCGAGCGCCAGTGTCGGAGGACGGGTGCCGTAGTTTCGACATGGCCCTCGCCTCGATCTGACGTATGCGCTCACGAGTGAGGCTGAAGTGGTCGCCTACCTCTTCGAGCGTTCTCGGTTCGCCGCGGTCGAGACCAAACCTCAACTTGAGAATCTCGCGCTCGCGCTCATCAAGCGGAGCCAGAAGTCTGGATATCTCATCGGGCAAAAGCGAAGTTGCCGCCACTTCGAACGGGGAATCGGCGGAACGATCTTCGACGACGTCGCCCAACTCGGCATCGCCATCCTCGCGAAGCGGTTCTGAGAGTGAGAGTGGCTCAGCCGCGAAGCGCAAGGCCTCGGTGACCTTGTCCTCGGGCATTTCCACCTCGCGAGCCAACTCGGCCACGGTGGCGGCGCGACCGTATTTGAGCTCGAGGCGAGACCGGGCTTTTTGAAGTCGCGCCAGTGTGTCGCCGGCGTGGACCGGAAGTCGGATCGTTCGGCCGGTGTTGGCGATTCCACGAGTGATTGCCTGACGAATCCACCAAGTTGCGTAGGTCGAGAACTTGAACCCCTTGCGCCAATCGAATTTCTCGACCGCGTGCATCAAGCCGAGGTTGCCCTCCTGAATCAGATCCAGGAGAGGAAGGCCCGAAGCTTGATATTTCTTGGCGATCGAGACCACTAGACGAAGATTCGACTGAACGAAAGTGCGTTCGGCCTTCTCACCTTGTCGGAGCGACCGCCGAAGCTCGCGGCGGCGGGCAGTGGTCAGAACGACATCGGGAAGCTCGAGCTCGACGCGGGCCTCGGTGCCGGCCTCGATCTTCTGAGCGAGGCGGACTTCGTCGTCTTTGGTGAGCAGCGGGTACTGGCCAATGTCGGTGAGATAGAGGCGAACAAGGTCTTCCTCGTCTCGCTCAACACGTTCCTTCGCCACGGACTGCCCTTCGTTGGTGTTCGTCGTTTGGATTCGCGGTTGGTGTGTCCCGAGACGCACCTTGCCTTCCGAAGGACGATATCGACCGATCCAGTGCGCGCCACCGAAGGAAGGTTTCAGCTTTCATCGGAATGTTGCCATCCAGACATGACCAATTTCGCGATTTGTGCTCCGAATTGGACCAATCGGCCCACCGCCGAGAATCGTCGGTGGGCTAGTTTCCGGCTATCGACGGGGGCAGGCCCCCTGCTTCAACCACCAGTGTCTCGGCCTCGACGACGGCCGAACCGACCCTGGTGACAAGCTCCGAGCTGATGAGCAGGCGCTCGAGCAGCGCCTCTCCGTCATCACGATCGCGACGTAGGTCGGCGAGCATGAAACCGATCACGCGCTTGAGGGGCGCGTCGGAGTGGGCGGTTGCCATCCTCTCGATCGCAACACACCTTGACGCGACTCGAGCCAGCAGCACCCGGTGAGCGATCGCCAGATTGTCGATTGAGTCGGCGCGGCCACGAATTGTGGTCATGGCGGCATCGATTCGACGAAAACGGAAGTCTGAGGAACGCGCGTCGCCCACGAGGACACTGTCGGGCGCGAGCGCGTCGAGGTCCTCGGAATGCCACCCCATATGACGGCTGGCGGTGGCAAATGACACCGCTATGTCTGATCTCTTGGCCTCGCCAGCCCACTCCCCCAATATCTCGAATAGTCGTAGAGATGCCCACCGCAGATCTTCGACCAGTCGTGCCGTTTCAAGAACAGTCAGTCCGCTTTCCATTTTGCATCAGTCCGGTTTCTCCAAACACCCCTGGTTCCGGCGCGGCCGACCGTAGTGCGCAGCGTCGGCAGATTCGGCGATGCACGGCGAATGCCACTGGATGCGGTGGATCCAGCCTCGATTGTCAGCCGCGATAGCGGTTGACAATCGGGATTCGGCGATCCCGTCCGAATGCCTTGCCTGTGAGGCGAGCGCCGAGAGGCGACTGACGCCGCTTGAACTCTGCGAGGTCGACCAGTCGACAGACCTTTCTCACCGTCTCCGGATCCGCGAGATCCATCGCAATTACTTCGCCAAGTGTGCGATCTCGTTCCACATACGCCTGGAGAATCGGATCGAGGATCTCATACGGCGGCAGCGATTGGTCGTCTCGTTGATCGGGGCGAAGCTCCGCCGACGGCGCCTTGTCGATCACCGACTCCGGGATTATCTCTCTACCCGTGGACGCGTTGCGCCATTTGCACAATTCGTAGACGCTCAGCTTCCAGACATCCTTGATCACCGCGTAGGCCCCAGCTGTATCGCCGTAGAGAGTTGAGTATCCGACCGCCGACTCACTCTTGTTGCCGGTGGTGAGCACAAGCCAGCCATGCTCGTTGGCCAGGGCCATGAGAACCACACCTCGAATCCGGGACTGGAGATTCTGATCGGTGAGATCCCCCACTTCGATGCGACCGTCAGCAACGTTGGGGACAAGCATTGAGGTGAGTGCGTCATGAGCGGGCTCGATCGGCACGGTCCGCACGTCGATGTGAAGATTGATGGCAAGCGCCTCGGCGTCCGAAATCGAATGATCGCTGGAATATCTCGACGGCATCAGAACACCATGAACGTGCTCTGGGCCCAGCGCATGAGCGGCTACGGCCGCCACCAGCGACGAGTCGATACCGCCGGACAACCCGACACACACGTCGGAGAAGCCGGTCTTGGTCACGTAGTCGTGGGTGGCAAGGGCGAGAGCACGCCAACGTTCTTCGTTGACTTCGAGCAAAGGCTCCGTGGGCGGATCCATTCGTTGCAGTGGCGTCTCACGAGCAGGAGTCACAGCAACCACGGGATACGACTCGATCGTGGATGTTGGCAGGGGCAGTTCCACGTCGACCATGGCGATCGATTCATTGAACTGTGTGCAGCGTGCCTCAACCTCACCATTGGCGTTCACCATGAATGATCCGCCGTCGAAGACGAGCTCATCCTGGCCACCGACCAAGTTGACGTAGACGATGGGCACCCCGGCCTCGGAGACCCGCCTACGTATCACGCTCTCCCTCACCGCCGCCTTGCCCTCTCGAAATGGCGAACCGTTGACGTTGATGACCAGGCGGGCTCCTCCCCTGGCCAACTGCGACACCGGCCCATCCGGGATCCATGCGTCTTCGCACAGAGTGATCCCAACCGGCACTCCCGCGATGGAGAACAAAGACAACGACCCGTCGCCAGGACGGAAATGACGCAGCTCGTCGAACACGTCGTAGTTGGGCAGATGCCGCTTGTGATAGGTGCCCATGACCCGTCCACCGGCGCACACCGCCACGGCATTCCACACGCCATTCGAGTAGCGGACGGTCTCGTCGGTGCCGGGCACCCACCGATGATCGACATGATCAGCGCCGGCGCCATCGGCGAACCCGATCACGGCCGCGCATCGATCGGTTGACGCCGCAAATTTTCCGAGCGCCGCTCTGCTGTCGGCAACAAACCCCGGCTTCAACAGAAGATCTTCGGGCGGGTAACCGGTGATGGTCATCTCCGGCATCACGGCGACGTCTGCGCCGGCCGATTCTGCTTCGGCCAGCGCATCCTGAGCTCGCTTGACGTTGCCTTCCAAGTCGCCAACGGTGGTGTCGATCTGGCAGATCGCAACCCGCAGGAATTCATTGGTGGCGTCGGTCATCGGTCGCAGCTCAGACACGTCATCGTCTCATCCTACGGCGACCACTCCCAAGGCTGGGTCAGGCCAGCGCGCCACAGATGGTGTCGGTGACCAAGGCCGACACCTGGTAGGGATCAGCGTTGGCGTTGGGACGGCGATCCTCGATGTAGCCCTTGCCATCCTTGGCTACCTGCCATGGGATACGAATCGAAGCGCCGCGGTCGGACACACCGTAGCTGAACTGGTCGAATCGCTGGGTCTCGTGCGCTCCGGTCAGCCGATCTTCGATGCCAACACCGTAGGCCCTGATGTGCTCTTCGGGTTTGCCGAGAGCTCCCATCGCCTCACATGCGGCGACGATGTTCTCGTAGGGACCCTCACGCATGCTCTTGGTGGAGAAGTTGGTGTGCATTCCGGCACCGTTCCA
>CAZHMP010000026.1:0-17362 GCA_964533595.1 uncultured Acidimicrobiales bacterium | reverse complement strand
ATCTTGAGCGCGCCCACTCCGCAGTAGTACGGGCCCTGGGGAGCCGGGAACCCGTTGGGCGGGAATCCCGCTGGCCAGCCGGTGGCCGGGTTGATCAACGTGTATTCCTGCTCGAGCCCGAACACGGGTTCCTGATCCGCATATTTCGCGAGCGAGGCCGCGGCGACGGCGCGAGTGTTGGTCGGATGCGGCGACATGTCGGCCGGCAATCGGGTCTCACAGAGCACCAAAACGTCGTCGGGGCCACGAGTGGGGTCGGGGCACTGAAACACCGGCTGGAGGACGACGTCTGAGTTGTCGCCCGATGCCTGGTTGGTGCTCGAACCGTCAAACCCCCATGTTCCGGGCTCGGCGCCGTCGGCCAGCACCTTGGTCTTGGAACGGATCTCTCGCGTCGGTTCGCTGCCGTCGATCCACAAGTATTCAGCGCGGTAAGCCATATGAGTTCACTTTCTCGACCCGCCTTCATGGGGCGGGAGTGTTGTTGGGGAACACCATCATTGTGGTGAACTGGCAGGCAGCGTTCCAACGCAGGGTTTCCGAGCTGTTGCACTTTTGTGAACGGTATGTGAACGGACGCCCGCCACTGGCCGCGACGCAATCTCCGATGGCATTATCAGTTGCCAGACAACTTCCGGAGATCGGTATGCAACGTCAACAGGATTACGTGCTGCGAACCATAGAAGAGCGCGGCGTGAGACTCGTCCGACTCTGGTTCACCGATGTGCTCGGACAGCTCAAATCCGTAGCGATCACGCCGGCCGAACTCGACGCGGCATTCGCCGAAGGGGTGCAGTTCGACGGCACGGCAATCGACGGATTCAGTCGGGTTCACGAATCCGATGTTCTCGCCATTCCTGATGCAACAACATTCGAACTGCTGCCGTGGGCAGCGGAGGACGAGCCCACTGGCCGGATGTTCTGCGACATCGCCAACCTGGACGGGTCGGCATTTGAGGGCGATCCCCGGCAGGTTCTGCGACGCAATCTCGACACGGCCCGCACACGTGGTCTCACCTTGATGGCCGCCCCCGAGGTCGAGTTCTTCTATTTCGCCACGGGTGACCCAAAAGCTGGAGTGCCCGAGCCGCTCGATCAGGCCTCGTATTTCGATCTGACCACCGCCGACATTTCGAGCGATCTGCGCAGAAGAACCATTCACATGCTCGAGGCCATGGGTATTCCGATCGAGTATTCGTTCCACGAAGACAGCCCGAGCCAACACGAAATTGATCTTCGCTACACCGAAGCTCTCGACATGGCCGACAACATCATGACTTTGCGACTGGTCGTGAAGAAGATCGCACTCGAACACGACACCTACGCCACGTTCATGCCCAAGCCGCTCAACGGTGTGCAGGGTTCGGGCATGCACACTCACCTCTCGCTTTTCGAAGCCGGCACCAACGTGTTCCACGACCCCGACGATGAATACGGAATCTCAACGACGGCCCGACAATTCACCGCTGGGATCCTCCATCACGCCCGGGAGATCACCGCCGTCTCCAATCAATTGATCAACAGCTACAAGAGATTTGCCGAGACGTCCGAAGCCCCGCCATATGTCGCGTGGGCGCGCAACAATCGATCGGCGCTGGTTCGGGTGCCCGTGCGCAAGATGGCCAAGTCCGAATCAGCACGAATTGAATACCGCGCTCTCGACGGAGCAACCAACCCCTACCTGTCGTTCTCGCTCCTCCTCAACGCCGGCATGCGCGGAATATCCGAGGGCTATGAACTGCCCGATGAGACCAACGTCAACCTGTTCGAACTCGACGAACGGCAGCGCCGCGAGCTGGGGATCCGACCATTGCCCCGCTCACTCGACGAAGCACTCGACGTAATGGAGGGCTCCGACCTGGCACGTGAGACTCTGGGGGATCACATCTTCGAGTGGTTCCTTCGCAACAAACGTGCGGAGTGGTCGGAGTTCCAGTCACAGGTCACCCAGTTCGAACTCGAGAGGTATCTGCCGCAATGGTGACCGTAGGGTGACGGGCATGGATCCGATCTTGGTCCACCCGGTCCCCGTCCCCCCGGAGCTCGCGCGCGCCCTGGATCTCGGTGGTTGGGCATGGAAAGCAGTGTCAGACATCGACGATGCTCGCCGATCGGAACCCGACGACGGATGGCCCGGCGCGATTGTCATCGCCGATACCGACCCCTCAATCACGCTTGATGAAAGGCTCAGATTCTGTCGATTGATTCGGGGAGCCGACTTCGCAGTGTCGCGAATTCTGGTGTTGGTCGGCGGCGCTCATTTATCGGAGCTCGAAACGCACGACGACTATTTCGACGACTTCTGCCTCCACCCGTTTCAGCCGGTGGAACTGGAGGCCCGGCTCAAGCACTTGTTCCGCAAGGCCGGACACGAGTCATCGACTCAACTGATCGAGCACGGACCTCTGGTGATGAACCTGGAGACATATCAGGCGGTGATCGGTGATCGTCCACTCGATCTCACCTACATGGAGTACGAGTTGTTGAAGTTCCTCGCCGCGCAACCCGGAAAGGTATTCGGTCGAGAGACCCTGCTCAGCCGAGTGTGGGGCTACGACTATTACGGCGGTGCCAGAACCGTCGACGTTCACATTCGTCGTCTCCGAGCCAAACTGGGCGAGGAGTACGCCGGTCTGGTCCAGACCGTTCGCTCGGTTGGTTATTCGTTCGGCAAGAGTCGCTGGACCGCCTGACAAGCCGATTCGCCACCCGGCTCGATCAGCCCGGCTGGGACTACTGCCAGGGGTTCGAGTCGGCGATCTGAAGGTATTCGTTGGGCTCGCCGGCGTCGTCGAGATTGTCGAGGTCGCGGTCGCGCCCCAATAACCACCCAAGCAGCCCAGCACCCGCCGCCCCACTCATGACGACACCCACCGGCATGAGCACAACCAGCGCAACAATGATGACTATCGCTCCAACCATGCGATCAGTCTGCCAGACGAATCAACGACCGACCCAACCGCCCGACCGGGAGGCCGGTCAGTCACGAACGAATCTCATCTGGCAGCGGAAACCAGCGCAGGCTCTCGAAATCGTCACTCACTTCCGGACGGCCAACCGGTTGGGGCAGGTTGGTCGAGGCGTCATCGAATATTCGACGAGCCTCATCGATGTAGTGGCTCAGATAGCCGGCCGGTGCCTGGGGGTCCGGCGTCGGGAACTCCATGCACCCGCTCGAATAGTCGACATCATGCAGCGACATTGGCACTGGGCTCGCGTCGCTGCGATGTCGCCAGATACCCGTGTTGGGTTCCAAGCGATAATAGGGCAGCAGTCTTGCTCCGTGAGTGGCAACGAGGTCGACCGCTCTCACCACGTAGTCGAAGACGGATTCATCGATGAAGTAGTTGAAATTGACCCGCACCCATCCCGGCTTGATGCCCTCGCATCCGCGTGCGATTTCCCGTTCGAATTCGTGTGATTCCACAATGTCGATGTGAAGCAGTCGGTGGCCATAAGGTCCGGCACAAGAGCATCCGCCTCGTGATTGGATACCGAACAAGTCGTTCAGCAATGCCACAACAAAGTTGTGATGGAGGTGTCGGTCTCCGTGACGAACCACGAAGGACACGATCGACAGTCTCTCAGCATCATGGTTTCCCAGCAGCCAGATGGCGGGGTTTTGATCCCATGCCTCAACCGCCCGGGACACGAAGCTTTCCTCGCGCCGACGAATCTCGGCCGGGCCGACCGCCTCTTTGAGTTGGAACACCAGACCTGCCCGAATCGACTCGACGATCGCGGGAGTGCCTCCCTCTTCGCGGTGTTCGATCTCGTCCAGGTAATCGTGATCGTCGGCGTTCACGAATTTCACGGTGCCGCCACCGGGAACGTCCGGAACGCGATTCTTGAACAGTTCCTTTCTGGCCACCAGGACTCCGGGAGTGCCCGGCCCACCGATGAACTTGTGTGGAGACATGAAAATGGCGTCCTTGTACGCCAGGTTGCCGTCGACATCAGATCCCATGGAGATCTCGACATACGGTGCCGCGGCCGCATAGTCCCAGAACGAGAGAGCACCGTGACTGTGCAGCAACGTTGCGATGGCGTCGGTGTCGGTGACAATTCCGGTGACATTGGATGCTGCTGAAAACGAACCTATGAGCAACGGCCGATCAGCTCGCCGTTCCAGCTCAATCCTCAGATGATCCAGATCAATATGACCATTTTCGTCTTCGTCGATGGTGACCACATCAGCGATTGATTCGCGCCACGGAAGCTCGTTGGAATGATGCTCATAGGGACCGATGAAGACCACCGGTCTTTGATCGGCGGGCACATCAAACCCGTCGGCGTGCTGATCCACGAACGTGGCCGGCAGTCGGAGACCGAGCACACCGACCATGCGATCTATGGCATATGTCGATCCGCTCCCGCAGAACAGCACGGCATGATTGTCGTCGGCGCCAACACTCTGGCGGATGATCTCTCTGGCGTCCTCACGGAATCGACTGGTCTGCAACCCCGTGCCCGATGACTCGGTGTGGGTGTTGGCATACAAAGGGAGAACAGACTTCCGGATGAAGTCCTCGATGAAAGAAAGAGAGCGGCCCGACGCGGTGTAGTCGGCATATATCACTGGTCGCGGACCAAAAACCCCGTCAACAACTTGATCCCGACCGATCACCGATCGGCGAATGTGCTCAATCAGAGAATCGCATTCCATGCGTCGAGACTACGTCACCCGTTGCGACGAAACCCCACCGCCAACCGGTCGGGCTCAAATCGTGGCCACAGCCTCGATCTCCACTCGCGCACCCAGCGGAAGCGCCGCCACGGCCACTGCCGAACGAGCCGGGCGATGATCACCGAACTCCTGCATGTAGATGGTGTTCATCTCGGCATAGTCCGCGATGTCGGCCAAGAAGACCGTGGTCTTGACAACATCGGAAAGTGACGCATTGGCAGACGAAAGAACCTCGCGCAAGTTGACGAACGCCCTCCGGAGTTCGGCCTCCAATCCTCCCTCGACGATTGCACCAGCCGCAATCCCGATCTGGCCGGATGTGTAAAGCACATCACCGCCGCGAACGATGGGTGTGTATGGGCCCACGGGCTTGCTCATGATTGTCTCCTCGTAAATTCTGTCGGCGATCGATGATCACAATGTATGCGGCCATCGAGATGGCAGCCCGAGATCCAACCAGACGGCAGCGGCAACCGCCGCGAAGACGGCATCGCTTCCGTTTACCGACGGCCCTTCGTCGTGATGGATCCGAACATCGAAGTGAGGGGTGTCGACGGCTCGCAGCACCCCAAAGGACCGAATCGTGAGGTCGTGGACCTGGCCTTGGCCATCGACCGAAAGCGACTCACTCGTCACCCACGACAACGCCATGTGAGCCGCGCCGATGCAATAGGACCTCAACACGACTTCATCGAGAGGTGGACCACATCGAACCTCGGCCGCGATCGAACCATCAGGCCTGACATCGGCCGTGGCCGAACCGCCGGACGGACCGTCGATCCAGCCCACGTCGCCTCGTAGGCCCGCCGACAGAACTGCCGCTTCAACCCATCCCGCTCCGCGCACGTGAGCCGATGTGGGCGGCCCGGGCACCACCACCTCTTCCACTCTCACCTTCGGAAGCATGGAGTGAATGGCGTCGCTGATTCCAGGGGTTGCCACCACTCTGACCACACCACTTCCGTCCCGCATGAGTCCTGCCGCCATGGGTGGACGTTTCGCGCCATGTCGCACGGCATCCTCACGCGCATACATGGCCCGAACCGGTCGGCCGTACTCGTCTGCCAAACGCCGCGCAACGTCGCCGACTTCGCTGCCGGACTTCGAACCGAACGCCCCTCCGTTGGCAACGGGCGATGCCGGGGCCCCTCCTGGTAGGCACCACGACGCGTCGGTCTCGAGATAGGCCGGCTCAACCCACGTTGTGGCCAGCACGAGATCCCAATCGCCGGGAGGCACCTCCAACGGATGACCCCAGTCGCCCGTGGTACGACGGCCTTGTACCTTGCCCGCGGCCAGACGCGCATCCGACTGGTTCTCGGCTACGGCCCACTCTGACTCGCCAGTCACTCGGAACGCAATCAGTGCATCGGAGGGCGCAGCGTCATCAGCGAATCCGCCCCGACCGAGCGCAACCGCGGGATCGACCGTTTGGGGAGATCCACCCTCGATCTCTGCTCGACGTGCAGAGTCTTGCGAACTCGAAGTTCGGTCAGTGCCAGGGCTCGTGCCGAATGCGCTCCATGCGTCGAGCACCGTCTGCCATCCGGTGCACCTGCACAGATGGGCCTGCAGGGCCTTGGCGGCAGCGCCGCGATCGCTGGGATCGACACCACTGGATCGCAAGCCTTCAAATCGGCAGATGATTCCCGGGGTGCAGAACCCGCACTGGCTTCCGCCGGTGGAGTGGAACGCCTCGGCCCACTTCTCGGCCACACTCGCATCGAGGCCATCCACAGTCGTGATCTCGCGACCACGGACTCGCCGTGCCGGCGTCACACATGACACTCTCGGCTGGCCGTCGACCAACACCGTGCAGCAGCCACACTGCCCCTGCGGGCTGCACCCGTCCTTCACCGAAACAATGCCCAGTTGGTCACGAAGCACTTCGAGAAGAGATGCACCCGAATTGCCAACAACCACCGCGCGGCCGTCGACCATCAACTCGATGCTGTCGTGGGAATCATTAGGCATTTGCAGAATGCTACGGTCCGGCCCGTGAGCATTATCAACCGCAGAACATTTCTCACCGGCGGCCTCGGCGCCGGCCTACTGGCCGCATGCGGAGGAGGTTCCGACTCGGCCGCTCCGGCCACAACAACAACTGGAGCCGGTAGCCCGGCATTCCTGTATCCCTCGTTTCCCGTCGGCACCAACGACGACTCAGTCACAATCCCCGGGAGCCCGCAACGAATCACGTTCGTACTTCGCGACGAGGCCGATTTCATGCGGTCAAATGCTCCAGCAACGGCCAACATTGTGGTCAAGCGGAAAGGCGTCGAGATCGGCGGCGGCCAATCAACACGGCACGGCGATGGAATCATCACCCCGTACTACCCAGTCGTGTTCACCCCCACTGAAACGGGCCGACACGAAGCCTCTCTCCCGGACTTTCCCGAAGTCGAACCAATTCTGTTCCTGGTCCGCAACAAGTCCGACGTTGAGGTGCCTCTTGTCGGCGATCAGATGCGGTCGGTCGACACACCCACAACCGATGACCACCGCGGGGTCGAACCGATCTGCACACGTGCGGTGCCCTGTCCGTTCCACGACAACAATCTCGCCGACGTGCTCGACAACGGCCGCCCCACCGTGCTGTTGATTGCCACGCCCGGCTTCTGCCAAACCGAGATATGCGGACCCGTTGTCGACTTGTTGATCGACGCTGCGCCCAGCCGTCCCGACATCGATTTCATCCACGCCGAGGTCTACACCGACCCCTCCATCTTCCAGACCGGCAGCTTTCCCGACACCACCCCGGCGGTCCAGATAAACCGACTTCCGTTTGAGCCGGTTGTCTACGTGGCGGATTCCTCAGCCGAAATCAAGTCGACTCTGTCGACCATTTGGGATCGCAGCGAACTCGCCACCGCTCTCACCGCGGTCTGAGCGCCCGCTCGACCGCGGCCATCGAATCTGCCATGCCGCGGCGTGAGACCTGGGCCTCGGTGAGAAGTGTCGACCCGTGAAACGTGCCCGGATAGGCATGCAACTCGGCGTGCACTCCTGCATGCATCAAACGTCGGGCGTATTCGATGCCCTCGTCTCGGAGAGGGTCGAACTGCATCACCGTGATGTAGGCCGGCGGTAGGCCCGAGAGGTCGGTGGCACGCGCCGGAGCGGCGTAGGCCGGCACTTCCTCACCCTCGACTCCGGCCAAGTAATGTTTCCAGCTCCAAATGGCGTTGGGGCGATTCCATACCGGTGTGTCGGAGTATTCGACCATTGAATCGCTGTTGAGACGATCGTCGAGTTCGGGGATCTCCAGCCACTGGAAACAGAGCTCCGGTCCGTTGAGATCACGGGCCATCAAAGCAGTGGCTGCCGCCAGGCCGGCTCCGGCGCTCTGCCCGGCAACGGCCACCCTGCGGGTGTCGATCCCCAACTCGGTGGCGTGTTCGGTCATCCAGTTGAGAGTGCGATAGCAGTCGGTCACGCCCGCCGGATAGGGATGCTCGGGAGCGAGACGGTAGTCGACCGAGACAACCACGGCATCCACCGTGCCCGCTGTCGAATAGCACAACGGATCGACCATCTCGAGCGACCCGATCATGAACCCGCCTCCGTGGATTTCCAACACGGCCGGCCGAGCCCCGCCATCCGCCGATACGGGCCGATAAATCCTCAAGGGGATGGTCGTGCCGTCTTCATCGCCGGGTATTGACACATCGCTCACCGAGACATCGTCCCGTTCCGCGGGATGACTCGGAAACCACTGTTCCCTGGCCAATCTGACCTCTCTCACACTCTCGATGGTGGAGAAATCCGATTCGATTGGGAGCAGGTCGGTGAACGGAAGAAACTCTGGATCAAGGGCGTAATGAGTCACGCCGATGAAGGTAGCTCAGCTGAAACTATTGCCACAGCCGCAGCTGTTTTGCGCGTTGGGGTTTTCGATCGAGAACCCCGCGCCCTGAAGACCGTCTTTGTAATCGAGCGTGGCGCCGGTGAGCATTTGTGCCGACGAGGAATCGGAAATCACATTGATCGAACCGTAGGTGGCCTTCACGTCATCATCTGCCACATCGGCATCGAAAAACATGTCGTAGGAGAATCCTGAACATCCTCCGGGGCGCACGGCCACACGAAGCGCCAAGCCCTCTTCGCCTTCGGCTTCGATCAGCTCGCTGACCTTTGATACTGCAACGTCGGTAAGGGTAATCACGATCAGGTCTCCTCTCGGCGGGGGTCAATTCCCGCTCAACCAGTGAACGAAACCCTAGCTGTATCTATTCCATCGTCAACCGCAGTGCTCCGTATTGGCATCAATGTGCCCCGCGTGTTAGGGCGCGGCCCCCGTTGGGCTCGCCCCATGGCTCAAGAACATGACGGAATTCGTTGCACCCGACGAATCACGACACCCGCTCTTCGGGTCGGGCGGCGAATAGCAGTTGGCGGCAAAGGCCAACGAGTCACTCTTCGGGCGCTTGGAGCTCGATCGTTTGATTTCCGGGTTGGTCGTCGTCATTGGAGACCCATACGTCTCCAACGTGGGTGGGTCCGCTCCACGAGACGAACCCGCCCCGGCCGTAGGACCCTCCGCCGGATGCCACTCGAGCTCCGAACCTGCGCATCAAGGCGATCCGCACCACCGCACGCGTGGGAGGCAACATCAAGAAGATGCCGAAGGCGTCAGTCATGAATCCCGGAGTGAGCATCAGTGCACCCGCAAACACGATCAACAAACCGTCGACGAGTTCCTTGCCCGGCATCTCGCCCCGAGCGAGTTTCGATTGGATTCTTGCCAACACGCTCAAACCTTGGTGGCGCAGCAGCCAAGCTCCGGTGACGCTGATCAGAATAAGAAGAGCAACGGTCGCCAATACACCAATCGAAGAACCGACCTGCACCACGAAATAGATCTCGAGGATGGGCACGGCCAGAAACAGCAACAAGATGATTGCGAACACGGCTTCATCGTAGGGGCCACGAGCCACATAGGCTGGCGCGACCGTGGCAGGACCCGACCAACCCCATTCAGAACGGCCACCGTCCGTCGACCGGCTCGCCAGATCGCTGGCGCACACCGGACTCCCCCATCCGATGCTGGTGGAGGCCGCCCGACAAGCCATAGCCGATGGATCCCCCGCGCATGCAGCAGAAATTGCCCGGTCCATGCAGCGGCAACTGCTGACGCCGATCATCAACGCCACAGGAACTCTCCTGCACACCAACCTCGGACGGGCACCACTCGCCTGGCACCAGGAGGAGAGCTACACGAATCTCGAGCTCGATCTCACAACAGGTGAGCGAGGGTCACGAATGTCCACCGCACCCGCCCTCATTGCACGAGCGTGCGGTGCCGAAGCTGCACTAGTGGTCAACAATTGTGCTGCCGCCGTTCTGCTGGTTGTTGCTGCTCTGGCCGAAGGCCGCGATGTGGCAGTGTCACGAAGTGAGATGGTCGAAATCGGCGGCGGGTTTCGAATTCCCGATGTGATGACCCGCTCCGGTGCACGACTGGTCGAGGTAGGAACGACAAATCGAACGCGACGAGCCGATTTCGCCAACGCAATCGACGACTCCAGCAACGACGTTGCAGCGGTGCTGCAGGTACACCAGTCCAACTATCGCATAGTGGGTTTCACCGAAGCGCCCACCACGGCTCAACTGAGCGATCTCGGACCACCGCTGGTGGCCGATATCGGATCGGGTCTGCTCGACAACCGCTGCCCCTGGCTCGACGGTGGTCCACCGGGCTGGCTCGCCCGAGAGCCATCGGCACGTCAGTCCCTCGAGGCTGGCGCATCTCTGATCACATTCTCGGGCGACAAACTCTTCGGAGGCCCACAGGCCGGGGTCATAGCCGGGCGGGCCGGCCTCATCGCCAAATGTGCACAGCATCCGCTCGCCAGGGCCCTACGCCCCGGATCCCTTGTTCTCGCAGCACTGCAGTCGACCGCACTCGCCTACCTGCGAGGAGACGGGCTGGAGATCCCCTTCTGGAGAATGGCCGCCATTTCCGTCGACGAACTCCGGCTGCGGGCCGGTGCATACCAAGTCGGCGAGGTGATCGAGACGCTCGCCACGCCCGGCGGCGGAACTCTTCCCGGCGTGGAGATCCCATCGATCGGAGTCTCGATCAGGGGGGATCAGCGAGAGTCTCTTCGTGAGCTGCCCCGGCCGATCATCGCCCGAGTCGTCGATCAACACACGATCATCGATCTGCGAACCATCCACCCGTCAGACGACACCGAAGTTGCCGCGGCACTGAAGGCACTGAGTTGAGTCGAATCCAGATCCACCGGACGCATTGATGCATGTCGTAGCAACCGCCGGTCATGTCGACCACGGCAAATCAACCCTTATCCGGGCCCTCACCGGAACCGATCCCGACCGGCTCGCCGAGGAGAAGGCCCGCGGTCTGACCATCGACCTCGGATTCGCCTCCGCGAAGCTGCCATCTCAACGAGGAGTGGCTTTCGTTGATGTTCCCGGTCACGTGAGGTTTCTCAAGAACATGCTCGCCGGGGTTGGAGGAGTCAGCGCGTGCCTGTTTGTCGTGGCCGCCACCGAAGGCTGGAAGCCGCAATCAGAGGAACACTTGCGAATATTGCAGCTTCTCGGTATCGAAAGCGGCATGATCGCGCTCACCAAAGTTGGCCAAGCCGATGATGACCTTCGCGAGTTGGCCAGGCTCGAGGTGATCGATTCCGTCGCCGGCACCTTTCTCGAAGGTGCCGAAATTGTCGACGTGGATGCCATCGACGGAACGGGCGTTGATGATGTGGTCGGTGCTCTCGACCGCCTACTCGCCAACACGCCGACGGCCTCGGATTCCAAGCGTCCCCGCTTGTGGATCGACCGCGTATTCGCCGCCAAGGGAGCCGGGACCGTGGTCACTGGCACTCTCACCGGCGGAATGCTCCGTGTTGAACAGGAGTTGGCCGTGCTCCCGGCTGGACATGCGGTGAGAATCCGAGCTCTCCAGAGCCTCCACACCGAGCGCACCAAAGTGGGCCCCGGAAATCGGGTAGCCGTCAATCTCAGTGGCGTGTCCCACGACCAGATCCACCGCGGTGACGTTCTGGTCTTCGCTGAACAGTGGCACCAGACCCGCATGGTCGATGCCGAACTCGTGGTGCTCGATTCGCTCGATCACCGTGTCACCAAACGCGGTGCACACATGGCCTACATCGGTTCCGGCGAACATCCGGTCAAGGCATCGGTGCTGGGGGCAAGCGGTCTTGATCCCGGCGAAGTCGGTTCGATCAGATTGCATCTCCCGCAATCGCTCCCCCTGCTTCCCGGAGACAGATACATCCTGCGCGAGGCCGGACGCGGCGAGACATTGGGGGGAGGACAAATACTCGACGTGGACCCGGTACTCACGGCAGCCAAATCACGCCCCGACCGCAGCGTCGAGCGAGTGATCGCCGAGCGAGGACGTATCGACGTTGACAAGCTGTTGCTGATCACAGGGGAGACGAGATCACCGGATGTCGGCCGATGGGCGGTCGACCCGGACGTGCTTCGACTCGCCGTTGACGAACTCCGCGAGTCGGTCGCCGCCGCGGGCCCACTCGGTCTTGACATCGCGACTCTTGACGAATTCCAACGGGCAGTACTTGGCGACGTCGATGGCGTCGAGATCACCGCAAACAGAGCCAAGCCGATTGGTGCAATCGACGCGCTGGCCGACCATCCCTTTCTCTCGGTATTGCAAATGGGAGGACTTACACCACCCGACGCAGACGGAATCGACCGGGCCGAACTTCGCGAGTTGATCAAACGAGGTCAGGTGATCGAGGAGTCGGGTGTTTTCTTCGCCGCGGCCGCGGTGGACCACGCGGTGTCAATCGCCGCTCGTCTACTGGCGGAGAATCCCGATGGCGTCACGGTCGCCCAACTGAGAGATGCGTGGGGCACCACTCGCAAGTTCGCCATCCCAATTCTCTCTCGCCTTGACGGCACCGGGGTCACCCGCCGACGGGGCGACTTGAGAATTCCCGGCCCGAGGATGCCAGAACCCAACTGATTGCCGCTGCGTCAGCCGACTGGACGCAACTTTCGCTCATGTTCGTTCAAGCCGCCCCAAATGCCGTGCTGCTCCTTGATGGTGATGGCGTACTCGAGACATTCCGACGTCACTGAGCATTCTTCACAGATGGCTTTGGCCCGAGCCTCTCGACGCCGCTTGTCCTCTCGCCTCTCAGACCTCGGCGGAGGAAAAAAGACCGCCGATTGTGGGCCCCGACAGGCAGCGCGAAGTTGCCAATCCGTCATGCTCCGTGAGATCGCCATCACTTACCCCCTCTAGCCCCACACTTGCCTACCACCTATGAGACATTCGTCACAAACGCACAATGTGGTAAGAGGGACAAGTCAGCCACTCACAGTGAGAATTCTGTGGATTAGCTGTGGAAACCTGTCAGTTTCGCATTTCGCGGTAGTCGCGGGCGCCACCCTCCTCGGGCTCAACCTCCAAGAACAGACCCTCGATGGCAACGACCCGTACCTGATCACCTGCGGGAATCGGAGTGGTGCGGTTGACGCGAGCCTTCCATGGTGCCCCGTCGATCAACACCACGCCATCGTGCTTGATCTCCTCTGCTGCAACACCCATGAGGCCGATCATCCATTCACGGCCAATCGTCGGGGTGCCAAATCTCGAGCGGACCATCGCGGGCATGCCCGATGTCATGGCCAACGTGATTCCGCCAATACCGGCCACCAAAGTGATCCACGAAATGGAGACGCCATCAAACAAGAACAATGAGCCCACCGTGAGCCAGACAGTGGCGATCCCCGACCAGAGGCGAGGAACACCGGTCTGCACATCGACCGCGTAGCCGAGCATGGCCCCGACCAGCAGCGCAACCGCCCACCATCTGGCCGGAAGCACATCAAGTCCGAAACTCCCCAAGATGAAACATGCCGCTCCAACCACTCCGGCAACACCGACACCAGCGGTGTAGAACTCGAATATCAGAAGTGCGGCCCCGATGATGAACAGCAGGTACGCCATTGCCGGGCTGGCGAACGTATGCATCCATCCGTCGAACAGGGGCAATTTCGTGAATCTCACGGCCGACGTGGGAACCCTCAACGGCTCCTCGCCGGAATCATCGATTCGAGTTCCGAAGCCGGGCAGCTCGAGGGCGAAAAAGCCGAGAGTGGGTGCGTCACGATTGGCCATGCCAATCTCGATGATCCCCTCCTCGTCGACAGTGTCGGTTCTGAGCGCCTCAGAGGCCGACAGGAATGCCGGTGGGAGCAGCGCGTCGGGAACCACAAGGTCGCCGGTTTTGCCGAAACGAGCACCGACCGCGACGGCCATCTCTTCGCTCACCGCCACCAATTGAGCAACCGACCCCTCAGCCTTGGCCCCGGATGGCCCCACCCAGGCATAAACCGGAACCTCTGAGGCGGCTATGGCACTTGCCAACTCCGCAACTCGACGGTCGGACACGACTGCGTCGGTGCTGTTGACCTGGAGTATGAGGCCGCCGGAGTGGTTCGATTCAGCCTTGGAAATGGCGCTCTCGATGAAGCTGGCAACGATCTCATCGATGAGACCAGAAATCTGGATCACGTCGAAAGTCGGTGAGTCGACTACGTCTGGACCGGGGTCCGGGGTCTCAGCGCTGCCGGTTGCGCCGGCCGGCAGCATCCCGAGCATCACGCTGGAGATCATCAGCACGGCCAGCAGAGATAGGCTCACTCGCCGCGCGGCGACCGGTCGCACCAACGAGGAGGGGAATGGATCCCGGTATTTTCTTCGCATCTTCGCGGGTCCTGATCGTGGCTGGAAAGGGCGGTGTCGGAAAAACTGCCGCTGCCGCGACAATCGCCGTGACAGCTGCTCGCGCCGGAAAGTCGGTACTCCTCGTGGAGGTGTCCGGCCGTTCGGCTGCCGGCGCCTTGCTCGGAGCCGACTCCCAAGGCTACGAGGAGACCGACGTAGTCGACGACGCCGATCGACCGACCAACATCAGATGCAGGTCCCTTACCCCTGATCAGGCTCTCGTCGAGTGGCTGTCCGAACACGGATTCAAACGAATCGCCAAACGCATGGCCCGTTCGGGAATCCTCGAGGTCGTGGCAACTGCCACTCCCGGAATCAAGGATCTTCTCGTGCTGGGAAAGATCCGGCAGCTCGAATCGGATCGGGTTGCCGACCTGATCGTCGTGGATGCTCCCGCAGCCGGGCACGCTCTGGGGTTCCTGCGCAGCCCCGCCGGAGTGCGCGACACCGCTCGGGCCGGCACGATTCATCGGCAGGCCGAGGAGACGCTGGCGCTGCTGTCTGATCCAGCCAGATGCCGAGTCATGTTGGTGAGCATTCCCGAGGAAACTCCGGTCAACGAACTGATCGAGACCTCCTTCGCCGTGGAGGACGAGGTCGGAATCTCCCTGGGACCGATCATCGTCAACGGCCTCATCCCACCAATACGTGGGCTCGACGCAGACAAGATCAAAAGAAGTCGCGGTCTCGACATCTCCGACAACGAGCTCAATGACATGCGAACTGCAGCCCGCTTCCGTCTGGAGCGCACGTCGCTGCAGCAGCGCCAACTGGCCCGTCTTTCCGAGAAGCTGCCACTGCCCCAAATCCACCTACCACAGCTCTTCGTTCCTCACCTTGGTCCGCCCGAGATCGAGAAACTGGCCGACGCCATGGCTCTCGGCATATCGGAGCTCCCTTCATCATGA
The DNA here is from genome assembly GCA_964533595.1 of uncultured Acidimicrobiales bacterium. Classification (GTDB taxonomy): domain Bacteria; phylum Actinomycetota; class Acidimicrobiia; order Acidimicrobiales; family Aldehydirespiratoraceae; genus SZUA-87. Next base: position 2,019 of record CAZHMP010000026.1, on the reverse strand, counting down.
CCAACTACCTCGACATCGTTCGCGACCGACACGTGGTGGTCTGCTGTGGCACCGGCGGAGTCGGCAAAACCACAACCGCTGCAGCGACTGCGCTCGCCGCGGCCAGAAGCGGGCGCCGTGCCGTGGTTGTCACGATCGACCCCGCCCGACGACTCGCTGACTCGCTCGGAATCGACCAGCTTGGCAACTCACCGGTCACGATTGAGGGGCCGTGGCCCGGCCGGCTCGGCGCACTGATGCTCGACACCAAGTCGACGTTCGACGAAGTGGTCCGGCGCAATTCGGCCGATGCCACGCAGTCCGAGAAGATCCTTGCCAACCGGTTCTACCGCAACATCTCCACAACGTTGTCGGGCACGCAGGACTACATGGCCGTCGAGAAGCTGAGCGAACTCCACGAGAGCAGCGACTGGGACCTTGTCGTTGTCGACACTCCGCCATCCCGCGATGCACTCGCCTTTCTCGACGCTCCGCTTCTCCTCGCCCGGCTTCTCGACAATCCGATATATCGAATGCTGACCGCCCCAAGCCGGGGCGTGTTCCGAGCCCTCAACAGCGCCGCTCAGACCATGCTGCGGCAACTCGCTCGCGTGGTGGGCGCCGACGTAGTCGATGAGGCCGTGGCCTTCTTTCAGTCGTTCGAAGGCATGGAGGAGGGGTTCAGGTCAAGGGCCATGGCCACGCTTGATCTGTTGGCCGACGACCACACCGCCTTTGTCCTGGTGGCATCGCCCAGACCGGACACGCTCGACGAAGCACGATTCTTCCTCAACCGACTCCGACAATCCGATCTGCGAGTCGAAGCCGTCGTTGCCAATCGCATGCTTGCCAACCTGTCGACATCATCAAAGAGAGCGCATGAAATCTCCCTCGCCAGGACGCGTCGCCACATGTCTGCCGCGGCCACGGCCCTGGCCGATCACACCGCCGCCGCCGCCGGTGAAGATCAGCGCATCGATGAACTGATGGCCGAGATCGACGCAGCAGCGCTGGCCAAGGTCCCGTTGTTGTCGTCCGATGTCCACGACATTGAGGGCCTCACAACGATCGCCGACCTGTTGATTTCTGCCGGCTGACTCCGGCTACAGGCTCAGTCGGGCTGTTCTTCGAGCGATGCGACTGCCTCGGGCATGGTCTCCTTGACCGGCACGATGCGATTGAACCCGGTGGTGTGGAGAAGTCGGTTGATGTTGGACCGGTCACAAAAGACGCTGATCCGGCCCTCGTTCTCCCGCAACTTGCGGATTCCACCGATAAGCGCTCCGAGTCCAGCTGAATCAATGAACTGAACTTGGGCGAGATCGACGATCAAGCGCGGTTCATCGCTGATCGTGGAGAATGCCTCGCGGAATTGCGCCACTGAGTACGCGTCGAGTTCGCCCTTGGGGCGAAGCACGGCATATCCGTCATTGTCCGCAGGTTCGATGATGATGTCGAGCACGTGAGCATGGTATCGCCACGCGGCACGCGACGCCCGACCGTGGCCCTCAGCCGGACCACCGCTACGATCTCAATCGTGACGGGCATACTTCTGGCCACAGACGCCGATTCAGTACTTGACGAGGTCGAGGCCGCTGTTGGCGGCACTCACCTCATCCATCGGGTGAGGGCCGGCACCGACGTCGTACCCGCCACAAAGGCGGTCGATCCCGATCTGGTGATCCTCGACCTTCAGATCGGCAACATGGGTGGAGGTGCTGCCAGCTTGGCGCTGCGACAGGAGGAGGGTGCAGATCGCCTCGCCCCTCGTCCGATCCTTCTGCTTCTCGACCGCGAAGCCGACATATTCTTGGCCAAACACACCGGCGCCGACGATTGGATCGTCAAACCACTCGACGCCTTCGCGCTGCTCAACAAGATCGATTCCGCGCTCGCAACAGGCCAGTCGGCTGGGGCTTCCCCGGAGGGTTGATTCGGCGCGGCTCGTCAGTGGGATCGCGGCACCACCGACGGTAACATTCCGGTTCTGCACACGGGCAGTGGCGCAGGTTGGTAGCGCGCCTCGTTCGGGACGAGGAG
>CAZHMP010000025.1:20050-30414 GCA_964533595.1 uncultured Acidimicrobiales bacterium | reverse complement strand
TTTGGCCCATGGTTCGGTGCGGGTCGTCAATGGCGGCGAACGAGCACCAAGTATCCGTCTGCCACCGTCGGTTCTGACTCTGTCGCTCCGGATGGAGGCTGGTCCCCCACACAGTGGTAACGGTTCGGTCCGACGGCGCGGCAGGCGGCGTGAGCGGTGGGACTATCCGACTCCCACACTCGTCCGGTGGCCAGAGAGGCCAGTTCGGTGGGAGTGCCTGCGAACACGGCTAGCCCCTGGTCAAGCACAACCACTTGTCGGCACACCGACGCCAGTTCGTCGGCGTGGTGGGTGGCGACCACGATGTTGGCGTTCTGAGCGGTTTGGCGTATCAACCCGGCAATCTCGTCTCGATGTTCAGTGTCGAGGGAAGTCAGCGGTTCGTCGAGCACCAACAGGTCGGGACCCCCGAGGAGAGCCTGAGCCACTGAGAGACGGCGTTGCATCCCGCCGCTGAGGGCACGTATCCGATGATCAGCGACATGGTCGAGCCCCACCCGTTCGAGTACCCATGAGGTCCATCGCCGTCGTAGGCGAGACGGGCCGATTTCCTTGAGAGCGGCGACGTAGTCGCAGAATTCGGAAACCCTCATCCGCGCCGGAAGACCGTCGCGTTGCGCTACATATCCGAGCCTTCGACGGATGGCTGTGCGCTCGATGGGGACAGTTGGATCAAGACCGTCGATCCGAATTGATCCGGATTGCGGAGCCAGCAGCGTGGCGAGAAGCCTCAACATGGTGCTCTTGCCAGAGCCATTGGGCCCCAGAATCGCAGTTGCACCCCCGGTTGTGATCAGATCCTTGAGGTCGAGAGCGACGGTGCGTCCGTAGCTGTGACTAACTCCATTGAGCGCGATTGTCGGAGCGGTCATTGCCGGCTCGGAATCGATAGCTCGTCGAGATGGCGTCGTTGTCTGATGAATGCGGCGACGGCCATCGCTCCCACCAACGTCGAGATGATCTGCGTGTACGGGCCAAATACCGCACTGGGGTTCGCTGCCTGGGAGATGACCACCACCAACAAGATCCACGTTGTGGCAACCGCGCCCGCCGAAATCCGTGGGTCGAACCGTGTGGACACGGCCATGGTGACCGACGTGGTGGCCAGGGCCGGCAGTAGCCATCCGATTCGTGCGAGACCACCGGCGGGCATCATCACCGACACCAACGCCAGAGTGATGGTGGCCGACACGAAAACCGTCACCGCTCTGACCAGAAATAATCTGAACCCGTCCATGGGAGCAGCCACCGCCACTTCGTGGGTGGGGTCGACGGCCGGACCAAATGCGAGCGCCACGCCTAGCACCGGGATCAACGGGGCGATGGTCAGGAACACAATGATGCGGTCAGTGCCCACGCTGGAGCTTCCAGATGCGGCGTTGAGGGCGAACAGCATTGACAACACCACCGCTACCGTCCACGAACGCCTTAGTGCGGGTGTGGCGGTAACAAGCGGTATCACGCGGTCGGGGACGCCGAGTCGGGCCAGCAACCTTGCGATGAGTTTTGGTCTTGGCGCGTCTATCTCGGAATTGATCGCCGCGAGGTTGGTCGTGAGGCGGTCGCGGTCGACGGCCTTACTTGTCATGTTGGCCATGAAACGCGGGTGCCGGCCCGCTCGGCCGAGCACCGCCTCGAATTCCTCGACTGAGGTCATGGCAACACCTCCCTGAGTGTTTCTCTCGCCCTCGAGAGTCGAGATTTCACCGTCCCGACCGGAATTCCGAGCAGAGCGGCAGTGTCGACATTCGTCAATCCATCAAGTGCCGTACACGTAAGGACCGCACGAAGTGACGGTTCAAGAGCGGAGAATGCCGCCCCCATTTCGGTGTGTCCGAGGGCCATCGGGATCTCCTCGTCAAATACCCGTGCGAGTGGTTCGATGTCGGCCACGGGTCGGGGCGGTGGGCGCTTGCGAAGTTGGTCGATGAGACGGCGTAGTGCGATGGTCCAGAGCCAGGCACCGACCTCTCCAACGGGTCGGTATTCGCCCGCCTGCCGCCAAAGGGCCAGAAAAGTGTCCTGTAGCGCGGTGTCGACCATGTCTGTGTCGTTACAGCGTCGGGAGAGGCGCACGGTGAGCCAACCGGCGTGACGTTCGTACAAGGCGTTCAGGGCGTCTCGATCACCGGTTCCGACACGTCGAACGAGGTCGAGGTCGTCGGTTCCGGCCTGAGCTCGGGCGTCTGACACGGTGGTCATGCTAGGAAACCGGCGTCGTGCGTCGGTGGAACGGGTGAAGTTGGCGCACCTCGCGCTTGAACGGATGCAGGAGTTGTGCGGTGACGGTATCGGGCATCGGCTCGTCGACCCCGTAGCGCTCGGGGCGTTGATCGGCGGGCATCCGGTAAGTGCCCCAGATGATGTCCCACAGAGGAAGAAATACCGAGTAGTTGGTGTGAATCGACTCTGGGTAGTTGGCGTGGTGCCAGTGGTGAAATTCAGGGGTCATCACAATCTTGTGCAGCGGCCTCAAACGCCATCTGACATTGGCGTGGGCCATCAGACCGAGGATCGTTTGCACAACGGCGAACGCGCCCACAACGTCAACCGGGAAACCGGCGACGATCAGAAATACAACCGGGCCGATGATGATGAATCCGTCGAACGGGTGTTGGCGAATGCCGGAGATCCAGTCCATCTTGGCGCTCGAGTGATGGATCGAATGGAAGCGCCAAAGAAAGCCGATCTCATGGTGGAGGCGATGTGCCCAGTAAATCGAAATGTCGGCCAGTAGGAAGCCCTCGATGTTGAGCAGCCATCCGGGCTGCAGCGAGACGATCGGTCTGAGTGCCAAAGCCGGCAGGTAGAGGGGGAACAGCACCAGAGCGATGGCGATGGCCACGACGGTACCGATGGCCGTGAGAGGAGTACCGATCAGGGCATAGGTGAGGTCGGTTCGTAGCCCGGGGCGTCGGACTCGCTGGTCGTGGCGGCGAAACATTTTCTCGAATGGAACAACAATCACGAACAAAGCGATCACACCGACGGCGCCTCCGTAGCCGAGAGCCACACCCATCGGAATGGCGATCATCAGACCGGCGAGGTGGACGCGTCTGGTCAAGTGGTGGTGGTGAATCTCGTCAGTTGGCGAGGGTGGCGGTGCCGCAAGACTGGATACGCATGGGGGTTTCGGGGGCGGGGGCAACGGCATGGGGACCTCCTTCCGCTCTCCTATCGGGGCCGACCCCGAGATTGGTTCGATCGAATCGTCAGGTTCGGTTGGGATTGGCCGGGACGAGGCGTCAAAACGTCGTGGTGTTGGTCTTCCGTGGCAGTGTCGGACGCGTAACATCACCACATGAAGCTGAATGCGGACGACACTCGCGGAATGGACGCGGCGATTGCCGAGGCCGTCGCCGGCCGGGACGAGGGTGGAGTTCCGATCGGTTCGGCCATGATGATCGACGGTGAAATTGTGGGCGTCGGTCATAACCGACGCGTTCAGAAGTCGAGCGTCATCCTTCACGCGGAGATGGATTGCCTCGAGAACGCAGGCCGTTTGGTGGCGTCTGATTATCGACGAGCCACCCTCTACACGACCCTGTCTCCTTGCGACATGTGTACCGGAGCAATCCTCCTGTACGGAATCTCCAGAGTTGTGATCGGCGAGAATCACACATTCATGGGTGGCGAACAGTTGTTGGCTGACAGGGGAGTCGATGTCGAAGTGGCCGGCAGCGAAGTGTGCGAGGCCTTGATGGTCCGGTTCATTGCCGATGAGCCCGATCTTTGGAATGAGGACATCGGCGAGGAGTGATCCTCCACATGTTGGATCGCGGACCGTTCGGCAGCGTTGTCAGCCGGAGTTGAACGCCGACTTTACAAAAAATAAAGAAATTGCTGTTTCCGGATGGGCGCCGGGTGAGTTCTTCGGTCTATAGTTCGGCGATTCCCGGTGGGGACGCCCAATGATTCTCGACACATGGGAGTGGCCGGTTGCACAGATTGGTGAGCGTTGCGGTTCCGGCGCTCGCCGCGCTCGCGGCGTTTGCATGCGCAGCGATCGTGTTGCTGGCTCTGGGGGCGAGCCCCATCGATGGATTCCAGGCCATCTACACCGGAGCATTCGGAAGCGTTGACCGACTCTCGGCCACCGCGGTACGAGCGGCGCCACTGGTGCTGGTCGGCGCCGGCATCTCGATCTCGTTCAGAGCGAGTGTCATCAACATCGGTGGAGAGGGTCAAATCATCGCTGGGGCATTGTTGTCCACGGTGATCGCGTTGGCATTCCCCGGTCTTCCGTCGATCATCCTCATCCCCGCGGTGTTGATCGCCGGGCTCATCGGCGGTGGCATCTGGGGTGCCATTCCCGGAGTCCTCAAGGCCTACGCCTCGGTCAACGAGATCCTCAGCACGATCATGCTCAACATCGTCGCAGTGCAGTTCATGAACTACATGCTGCGCAGTCCTCTGATCGACCCGCTGGAGATAGAACGCGGCACCCGGATCCCGCAGACCGAGAGGCTTTCAGACCACGCTGCACTTCCCACGTTGATCGGTGGAACCAGGCTCAACCTTGGCGTGCCGGTGGCGGTGGCAGCTGCCGTTGCCGCTTACCTGCTGTTGTGGAGGACCCCGCTGGGCTTTCGACTCCGCGCCGTGGGACACAGCCCCGACGCCGCTCGCTCGGCAGGAATCCCCGTGAAGCGAAGCATTGTCGCAGCGTTGGGACTCAGTGGATCTCTCGCCGGCCTTGCTGGGGCGATACTCGTGTTCGGCAGCGAGGGACAACGGATGATCACCGATGGGTCATCCGCGGGATTCACGGGGTCGGCCGGGTTCAATGGGATTGTCGCCGCGCTGTTCGGTGGGCTGCATCCGCTTTGGACCATCCCGTCGGCGTTTCTGTTCGGAGCTCTCATCACCGGGGCCAACCATCTGCAACGGGTTCTCCAGGTCCCCGCCGCTTTGGCAGTGTCGCTCAACGGAATTGTTGTCGTGTTCGTGGTGAGTAGCACACGGGTTCGCGATCGCCTGAGCCAGCTGATGAAGGCACGAGGCGAGTTTCGCGATTCGGGTGGCGACGAGCAATCGCGCGGTCAACCCATGAGCAGCGAGGCGGCTGCCACGTGAGCGATTTCTTCACCGCAACCGTCTTGTTCTCCACGATCGCGGCCGGGATCAGGTTGTCTACGCCCTTCCTGTTTGCGGGGCTGGGCGAGATGGTGGGTCAGAAAAGTGGTGTGCTCAACCTCGGTGTCGAGGGAGTCATGTTGCTCAGCGCCTTCTTTTCGTATTGGACGGCGCTGTCCACGGGAAGTCTCTGGCTGGCAGTGCTGGTTGGTTTGGGCGTGGGGTTGCTCATGGGGATCATCTATGGCCTCATCACAGTGAGGTTCCAGGCTGAGCAGGGAATCAGTGGCATCGGCATCTTCTTGTTCGGCCTGGGTTTCAGCGACCTGATGTTCCAAGAGAAGGTCGGCACCCCGAAGTTCACCAGCAAACTCCCGAGCGTCGACATTCCATTGCTCTCCGACATACCTCACGTGGGCGTGGCACTGTTTCAGCATTCGCTGATGACCTACTCAGCGTTTCTGCTGGTACCCGTGGTGATGTTCACTCTGCGACGCACCACATTCGGCACCAACATTCGGGCGGTTGGTGAGAATCCCGAATCCGCCGACAGCCTTGGTGTATCGGTCGCGAGAGTTCGGTTTTCGGCCATTCTGATAGGGAATGCGCTCGCCGGAATTGCCGGAGCAGCGCTCGTGTTGCAGCTCGGAATTTTCCAACCCAACCTCACCGCCGGCCGGGGATTCATCGCCATTGCGCTGGTCTACTTCGGAGCCTGGCGTGCCCCAGGGGTAATGGCCGGAGCGCTCCTCTACGGGGGCGTGGAAGCCACCGTCATCACGTGGAAGGCCTTGGGGATCATTCCTCGAAGTCTCTCCGATATTTCAGCCATGGCTCCGGCCGTCATCACCGTCATCGCGCTGGTTGTGCTCGCTCGTCGCGTCAAACCACCGGCCGCGCTCACCAAACCGTTTGCGCGCCATTGAGAGTCTTCGCCGGAGATCTGGCATTGTCAGACCGGCTTGGAAAAGATCCCAAATAGGAGGGGAAATGTTGAACCGAAAATCAGGAAACAAGAAGGTCGGGTGGATTCGACTCACTGCGCTGCTCATGGCGGTCGGTCTGATTGCCGCTGCTTGCGGCGACTCGGGTGGCGACACGGCACCGGCCGCGACAACAGCCGCTCCGGCCACCACCGCGGCTGCCCCTGCGGCCGCCGCACTCAAGATCGCGCTTGTCGCTCCCAGTGCATCCGACGATCTCGCCTTCACCCAGAGCATGGTCGACGCGATCGGTGCACTGAACGAGGATGTGGAACTCTCGGTCACCGATGGCACGTTCGTCATCGAGGAAGCTGCCGCTGCCATCCGCGAGTATGCGAAAGCCGGCAACGACATCGTCGTCGCCCATGGAACCCAGTTCGGAGCGTCTCTCGCCGAGATCGCACCGGATTTCCCCGACACCACATTCCTGTGGGGCACATCCACCGACACACAAGGCCTTGCCAACGTGTTCGCATACTCGCCGAATGCTGCTGAAGGCGGCTATGTGAACGGTGTTGTGGCCGCGGGAATCTCCGCCAGTGGGTCGATCGGTGTGGTCGGCCCGATCGAAGCCGGTGACGCTGTTACCTACATCACCGGGTTCAACAACGGCGCCATGGCCAGCGGTGCATCCGAAGTCAACATCACCTACACGGGATCGTTCGGCGACGTGGCGCTTGCGGCCGAGGCGGCTACAGCTCTCATCACCAATGGTGCCGACGTACTCACCGGTTCGGCTCAGATGGTTGTGGGCGCCGTGGGTGTGGCCTCCGACAAGGGTGTGCCGTGGTTCGGAACCCAGGCCAACCAGACATCACTCGACCCGAGTTTGGTTGTGGCTTCGCAGGTGTACCACTGGGAAGTCATCCTCGAGCAGATGATCGCTGAGCGCGCTGCCGGCACGATCGGTGGCACTGCGTATGAGATCAACCTCGCCAACGGCGGCCTGGTGATCGAATTCAATGATGGCTACGACCTTCCTGCCGACGTTCGTGCGGCCGGTGACGCTGCCATCGCCGGAATTATTGACGGGTCGATCGACCCCAACGCCTGATCCGACCGGGTTCGTGGGTGGCCGCTTCGGCGGCCGCCCACGGATTCTTTCGGGTCCGAACAGGAACCAGTCACTATGGCCGACCGCAACGACTCTCCAATGCTCGAGATGAGAGGCATCACCAAGCGATTCCCTGGTGTGTTGGCCAACGACTCCATCGATCTGATGGTTCGGTCCGGCGAGGTTCACACGCTGCTGGGTGAGAACGGGGCCGGCAAGAGCACACTCATGAAGATTCTCTTCGGGCTTTACCAGCCCGACGAGGGAGAAATTCTTCTCAACGGCCTGCCGGTTCAAATCGAATCGCCGTCATTTGCCATAGATCACGGAATCGGCATGATCCACCAACACTTCATGCTGGTCCCTCCGCTGACCGTGGCCGAGAATGTGGCTCTGGGTACACGCTCGACAAGGCGGCCGCTCACCGATTTGGCTGTCGTCAGCCGTCGTATCAATGAAATTTCTGAACAGTTCGGTCTGGCCATCGATCCATCCGTCGAGGTGTGGAAGCTGGCCGTTGGTGAACGGCAACGGGTGGAGATAATCAAGGCTCTCTACCGTGATGCCAAACTCTTGGTCCTCGATGAGCCGACCGCAGTGCTCACCCCGCAAGAGGTGGACGAGTTCTTCGGCATCCTCAACGAAATGCGAGATTCAGGGCACGGTCTCATTTTCATCTCGCACAAATTGCGCGAGGTTGTGGCGATCTCCGACGAAATCACCGTGCTTCGAAACGGTCGAGTGACCGGCCACACCACGCCGGCGGAATCAGATCGTCATCAGCTGGCCGAGCTGATGGTCGGTCGAGAGGTATTGCTGGCCCCGAGCCGACCTGAGGTCGACGTGGGCGCGGCGCGTATTTCAATACGCGGCCTGAGCGTTCAAGGAGACAGAGGCAACAAGGCTGTCGACAACGTTGATCTCGATGTGAGAGCGGGAGAGATCGTGGGCGTCGCCGGCGTGTCCGGAAATGGCCAACGAGAGCTGGCCGAGGTGATTGCCGGACTCCGAGATGCCGAGCCGGGGTCGTCAGTTGAGATCAACGGCACCCCTGTGGTTGGAGTTGGAAGCCGAATCGCGCGTGATGCCGGTTTGGCGTATGTGCCCGAAGAGCGCATGCGCGACGGGGCCATTGGTGAGTTCAGCGTCAGTGAAAACCTGGTGCTGGTCGACCATGGGTCAGAAGATTTCTCCAGGAACGGGTTCCTGCGCTTCGGCACAATTCGAAGGCACTGCCAGCAGCTCGTCGACAGATTCAACGTCAAGACCCCGGGGCTCGACACCCCTACATCCAACCTCTCCGGCGGCAATATTCAGAAGCTCATTCTCGCCCGCGAGCTTGCTTCCGACCCGACGGCACTGCTCGCCGCCCAACCCACACGCGGAGTCGACATCGGGGCCGCCGAATACATCCACGAGCAGATCATTGCGCAACGTGGTAGAGGCACGGCCTCACTGGTCATCTCGGAGGACCTTGATGAGCTGTTGGGTATATCCGATCGAATTGCGGTGATGTTCGAGGGCCGCGTCATGGGGGTGGTGCCGATTGCCGAAGCAACTCGTGAAGGAATCGGCTTGATGATGGCGGGCGAAGGCGAGAACGCGCCGGGCTGATTGTGGCACTCTGAAGAGTCAGAGTTCAGGGAGGCTGAAGTGGTTGACAAAAAGTTCGTGGAGGTCGACGGTCGGCGGATGGCCTATGTCGATGAAGGCGAGGGCGATACGTTCGTCTTCCTGCATGGAAATCCCACGTCGTCGTATCTGTGGCGTCACGTAATGGCGGGCTGCAAGGGGCTTGGGCGATTGCTGGCCCCGGATCTCATTGGCATGGGTGACAGCGACAAGCTTCCCGATGCCGGCCCTGATTCCTACCGTTTCGTGGAGCACCGGAGCTATCTCGACGGGTGGTTCGACGCGGTCGGAGCGACCGAGAATGTCACTCTGGTGGTTCACGATTGGGGGTCGGCGCTCGGTTTCCATCGGGCTCACCGATTCCCCGAACAAGTAAAGGGCATCTGCTACATGGAGTCGATCGTGCGGCCGATGAGCTGGGACGATTGGCCCGACGGTGCTCGTGGAATCTTCGAGGCGATGCGGTCCGAAGCGGGTGAGGAGATGGTGCTCGACAAGAATCTGTTCGTTGAAGCGATATTGCCCGCATCGATCCAGCGCACTCTTCAGCCCGAGGAGATGGACGAGTATCGCCGCCCGTTCACGGAATCCGGGGAATCCCGGCGGCCCACTCTCACATGGCCGCGCCAAGTCCCGTTGGGTGGCGAGCCGGCTGACGTGGTGGAGATTGTCGGGGCCTACGCCGAGTGGCTCGCCGGCTCGGACTTGCCGAAGTTGTTCGTCAATGCCGACCCCGGCACGATCCTCACCGGGCAACAGCGCGAATTCTGTCGTTCTTGGCCCAACCAAACAGAGGTGACGGTTCCGGGCATTCACTTCATCCAAGAGGATTCCGGACCAGAAATCGCCGACGCAATTCGTAACTGGATCACCGCTATCTGATCAGGTGGGTGTTGGCCGGTCTGATCAGCTCTTCAGGTGATCCGACAGAAACGCCGAGGTACGCGACCACGCGGCAGCCGCGGCGACGGGCTTGGAGAACATCGGGTTGTGGTTGTTGTCGAAGGCGTGTCCGGCGTCGGCCTGAACGAGTACTTCCGCATTGTCCATGTCGGATGTGGCGTTGCGCACCGCGGCAACGTCGTCGGCGGCGATGAAGGGATCCTCACCACCGAAGTGAAAGAGGATGGGGCAGCTGATCTGGGAGGCAAGGTCGACGTTTCCTCCGATCATGGAGCCGTAGTAGGCCACAGCGCATGCCGGGTCGTGATGTGCGGCGGCCATGTAACTCCAGGACCCACCGAAGCAGAAGCCGATGATGCCTACCGGTCCTGTCACTTCGTCGAGGCCGCCAGTGTGGGTGAGGGCAGCGCCGGTGTCGTTGATGCCGTGCTCGGGGAGGTACTGGCCTGCCACAGCCATCGCCGGCGGAAGGTCATCGGGTCCCTTGGCGTCGATCACAAAGTCTGGTTCGATCCGCCAGAACATGTGGGGAGTAACCACCACATAGCCTTCTCCGGCCAGCCGGTCGGCTACCGATCGAATGTAGGGGTTGACCCCGAATATCTCTTGAATCAGGACCAGCCCAGGACCTGATCCCGAATCGGGCAGTGTCAGCACGGCTGGGATGTCGCCGTCGTTGCTGGGAATTTGGATGTCCAGTGATGTGCTCATCGATG
>CAZHMP010000025.1:14652-19950 GCA_964533595.1 uncultured Acidimicrobiales bacterium | reverse complement strand
GGGATGTCGCCGTCGTTGCTGGGAATTTGGATGTCCAGTGATGTGCTCATCGATGGACGGTAGACGCAGATCGATGACTTCGTCCATCAACGCCGGGGAGAATGGCCGGTCACTCGATAGCGGTGAGACTGGAGTTGGCGACGAAACCGAGGATCGCGACGGGCGGTCCACGCCACGACGATGCCGAACGCGAAGCCTCCAACGTGGGCTACCCACGCGACTCCACTGCCCGGGACGGTGAAGAATTGGGTGACGAACCAAACTGCCAGCAACAGCGCGGCAGGAACTCGCGGCCAGAGCGGAATGATGCCGATCATGAAGAGAGTTCGCACTCGCGCCCATGGAAACCAGATCAGGTAGGCGCCCATGACCCCAGCGATCGCTCCGCTCGCCCCGATGATCGGCACCGTCGAATCGACGTCGGCAACAACGTGGGCAAACGTGGCGACGGCACCAGCCGCGATGTAAAAGGCGAGATATCTGAACCTCCCCATGTGGTCCTCGATGTTGTTGCCGAACACCCACAAGAAGACCATGTTGCCGATGAGGTGGAACCAGCCGCCGTGCAGGAACATCGAAACGAGAACCGACATCACGATTGATTTGTCTGCAAACAGCGGCCGTCCGGTCGGTGAGGGGGAACATGCCGAGGCGTTGCCTCGAAGTTGCGTTGCTCCAAACTCGCCTATGGTGAGCGGCCGACCTTGAGATATCTCACAAGGTATGGCGGCGTATTCGTAGGTGAATCGAACCTCGGCGATCAATTCTGAGGAATCCGGAGCGTCGATGCTTCGGGTGGCCGATGGCTGAACCATCAGAAAGGTCACGACGCACGCCACGATCAACGCGATCGTGACCAGCGGGAGGCGAATGGTGGGATTGTCGTCGTGTATCGGGATCAATGTGTTCCTAGCGGTGCATTCGATTGGTTGACCGATCTTGCGCGGATGTGCTTGCGGTCACGCGGCGAGGCATGATGTCGGTTCGTTGGAACAAGAGAAAGCACGGGTTGGGATGGACGCAAGTCGTATCGAGTCACTGTTCGGGTTGGAAGGCAAGCGCGCTGTCGTCACCGGTGGCAGCCGAGGAATCGGCTACATGATTGCAGATGGTCTGCTCGACGCCGGATGCGAGGTCATCATTTCGGCACGCAAGACTGAGCAGGTGGTCGCGGCGGCGGACCAGCTTTCGCGGAAGGGCACATGCGTCGCCGTCTCGTGTGATCTGTCCACCGACGACGGGATCGAGCTGCTCGCTGGGGAGGTCGAGAATCGCTGGGACTCACTCGACTTGTTGTTCAACAATGCCGGCGCATCATGGGGGGAGCCTCTTGATCACTTCTCGGCCAACGGTTGGGACAAGGTCATGAACGTGAATCTGCGCACCCCGTTTTTTCTCACACAACGGCTTCTACCAATGATCAGGGCTGCGGCCAGCGCCGAGTCACCGGCACGGATCATCAATACTGCGTCGGTGAATGGTCTGACCCCACCGGAGATGGACACGTTCTCGTATTCCTCCTCGAAGGCAGGAGTGATCATGCTCACTCGGCACCTGGCCAAACAACTGGCGCCGGATCACGTCACGGTGAATGCCATCGCGCCGGGCCCATTCGACTCCAACATGATGAAGTTCGCGCTTGATGATCCGACGGCGCGCGCCGCGATCGCCGCGGATGTTCCGCTGGGCAGGATCGGCGAAGCCGACGACATTGCCGGCGTGGCTGTCTACCTGGCGTCACGTGCAGCGTCGTACGTGACCGGCACGGTGATTCCGGTTGGCGGAGGTCTTTCCACCGTCGTCAACTAGAGGGTGTGTTCGAGCCCCGGTGAGATCACGCTTGGCTAGAGGTAGGTGCCGGTTTGCTGAGGCATCTCCCTCTGGTCGGCGGGCCGGGCCGGCCTGGCGGCTTGCAGTTCGCGGAGCTGACCCGCCGCTGCGGCTTGTTGTGCAGCCATCGATGCCTGCAGTCCCTGGAGCAAGCCCTGCATCCAGCCGACCAACTGTGCCTGTGCCACCCTGATCTCCGACTCGGTGGGCACGCCTTGTTCGTCACAGCACGCCGCGAATTCGGAAAGTTCGTCCATCAGGTCGGGTGACAGGACCTTCGACAGTTCGTCGACTGTCTCGTTGTGGATGCGGGCCAGCATCATCCTGCTTTGCTCGTCTGTGTCGGCGCTGCGCACCTCATCCATCAGCGCCTGCACCATCGTGCCCAGTCGAATCAGCTTGGCGGCATCGGTAACCGAAGGCTGTTGTTCATCGGGCGATTGAACCGTGTCGTTGTCCGGGCTGCTTGTATTCGTGGCATCGCTCATGGAGCAAGGTTCGCACATCGACGAGGGCAACTGTTGGCGGATCTCGGCGGATGTTCTCCGCCGGGCGTCGATAGCCTCGGGCGGTGACTACCACCCGAACTGATCTTCGCAACGTGGCGATGATCGCACACGTTGACCACGGCAAGACCACCCTCGTTGATGCACTATTGCGCCAATCGGGCGCTTTCAGAGAGGGCGCCGCGCTGACGGATCGGGTCATGGATTCGATGGATCTCGAGCGCGAGAAGGGCATCACGATCCTCGCCAAGAACACTGCGGTTCACCACGAAGGCGTGAAGATCAACATTGTCGACACTCCCGGCCACGCCGACTTCGGCGGCGAGGTGGAGCGCGCTCTCACCATGGTCGATGCCGTTGTGTTGCTGGTTGACGCCAGCGAGGGTCCGCTTCCCCAGACCCGGTTCGTGTTGCGCAAGGCCCTCGAGTTGCGTCTTCCTGTGGTGTTGGTGGTCAACAAGATCGACAGGCCCGACGCGCGAATCGCAGAGGTAATCGACGAGGTCTACGAATTGTTCCTCGATTTGGATGCCGATGAGTCGCAGATCGAATTCCCGATCGTGTACACGATCGCCCGTGAAGGCACGGCCACCCTCGACCTCGACACACCCGGCACCGACATGGAGCCCTTGTTCAAGGTTCTGCTCGACACCGTGCCACCGCCGGCACATGACGACGCTCATCCCCTGCAGGCCTGGGTCACCAATCTTGCCGCGTCGCCCTACGTGGGGCGGATCGCCGTGTGTCGAGTCCGCCACGGTGTGATTCGTAAGGGCCAAGCCGTCGCTTGGTGCCATGAAGAGGGCGTGGTCACCGCGCGCATCGGTTCGCTCACGGTCACCGAGGCACTCGATCAAGTCGATGTGGATGAGGCCGGGCCGGGCGAGCTGATCGGGATTTCTGGAATTCCCGACATCGCCATTGGCGACACCCTCACCGACCCGGACAGTCCCGAGCCGTTGCCCGCGATTCACGTTGATGAACCCACTCTCTCCATGACCATCGGTGTCAACACGAGCCCGCTGGCCGGCAAGGACGGCACAAAGCTCACGGCGCGGCTGATCAAGAATCGCCTTGACGCGGAATTGATCGGCAACATGTCGATTCGGGTGCTGGCCACCGACCGACCCGACACGTGGGAGGTGCAGGGCAGGGGAGAACTGCAGCTGGCGATTCTCGTCGAGACGATGCGGCGTGAAGGTTTCGAGCTCACCGTCGGAAAGCCGGCCGTTGTCACCCGCGAGATCGATGGCACTCTTCATGAGCCGACGGAGCGGCTCAGTATCGACGTGCCGGAAGAACATGTTGGTTCGGTCACCCAGTTGCTCGGTGAGCGCAAGGCGCGTATGGAAGACATGAGCAATCACGGCACCGGCTGGGTTCGGCTCGACTATGTGGTTCCGGCGAGAGCCTTGATCGGTTTCCGCACCGAGTTTCTCACCGAGACCCGCGGCACCGGGATGCTTCACCACGTGTTCGAGGGGTGGATGCGCTGGGCGGGAGAACTTCGAACCCGTCCGAATGGCAGCGTCATCTCCGACCGCAACGGTGCCACCACCGGCTACGCCATAGCTGCACTGCAGGAGCGCACGTCGCTCTATGTCGCACCAGGCACCGACGTGTATGAGGGAATGGTTGTCGGCGAAAACGCCCGGTCCGACGACATGGATGTCAACATTTGCCGGGAGAAGAAGCAGACCAATGTGCGAGCCGCGGCATCCGACGACACGATCAGGCTGACGCCTCCTCGTATTCTGTCGCTGGAGCAGGCGCTCGAGTCGATCAGCGACGACGAATGTGTTGAGGTCACGCCCGGGTCAGTGCGGTTGCGCAAGCAGGTGTTGGGTGTGGGCGACCGGGCCCGGATCTTCAGAAAGCAGAAGAATCCTCGCGACTGAGAATCGCGGACCCGGGGCCGCACATGTGTTGCGGATCAGGCCGCGATACCTCGCCAGATGGTTTGTGAGAGAGCGTTGGGGACTACGAGGCCCTCGGCGCGCTTGAACAGGTCCATGTACGACTCGTCGGATTCGAGTTTGGCCGACTGTTCTTCCATCTCGGCCATCGAGGCGTTGTAGCCGGCCCAATTTATTCTGGAACGTCTTCCGGTTACCGCGGTCGACAGGCCCACGGTTGCACCCGTGATGCCCGAAATTGTGGACGCCACCTCGGCGGCGAATGTCATGGCCTCACCGATCCTCGAGAGGTTGACATCGGTTGTCGTGATGTTGAAGAAGGGACCCGGATCGCCCAACGGCATTCTGACGTTCCAAATGTTGTCTTCGACTTCGCCGGTCATGAGGTTGGCGGCCAACTGCACGGCCCCCTGGAATTCTGCATCGGCGGCCATTTCCCCCATCATGCGCTCGTAGTCAGCGAGCGTTTCGTAGCCGCCTGATATTCCGATGATTGAAGGATCGCCTCCTACTTGTATCCCAGCGCCGAACATGCCGCCGTGATTGCCGTTGAGCAAACCGATCACATAATTCGTGAGGTTGATGGCTTGAGGCATCGCCCCTGGCTTGACCCGAAAACTTCTCGATGTTGCGTACATTTCGTTGGATTTCCCTTCCAGTTGGCTCGCCGGCGCGAGTTGGTCACCATCGGTGGCCAATCTCGGAAGGCCAACTAATTCCCAGCCGTCCATGTCCGCCACCGAAGGTGAGGTTAGGCACACCTAAATATCAGCGTCAACAGCTGTTGTCATCGACCACTTGGAGTGGTATCCGCCGCATATGGGGGCTGTGACGGGGCCGACCGCTCCGTGAAGCGCATTTGAGGCGGTGGTGGCCTAGCCTCGAATGGCGCGCCGGGCGATCCCGGGCGTGTATCAGGAGGCGAATATCGTGGCAACAGGTCGATCCAGTTTCGCAAAAAGACAACGTGACATGGCCAAGAAGGCCAAGGCACAAGCCAAGCGTGAGCGGCGCTTCGAGGACACGCCCGCGCAGCCAGAGGACGA
>CAZHMP010000025.1:13203-14552 GCA_964533595.1 uncultured Acidimicrobiales bacterium | reverse complement strand
TGAACGGCTCGCGAGAGAGCTGCCGTATCACGAATCGGTTCGTACCAAGAGAAGTGTGGTTCGGAAGGATTGCCCCAGCGTCGGCGGGCCACCGATTTGATGGTTTGCACGGCCACCCCTTGTTGGGTGCAAATTGACACCAGCCGGCTGAAGTCGTCTGCGTATTGCGGGATTTGCGCCAACGTGTGATTCCAAGGGACCAGCACCGACGCGAACGGAGCTTCGCCGAGGCTGCGCACGTGCATCGCAGGAATCCGCAGACCGTGCCCGGTGACACCAACGAAGCGGCACAGGCCCTCGTCTCGCGCCTTGAACAAGGCTTCTACTGCGCCGCCGGGTGCGAACGCGGTGCGCCACTCGTCTTCCTCGACCAGGTTGTGGAGCTGAATCAGATCCACCTGCTCGACCCCGAGGCGGTCGAGGCTTCGCTCCAAGCTGGCCCGTGCGTCGGACCCGGTGCGGTCGCCGGTCTTGGTGGCAAGGAAGAACTCGTCACGGTGATCGCTCAGAAACGACGCCAGACGCAATTCCGACTCTCCGTAAGATGCCGCGGTGTCGATGTGATTGATACCGCGCCGGCGGACCAGGTCGAGGGTGTTGTCGGCGCTGTTCTGGCTCATTGAACCGAGAGCGGCGGCACCGAATATCACTCTGGTGCTGGCGTGTCCGGTGGAGCCGAAGTCCAGTGTTTGGATCATGTGATGACCCTAATCCAGTAGGTGGGTGATGACCGAGCGAAGCTCGCCGAGTCCTGTGCCCTTTTCACCGCTGACCCAAATGACGTCGGAAGCCTCCACGCCAAGCTTGCGGGCGACGACGTTTCGGCGTTTTGACCGCTGTGATGACTTGACCTTGTCGGCCTTGGTGGCGACGAAGGTGAGAGGCAGGCCCACATCGCGCATCCAATCGACTGTTTCGAGGTCGAGGCCCGTGGGTCCGACGACGCCGTCGATCAGATGAAGTGCTCCGACGAGGCTGTCGCGCTGCTCGAGGTAGCTTCCGAGCATCACCGACCATTTTGCCTGTTCGGCCTTCGACACCTTGGCGTATCCGTAGCCCGGCAGGTCCATCAGCCACTTGCCGGAATCGGGGTCGCCCACTTCGTAGGCGTTGAGCAGGCGCGTGGCCCCTGGCGTCTTTGAGGTCTTGGCCAGTTTCTTGCGTTGGGCAAGGCCGTTGATGAGCGACGACTTTCCCACGTTGGATCTACCCACAAAGGCCAGCTCACAGCGGTTGGCGGGCAGGTCGTCAACCGTGGTGTAGGACCGGAGAAACGTGAGTTTGAGTGGTCCGGCCATGTGGCGAGGCTACAGCGAACAATTGGTGTCAATCGGCTCTATTCGGCTAAT
>CAZHMP010000025.1:2993-13103 GCA_964533595.1 uncultured Acidimicrobiales bacterium | reverse complement strand
ACTCGACTCTCTACGTGGAGGCCGGGGAGCCAGGTTCGTTGAGTCTTGTAGCCAGTCCCGGTGCAATCACTGTCGGGAGACGTGTGAGATGCACGTACCACGATGTCGCTGGGGCGTCGAACAAGTTGTCGTGGGACATCACCTCACCAACGAGTCCAACAGCAGGCGATCTGTATGTACTGCGATGCGTTCACCCCGATGACGCGAGCAATCTTGACGGATATCCGATGCTCGTCGTGTTCAACCCTGGTGACCCGCTCGCAGGAAACGCGGTCGGCGTGGAGGAGATAGCGAGGTTCGCCGTCGATTCGGAGGTCTTCGAATCACCGGCACCCGTGCTATCTCCACCGCAACAGCAGGTCGTTGGAATCGATACGTGGCTGGCAGTATCGAGTCAACTTGCCTATCCGGAACTGTCGGCGCAGGCCGGCGACGCTTGGGTCACGGTGCGGCCGGTGCTGCGCGACGCCGTTTGGGATCTGGGAGACGGCGAGTCGGTGCGCTGCACCACCGACATCGACAAACGATGGGACCCGGCAGCATCGGGGTCGAACCAGTCGACGCGGTGTTCACACCTTTTCGAGCAGGCCACCCGCTCGGGAGGTCGAACCGGCAGGGTTGCGGTGTCGTGGACGATCCTCGAAATCACCAACGAACATCCGTACGCGTGGACCACTTGGGGAGTTGTCACTCTCGCCTCGCCGGTTGTGTTCGACATCACCGAACTGCAGTCAGCAATTCGCTGATCGCACACCAGGCGTCGGCACTCAGTCTTGAGGAATGCGATTCAGCAGGTCGTCGATTTCGCGTGAAATGTCAGGTCCGAAGCCCTGGCGTATGTCGAATTCTTCACGTTCCACTCGCCGCGCCCCCAGCGACTTCACGGCTGCGGTCATGTCTCTGACGAGGCCGTCCGGTCCGCATAGAGCAACGTGAGTTCCACGAAGTCCCAACGGACCGAACTTCGAGTGGAGAGTCTCCGGCGACAATCTCGCGTTCTCGGACGACACATGGAGGTGGAGATTGATGAGGCCACGTCTGGAAGCATCTTCGAGTTCGGCGAGTATGGCTGAGTCTTCGCGATTGCGAACGGCGTAGAAGAGCTCCGGGGCATCGAATCGGTCGTCGGGAATCGAGCTCAAGAAGGGCGTGATGCCAACCCCGCCGGCTATCCAGATGATTGGTTTGCGTTTGGTGGGGCGAGGACGGAAAACCCCATATGGCCCCTCGATTATCACTTTCGAGCCCACGATGTCTCGTCTCCGCATCAGACGCGTCCAGTCGCCCAGGTCACGTATCAAGAATCTGACGCGATGGCTTCCGGGGGCGGATGCGATTGTGAATGGATGGGGCTCGGTGAGTCCGGGATATTGGATTTTGATCATCGCGAATTGCCCGGCCCGGTGTTTCAAACGACGACGGCCGGCGGGCTCAAGCAAGAGTTCTGAGGTGGACCGTCCGTGCTCGACCGAGGCCACCTTGTACCGCAGCCCTCTCAGAATCATGTCGCGACCGAAGATTCGCAGAAGATAGGCAGCGAGCCCAACCACCATGAATGCCGCGAACCATTGCCCCCACGCCGAGCTGTTGTCGTAAGGCTTGGCCGCGGTGTAGAAGTGCCAACTCCCGAATGCAAACGGGATACCGAGCAACTTGTGGGTCCAACGCCAGTATCGATACGGGATGAGGCGGAGGAGGCTCACGCCAACAAGTGCGTAGAGCATTACGGCACCGACGGTGGCAAGATCCCGAGCGGTGTTGGCGGTGGATATCGATGAGCCGTTGATGCCGTGCCGGAGTTTGGCGCTGTTGGCGAAGTGGATGGTCATGAAGACGACGCTGAGCGATCCGCACCACCGATGAATCCGATACATGCGATCGAGTCCACCGAACATCACTTCGAGCGGCTTGGCCCGGATGGCGAGGATGAAACTCCAGGCCATCAACATGATCGACACCGCTCCCACGTATTGGGTGAATCCGGCAAACGGTCGGAAGCCATCGGCAGATCTGAACGGGATCCACGAAACAACGATTGTTGCCAGGAGCACCGGCGGCCCGATCCAGTGTGCGCCGAATCTCACTGGCCGGAACGATGGTTTGCGGATCATCCAATCGGCTGGTCGGCCGACTGCACGACGCAACAGAACAGCGGCGTCGCTTTCGTCGTGACCCATTTGATCAGCTGAGACTCAGATCGGCAGTGTGTCCCTGTGTCGGGTCTACATCGCCTGCCAGCATCGCAGTCCAGAGATCGGTCATTTCGTCGGCTCCGCTGTGGTGAACGATTTCGAGCCAGGAGTCGCTCCATTTCGAGAACTTCTCCCACGACTCGGCGGTTCGCTTCTCCAGCTCGCGTCGGCCCCAATCTTGAGTTCGTTTGGCGATCTGACTGGGAGCGAAGAAGAACTCGGGCGCTGGTCCGGGGGTGTTCTCGACGTCGAGAGTGCCGCCCACTTCATCCCAGTGGGTTCCGCCGATGAGCGTGCTGTGGACGAGAGCATCGGCGAAGTGATTGTGGACGGTGAATCGAACGGTGGGAGATCCGGAGAAGTCCGCGTAGATGGTCGGGCGAATCGGTATCTCGTCGACTGAGTCGTAAGTGGCGACCTCGTCGTAGCATCCCAACGACCTGACGAACTCGGCATTTCGAGCAGACGTAAGCCCGACGACCCGCATCTGATGGCGTGCATGAAGCAGATGGGCAGTCGCGATGGCCGTTTTGCTCGACGCGCTCGACAGCACCGCTGCGTCAGCGCCGTAGAAACTCTGATCGTCGAACAAGTCGTCAACTACGAACGCGGTGTAGAACAGCGGAAACAGCAGCATCTGCTGGGCCTCGCGGCCGACGTGATGCATGGGGTCGGATTCGGTGTATGAGTAGGAGTTGTAGACGTTGGCCATCGGTTTGCGATGGTCGCTCACATCGTGGAAGCCCTGCTCATTGACCCGACCGGGCAACAAAACAAGATGGCTCGCCATCGGCCAATATCCGTAGATTCGACGGCCGACCTCGACGTCGTCGCAGCGACTCTCCTGCACCTCGGCGAACCCGAATGCGGGGACTCGACCCCAACCCTCATCAGCGGGGAAGAAGTTCCAATAACCCAGCGCATCACCGATCGTGGCGTAGGTGACGTTGTTGGCAGTGACGGCGAAGTGCTCGACGCGGGCAAGGATCTGCCCGGCGGACAACGACTCGTCGGATTCCACAACGCGTGTGGCGGTGTAGTCGCTTCGGTTGACTTCGAACGATATTGCCATCTCATCTCCCGGTGCAGTTCGTAGCGACGCTACCGCTCAGGGAGCCAGCACCCCCAGCGCCGTGGTGAACACGACGCCGAGGCCGATCGCCATTTGTTGCGCTCCGACGATTGCAACCGTGGGCACAACACGCCGGGCGGAAATGACCTGAAACGATGCTGCCACTCCGAGGGCGATCAGCGAAGCCGGCGGAACGTCGATGGTGAGCCATCCGACCGCCAATGATCCGACCGCTAGCAACTGAGCTGCATCGCTGTGCCATACCGTGTGCGGCTGGGAGCGTGATCGGCTGATCTGGACTCGCACGAAGACCACGGATGCTACGGATCGGGCTGCCGCTACCAACCACATGGCCACGGCGAGGCGCGTGGTCCCACCACCTGCCACCACGATTGCTGCCGCGCTTGCCGAGATGCCAACCACTCCTGCAAGTTCCGGAACCAGCCTCCGACTTCTGCTTCTCACGTCGTACCAGAGCCCGGTGGCGAGAAGGGGAGAGGCGGCTAGATACGGCCACCAAAAGGGACCGGATGAGATCACTGCGGTGATGACAACAAGACATGCGATCGCCATCGTCTCGGCAAAGGCGATTCGCTCCGCGGTGACCGTGCGATCGAGTCGGCGGCCCCTCGAGCGGTCGACCAAGGCGTACTTCAATGGCGTTCGAGCCGTGAACATCAGTAGCGCAACCAGCGACAAGGTGATCGCCGAACCGGACCACTTCACCAACATTCCCAGGAGGGCCGGTTCGAGGGTGAGACTCCATCCTCCATGTTCGCGAGGAAGGGCCACGGTGCGTACTGAGCGTCGTGTCGATGAGTCGAACTCCACCCGGCGAGGCTAGTGTCGGGACCATCGGACCCACCCTGAGGGATGGCCAATGAGGCATGAGATTCGACCACCGGTCTGGAGCGGCCGAGTGGGTTGCCGGGTGCTGATCGAGGCGAGCGACTGGGCCAAGCAGGATTCCCTGTCGCGACTTCTGCAACAGGCGGGATATCAAACCGCAACCTGCGATGGTCCCGAAGGCACCAACAGCAGGTGCCCGCTGGTGGCCCACGGAACGTGCGACGCCTGCCACCACAGTGATGTGGTGATTCATGCGTTTCGCCATTCCGATCCCCGCAACCGCGAGGTCCTCATGAACCTGCGCTCTCGATTTCCCGACACGCCGATCATCGTCGAGGTGCCGGCACCCCGGGCCGAGCGGTATCCGGCAGATTTCGAGGGGTGCAGCGTCATCTCCCAGCCAATGACCGCCGAGTCGCTTCTTGATGCAATCGTCGAGGCCCTTGACCCGCCGATGATTGAGTCCTGACAGCGATGGGGCAGCGCGGCTGTCGGACAAACTGGAAGTTGGGTGATAGCAGATGACCGACATGCACTCATATGACGAGTCGACGGACGAACTTGCGTGGCAGATATTCAGGTATGCGCTCAATCGCGTGAGACTTGATCCGCCACCGCTGGACGGGCCCAAGACGGCGACCGAATTGCGGGACGCCGTGGGCAACACGATCACCGCCGAGGGTCTGGGTGGGGTTCGTGCGCTGGAACTGTTCACAGAGGAGCTGGCGCCGGCTTGCATCTCAACCGACCACCAGCTTTATCTGTCGTTCGTTCCCACGGCCCCAACCGAGGCAGCCGTTCTCTTCGATGTGGTCGTCGGAGCGTCTTCGCTCTACGGCGGATCATGGCTGGAGGGCGCGGGAGCAGTCTTCGCGGAGAATGAGGCCCTCGCTTGGTTGGCGAATCTTGCGGGTTTGCCCGACTCTGCTGGAGGAGTATTTGTCACGGGTGGTACGGCGGGAAACTTGAGTGCGCTGGTGACAGCACGTCACCAAGCAAGGTCCCAGAGGGGAAACGGCCCGGGACGTTGGGCTGTTGTTGCGTCGTCGTCGGCCCACTCGTCGATTGCCGCTGCGGCCGAGGTGATGGACATCGAGGTGATCGAGGCGGGGATGGACTCCCAGAGACGGCTCACGGGCGACGCGGTGGCAGAAGCGATTTCCGCGGCCGGAACCGATGCGTCGATCTTTGCAGTCGTGGCCACTGCCGGATCGACCAATCTCGGAGTTATCGACGACCTTCGGTCCGTGTCCGAGGTCTGCTCAGCGGCGGGCATCTGGTTTCACGTTGATGCCGCTTATGGAGGTGCGGCTCTGGCCGCACCCTCCGTTCGGCCGAGATTTGCAGGCATCGAGCGGGCCGATTCCGTGGTGGTCGACCCGCACAAGTGGCTCTTCGCGCCATACGACTGTGCCGCCCTCGTCTACCGTCATCCAGAGATTGCTCGAGAGGCTCACGCACAACACGCCGGTTACCTAGATCCTCTGGAGGGCGACCAGTGGAATCCGAGTGACTACGCGCATGTGCTCACCCGCCGGGCGCGCGGACTTCCGCTTTGGTTTTCGCTTGCGACTCACGGCACTCGGGCCTACACAGAGGCGGTTGAGAAAACCCTGGATCTGGCGCGCCGAATCGCCGTGGAGATCGATGCCGACGACAGGCTTGAATTGATCGTCGAGCCTGAGCTTTCTGTGGTGGCGTTCAGGAGAGTCGGTTGGTCATCAGACGACTATCGAGAATGGTCGCAGCGCCTGCTCGACTCGGGTCAGGCATTCGTCACCCCCACCACCGTCGATGGCGAGGTGGCGCTTCGTCTCTGCATCGTGAGCCCGCGCACGACGATCGACGGCCTCCGGGGTGTGCTGGCCACACTCTGAGGCCAACCACAGCGGGAGCGGTATTGCGGTATTACTCTCTGGGGCGATGCCAGACTCACGCACGACCGCCGCCGACAGCGAGGCGGTCGTCGACCGCGTTGTTGCTCACGCCAAAGCCAATTCAGATCTGTTCGACGACGGGTCTGAGCCGTACATTCGCCACTATTTCTCGCATGTGGATTCGGAAGATCTGGCGGCTCGACGACCCGGGGATCTCTTTGGCATGGCCGCTGACCATCGCGAATTGGGTCGTACCTGGACGTCGGGAACGGTGGCGATCAAAGCTCTCAACCCGAGTGGTGAGATGGTTGGCTGGGACAGCGACCACTCGGTTCTGATGGTGGTCACCGACGATCTTCCCTTTCTCGTTGATTCGATCACGATGGAACTCAATCGGATGGGTGCCGGAATCCACCTCATAGTTCATCCGGTCATGCTCGACTTGCGCGAGGAGACGGGGCACTTCGCCGACCCCAATCTCCATCCCGAGTCATCGGCCCTGAAGTGTTCGCTCGCCGCCTTCGAGATCGATCGCCAGGCTGGGCCAGAGGAGCTCGCTGAAATCGAGACCAACATCGTCAGGGTGCTCACCGACACCAGATGGGCGGTGGACGACTGGCGTGAGATGCGCGAGAAAATGAAGGCAGTTTCGATTGGCCTCGGTGGCGCCAAGTTGCCCGTGGACGAACGCGAGGTCTCCGAGACGCGTCAACTGCTCGATTGGTTGGCCGACGACCATTTCATCTTCCTCGGATATCGCGAGTACAAACTCGGTCACGAAGGTGACGAAGAGGTGCTTCTCACGGTGCCCGATTCGGGACTTGGCATTTTGAGAATGGAGGAGGAGCCCGACACCGGACGTCCGCTTTCGTCGATGCCGAAGGTGGTCCAGCAGCGAATTCACGAGAAGCGACTGATCAACCTCACCAAGGCGAGTTCCAAGTCGACCGTTCACCGTGCCACCTATCTCGATTACGTGGGAATCAAGACCTTCTCCGACGGTGGTGATGTTGTCGGGGAGATTCGATTCCTGGGCTTGTTCACTTCCGAGGTCTACTCCTGCAGTGTGCTTGAGGTGCCGAAAGTCGAGCGCATGGTTCGCGAGGTTCTCGAACGCGCCAACCTTCCTGAGGGGGGACACGACGCGAAACGATTGCTCGCGGTGATCGAGTCGTATCCGCGCGACGAATTGATCCAAATGGAGGTCGAGGAACTCTTCGAGACCTCAATGGCAATTTCGTGTCTGCAGGAGCGACGCCGAGTAAGGGTGTTCGCTCGGCGCGAGTTGTTCGGGCGGTTCGTGACTTGCTTGGTGTACATCCCCAGGGATCACTACAGCACTTCAACTCGTTCCCACATCCAAGACGAATTGATACGCGCTTTCGGCGGCACCGTCGCCAATTGGGACGCTCGTCTGTCGGAGTCGGTTCTGGCTCGACTGATGATCCTTCTCCGTACCGATGGCGACGATTCAAGCCATGTCGACCTCTCGGAGATCGAGGCACGCATCACCTCCATCATTCAGGATTGGGATGACGAATTCGATGAACAATCAATCAATGAGTTTGGTGAAGACGCGGGCATTCGAATATCTCGCGACTACCGCGACGGTTTCTCGCGGGAGTACCGCGCCGCGTTCCACCCGCGGGCCGCGGTCAACGACATCGTGCAGATGGAGCGAATGTCGAAAGACTCGCTTGGTCTCAAGGTCTATCGCGAGCCCGGCAAGCCAAGCACCGAGTTCAATCTCAAGATGTACAGCCGCGGCGATCGGATCTCGCTCACCTCGGTGATGCCGAGCCTTACCAATCTCGGGGTCACCGTTGTGGACGAGCGCCCGTATGAGGTGAAGCCTCGTGACGGTGATCTGGTCTGGATCTACGATTTTTCGTTGCGCCATTTTGGCCCTGAGACAAAGTTCAACATTCTCGCCAGGCTGGTCGAGGAGGCATTTGAGTCGGTGTGGGACGCCACCGTCGACGACGATGGTTTCAACCGTCTCGTGCTCAGCGCCGGTGTGCACCCACGCGAGGTAGCGGTATTGCGAACGCTCGCTCGCTATCTGCACCAAATCGGGTTTCAGTACAGTCGGCAATTCACCGAACAGACTCTGGAGCAGCATCCGAAGCTGTCGCGGGGCCTCGTCGACTTGTTCCTCACACGATTCGACCCCGACATCGACGATTCGGTTCGTGACGAGCGTGTCGCCGAAATCGATGCCTCGATCATCGAGAGTGTCGATCGGATGGCGAGTCTCGATCAGGATCGGGTGATTCGCAGAATTCACAATCTCATTTGTTCGGCGATTCGAACCAACTACTTCCAGGTCGATACCGACGGCAACCACAAGCCGTACATGTCGGTGAAGTTCGACCCGTCCGTCATCTCATCGATGCCCGACCCGAGACCAATGTTCGAGATCTACGTCTACTCACCTCGCTTCGAGGGGGTGCACCTTCGGGCGGGATTCGTGGCTCGTGGTGGATTGCGCTGGTCGGACCGCACCGAGGACTATCGCACCGAGATTCTTGGACTGGCCAAGGCCCAAATGGTGAAGAATTCGGTGATCATCCCCGGCGGGGCAAAAGGTGGTTTCGTGCTGAAACAGCCACCGGTTGGAGCCGAACCGGCCGCACTTCGTGAGGAAGTTGTCGCCTGCTACCAGCTGTTTGTGTCGGGACTCCTGGATCTCACCGACAATATTGTCGACGATCAGGTCGTGCCCCCGGAGCGCACCGTTCGATACGACGGCGACGACGCATATCTGGTGGTTGCCGCCGACAAGGGCACGGCCACGTTCTCAGATATTGCCAATGAGCTGGCCATCGATCGGGGGTTCTGGCTCGGTGATGCCTTCGCTTCGGGAGGGTCACACGGATACGACCACAAGAAGATGGGGATCACGGCGAGGGGCGCGTGGGAGTCGGTGAAACGTCACTTTCGGGGGATGCACATCGATGTCCAGTCTGAAGATTTCACCGCAGTTGGAATCGGCGACATGTCAGGTGACGTCTTCGGCAACGGGATGTTGCGGTCACACCACACGAATCTTGTGGCGGCATTCGATCATCGCGACATTTTCATCGATCCAAACCCGGATCCGGGGGCGGCATTTGCCGAGCGTCAGAGGTTGTTCGACCTACCGCGGTCGAGTTGGGCCGACTACGACGCGTCGCTGATTTCGGAGGGAGGTGGGGTATTCCCTCGTTCCTCGAAGTCGATCGAGATCACCGAACCAATGAGGGCAGTTCTCGGAATCGAGGGCGAACATCTCACGCCCGACGAATTGATCGCCGGCATTTTGAAAGCGCCGGTCGATTTGCTCTGGAATGGTGGCATCGGCACGTATATCAAGGCCGCCGATGAGCCACATTCTGCGGTGGGGGACAAGGCCAACGACAACATCCGAGCCGACGGTTGCGATCTGCGCTGCAAGGTGGTTGGAGAAGGTGGAAATCTTGGTGTGACCCAGCGTGGACGCATCGAATTCGCCCGCGGCGGAGGTCGAGTATTCAGTGACGCCATCGACAATTCAGCAGGAGTTGACTGCTCCGACCACGAGGTCAACATCAAGATTCTTCTCGACCGCGTTGTCGCCGACGGTGACATGACGGGAAAGCAGCGCAACGAGTTGCTCGTCGAGATGACCGACGAGGTCACCGATCTCGTTCTCGCCGACAACTACAACCAGACGAGGTCACTCACCCTCGCCAACGCCGAATCGTTGAGCATGGTTGAGGTCGATTCTCGCTACATCGATCAGCTCGAGGCCGACGCTCTGATCGACCGGGTGCTCGAATATCTTCCATCATCCGAAGAGCTCGCCGAACGTGCTCGTGAGGGAGCAGGGCTCACTTCTCCTGAGCATTCGGTTCTCGTGGCCTACACCAAGAACATTCTCAGCGCCGATCTGGTGGAGTCGAACACTCCGGACAATCCGGCATTTGACCATCTGCTGATCGACTATTTCCCGTCGGCCCTTCATGTGGATTTTGTCTCTCAAATCCACAATCACAGACTTCGCCGCGAAATTGTTGCCAACAGAGTGGCCAATATGGTTGTCGATCGGGCCGGCCTATCGATGATCTTCCGATTGTCGAATGAGACGTCTGCGCCCATC
>CAZHMP010000025.1:0-2893 GCA_964533595.1 uncultured Acidimicrobiales bacterium | reverse complement strand
CAGCTCACTATTGATGTGCTGCGGAGCGCCAAGGAGGGCGCCGAACCGATGCAAATGGTCGACAAGTGGATCCGTGCCAACCAGGGAGCCGTCACTCGATATCACAAGACGATCGACGAGCTGAGAGCCTCACATGCCGACCTCACCACGATTCTTGTTGCCACCCGTGAGGTTCGTACCTTGATTGACCGCACTTCCTGACGGAAATCAGGCTGCTCGCAACTCGACGGAATAATCGATCTCCACATTGGGTGAGTCGAATTTGGTGACCACCAAGTTCACGCTGATTGGACCACCGGGCGTGAGTGCCTCAGGGGCCGGGCCTGACCACGTTAGGGCGGACCCGCCCAATGCCGTGTGGGGTCAACCGGGTGAAAAATCGTTGGACACCTCAGACAGAGAACCTGCTTCGCTCAAGTAGAGATGCCGGAGACCTCGAGTGGTCATCAGCGAAACCTGATTGTCGAACACCCCAGTTGTTGGGACGTGGGGTCGCCCAGGTGAATCTGCCCAATCGATCGTGACGCATCCGGACAATGGATGGTCGCGATCGCACGTCTGTTCGGGTCTGGACGCATCCCGAAGCGAGATCAGAATCGTGTAGCCGGAGACGCCAACTTCTGCCCCGTCGAGGTCTGTCGGCAAGATGCCCTGGATACTCAGCGAGTGGTGAAATCCAGGGTCGTCGAAAGATCGTGCCGCCTCCACAGTTGCCCGCCCGGTGAGCAAAGTGATCGAATTCGATGATGCGGGGTCGAGTGTGGAGACCGATGTTGACGTGGCGTTGGTGATTGATGATGAGCAGCCTGCCGAGATCAGTGCCAAAGCACCGATTACACAAGCGACGCTCAGTCGCCTGGGGTGGGTCAATCCCACAATGAGGAGAGGGCTGTGTCGACCTCGTCTGACAAACCAACGTCGACCAGGCCGGCGATCTCGTCCTCGCCCACGGGATTGGGGATCGGCTCGGCGAACAGGTGGCGGATCGGTTCGACGAATCGGCTGATTTGGGCGTAGACGTGCTTGTCGTCGAGGGCTCGCCGATTCACATGGAAACGAAGCGGGAAGTTGACGGTGAGTTCATCCTTGGCGCGGGTCATGGCCACGTAGGCGAGTCGTAGTTCCTCGCCGAGGCCGACGTCATCGCCCAGCGACATTTCGGAGGGAATGTTGCCGTCGGCGGCGTGGATGATGTGAACCGCCCGCCACTCGAGACCTTTGGCCGAATGGATGGTGGACAGGGTGAGCCAGTCGTCGTCGAGGTGTGGCGGACCGGCGCGCTCGCCGCTCTTGCTGGGCGGGTCGAGAGTTAGTTCAGTGAGGAACCGGCTGCGGCTCGAGTAGTTGGAAGCGGTAGCTGCGAGTTGGTCGATGTCGGCGATTCGTGCTGCCGAATTGTTGTAGCGGGTGGGAAACACCATGGAGCAGAAACCCTTGAGACGGTCGACCTGTTCCGACGGGCTCACATTGCTTGCCGCGCACTGTTCGAATGCGGTCCTCAGCTCGGTCGACTGTTCGTTGGCCGCCGATGGCATACGGCCGATCCCATCGATGAACAGCGACAATGACTCGTCGGCTTGATCATCGATTCCCAGTTCGTCGGAGAGGCGTCGCAGAGTTGCCGGCCCAACCCCATCGAGCATCGACAAGACTCGATGCCACGCCAGCTGATCGGCCGGATTGTCGAGAACGCGCAACAGCGACAGCAGGTCCTTGACGTGTGCGGCTTCGAGATATTTCAGACCGCCGTATTTCCGATATGGGATGTCGCGTCGCGTGAGCTCGAGTTCGAGGCCATCGCTGTGATGACCGTTGCGAAACAGCACGGCTTGGTCTCGAAGATCAAGGCCGCGCTCGCGCGCGTCGAGTACGGCAGTTGCCACGTGTCGGCTCTGATCACCCTCATCGTTGTGGGTGATGAGATTCGGCTTGATGCCGTTGGTGCGGGTGGACCAGAGCTCCTTTTCGTAGTGGTCCTTCGATTGCCCGAGAAGTCCGTTGGCCACTGCGAGTATTGCGGTGGTGGAGCGATAGTTCTGGTCGAGGGTGATGGTGGTGGCGCCGGGGAAGTGGTCGGCGAACCGCCACATGTTTTCCACGGTTGCGGCGCGAAATCCGTAGATGGCCTGGGCGTCGTCGCCCACAGCACACAGTCCGGTGTCGGCACGACACATGCCTCGAACGATGTCGGCCTGAATCGGATTGGTGTCTTGGTATTCGTCGATGAGGATGTGGTCGAACATGGCTCGAAGCTCGTCTCCCGCCGCCCCCGCCGTGAGCCCTCTCCAGAACAAGAGCATGTCGTCGTAGTCGAGAACTCGATTGGCTCGTTTGCGACGCGTGTATTCGGTGAAGATGGTCTTGAGATCGTCGGCATGGTCGGCACACCATGGATAGTCGGTGTCGAGTACCTCGCCCAGCTTGACTTGGCTGCTCACCATTCGGGAGTAGATCCCGGCCACAGTCTCCTTGCGTGGGAATCGTTTGCCGCGCTCTCCGAATCCATTGTCGGTGCGGATCATCCCCATGAGGTCGGTGGAATCAGAGTTGTCGAGCACGGTAAACCCGGTGGAAAGACCGGCTGCCTGACCGAACGTGCGAAGCAGCCGATTGGCCATCGCGTGGAATGTTCCTCCCCATATTTGGGTGGCGTGACGGTCGGGGGAGGATGCCGCCACTCGTCCGATCATTTCGGCTGCGGCGCGACGTGTGAAGGTGAGCAGCAGCACACGGTTGGGGTCGACGCCATCGT
This sequence comes from uncultured Acidimicrobiales bacterium, assembly GCA_964533595.1. Taxonomy (GTDB): domain Bacteria; phylum Actinomycetota; class Acidimicrobiia; order Acidimicrobiales; family Aldehydirespiratoraceae; genus SZUA-87. The sequence goes on along the minus strand of CAZHMP010000025.1, from coordinate 141 downwards.
CGAGGATTCTCGCAACCCGGGCCACGAGCGTCTTGGTCTTGCCGGTGCCCGCGCCGGCGACGATCAGCAGGGGCGATCCGACGTGGTCGACAGCTGATTGCTGCTGCGGATTGAGATCATCGAACATTCGTTCGTAGGTTA
>CAZHMP010000024.1:23981-30494 GCA_964533595.1 uncultured Acidimicrobiales bacterium | reverse complement strand
ACGGAGATCTCGAGGAGGCCGGAGTTCCCGACACCGTCACATCCTTCAAGGACGCTGTGGCGGCGGCAGACGGTCTCGTGATCTTCACTCCCGAATACAACGGCAGCATCCCAGCGGTGACCAAGAACGCCGTCGATTGGCTCACAAGGCCATACGGATCGGCGCCCATCGACGGCAAACCGGTCGGTGTCGTTGCCGCCACCCCGGGCCGGCACGACGCCGCCGGCGTTCGTGATCATCTCAGCCAAGTGGTCGCCGCCAACACCAACCGTTTGTTTCCAGAAGCACTTGGAATGTCGAGCATCTCCCGCCGAGTCGAGAACCGCGAACTTCAACCCGATGCGGAATCGGATTTGGCCGAGTGGCTGCACCGATTCGTCAAGTTCATTGGCGACTCTGCAGGCGGCCGGCCAACGGAGTGATTGGATTCGCTGTCGGCACCGCCTTCATGGCCAAAGGGGCTCGTCAATCTCGAATCCGACTGGCGTGCCCCAGGAGTTGCGATAGCTGACCTCGTGGGCTGGACGTCGCTTGGCCACTCCCCATTTCCCCGTCGGATACCCCATCGGGACACAGCAGGCCATCCGCCATCCCTTGCCTTGCGGAACACCGAGCAGCGCGTCAACTTCGGCTGCTTTCATCGAAAGAACACTCGTGAGCGACGAACCCACACCCTCGGCGCGTGCGGCAAGCATCGCGCTCCAGACGGCCGGGAAGATGGAGCTCCCACTTGAATCGGCCCGGTCGAACGCGAAAAACAGGAGCGGGTAGGTGGCGAAATTGTCCTGGGCCCAGTCGACCGATTTCTTTATCCGCTGCATTTGCTTGGATTCTTCCGATTCCGGTTCGGTGGTTACGGCATCCAAACGACCCTTGTAGTGGGTCGACCACAGGGTGTAGATGCAGTCTCGATAGAGATCGCCAAGGCCGGCCTTGATTTCGGAATCGTCGACGAGCATGAACCGCCACGCCTGGGAATTGCCACCGGTGGGAGCGCGCACGGCCGCATCGAGTATGCGGGCCTGCACGTCGGTCGGGATTGCGTCGGGTTTCACTCGACGCATGGCACGTGTGGTGTAAAGAGCTTCTCTGATGTCCATGGCGCTCCCGCGATCAGGTTCTGGTGGCATGAGTCAAGAACGAGTCTCCCCCGGAGACCACGGAATTCCTCAACCAAGCACCTCGCCGGTCGATGGAGGAACGTGGAAACGTTGCTGGATTCGCTCGACGAACCCGAACCGCGGTGCTCCTGCGGGCACCACGAGGGATCTCACTGCCACGGATTCTCCACCAAAGCATGCATGTGGTGTGAATGTCGTGGCTTTGTGGCGGCGAAAATTCAACCCGTCGCGCACTGATCGATCCAGGATCTAAAGTCCTCGCCCATGGAACTGGGCGAGCTGCAAGAACTCATGGACCGTCTTTACGGACAGGCCGACCGCCAGCGCGGTGTGCCGGCCACCGTGGCGTGGCTTTGTGAGGAACTCGGAGAACTGGCTCAAGCGGTGAGGAAGGGAACCCGGGAGCAGCAGATTCACGAACTCGGTGACGTCTTGGCTTGGCTCGCCTCACTCGCCAACCAGATGGGCCTCTCACTTGACGAAGCAATCGACCGCTATCTGACCGATCCGCCCTGACGAATCGGGTCAGACCAATGATTGTGCGATCAACGATTCGGCAATCTGGATCGTGTTGAGGGCAGCGCCTTTGCGGAGGTTGTCGTTGGAGATGAACAGCGACAGTCCATGGGCGACAGTGGGGTCACGGCGAATCCGCCCGACGAACGATGGATCAGCGCCGGCCGCGGCAAGCGGCGTGGGAATGTCGGCGAGAGCCACACCGGGCGCAGCGGCCAGCAATTCACGCGCTCGATCCGGGGTGATCTCTCGTGCGAAACCGGCATTGACCGACAGCGAATGACCCGTGAAAACCGGCACGCGGACGCAGGTTCCCGAAACGGCCAGCTCGGGCAGGCCCAGGATCTTGCGGCTCTCGTTCCGGAGCTTTTGCTCCTCGTCGGTCTCTTCTAGGCCGTCCTCCACGAGATTTCCAGCCCACGGCAGAACGTTGAACGCGATCGGCTCCACGAACTTCGGGCCGGCATCCAGAGCGACGGCGGACCCTTCATAGGTGAGAGCGGGACCATCGGCGCCCACCTTCTGTGCCTGCTCACTCAATTCTTGAACGCCCGCCAACCCGGCTCCTGATACAGCCTGGTAGGTCGACACGATGAGCGTCTCCAAGCCCGCCTCATCACTCAACGGCTTGAGCACCGGCATTGCAGCCATGGTTGTGCAGTTGGGATTCGCCACGATTCCCTTGGGAATCGACTGCAACGCCGAGGCGTTGACCTCGGGAACCACCAGGGGGACATCCGGGTCCATTCGCCAGGCCGACGAGTTGTCGATCACGATCGCACCCGCTGCAGCCACCTTTGGCGCCAGATTACGGCTGGTCTCGCCGCCGGCGGAAAAGATCACAATGTCGAGCCCCGAATAGTCGGCAGTGGATGCGTCCTCGACCACAATGTCTTTCTTCAGAGCGTCACCGGAAGTCCACTCAAGGGTCTTGCCGGCGGATCTGGCTGAAGCGAAGAAGCGAAGTTCTTCGACGGGAAAATTGCGCTGCGTGAGGAGGGCACGGACCACTCCGCCCACCTGACCGGTTGCTCCTACGACACCAAGTTTCATGCCACGCAGGCTATCGGCACGTGGCGCGCCGCTACCAGCGATTTGGGTGGGAGTGACAGGTGGCTCAAGACGGCGTTGACCGCTCGCTCCACCATGAGTCGAGCCTGACATAGATCTCGTCGTCGGGAAGATTCCCCTCATCACGCTTGAGTTGGAGCAGCCACCTCATCGCCGCGCCGACTTCAGGTCCCGGAGAAATTCCGAGATGATCCATCACGGCCATTCCATCAATCTGAGGGCGCTCCGCTGCTTTTCGCTGTTGCTCGGCAAGCTCGGCAATGCGGTGCTCGAGGTCGTCGATCGACCGTTGAAGTGCAGCTTCCTTCGCCCGATTACGCGTGGTGCTGTCGGAACGGATGAGCGCGTTGAGGCGACCCAGAAGAGGTCCGGCCTCGCGGGCGTAACGTCGAACGGCGGCATCAGACCAACCGTCGGCGTAACCCTTGAACCGTCCCGACAATCTGACCAGCTCCGACACCTCATCAACGATTGCGTCGGGATAGCCGAGTTTGACGAGACATTTGCGGGCCATCCGCGCTCCCACTGCCTCATGATGCCGAAACGTGACATCACCGTGTTCGAAGCTTCGAGTGCGAGGCTTGCCGATGTCGTGGAAGAAGGCCGCCAACCTCACCTGCAAATCCAGAGGGGTCTTGCCGATGACGATGATGGTGTGGGCAAGCACGTCCTTGTGACGGTGGACCGGATCTTGCTCCATCTGGAGAAGCAAAAATTCAGGGACCAGCTCGTCCATGACCCCGTCCTCGACAGCCGACCACAACGCCGACTCGACTTCCTCGGCCATCAATATGTCGGTGAGGCGATCGGCATCGGTTTGAACCGACTGGTTGGTGTCCATGGCGGCAGCAGTCTACGGCAGGGGCTCACGAGACGGATGCAACTGAAGCGCACACCTTCATAGGCTGCGCATGCCTCAAGTCTGCCCAACAACGAATGGAGCACCCGGTGAGCGAACTGGGAAATCTCATACACACCGGCCACGACGAGCCGCTTCCGACCAAGGTTCTGGTGGTGGTGGCCCACCCCGACGACATCGACTTTGGTGCCGCCGGCACCGTCGCCACATTTGTCGATCACGGGGTTGAAGTTGTGTACGGACTGGCAACCGACGGCGATGCCGGCGAACCTGCCAACTACTCCCCTCCCGAACTGAAAGCCATACGCCATTCAGAGCAAGAGGCCGCCGGGGCAATCGTGGGGGTAACCGAGATCCACTGGCTTGGGTTTCACGACGGCGCCGTAGTCGCCGACCTTGACATGCGTCGGGCAATGTCGAGACTGATCCGACAAGTGAAGCCCGACCTCGTAATCACCCAGTCCCCGATCCGAGATCTCGATCGCATTTACGCCTCTCATCCCGACCATCTCGCCACCGGCGAGGCGGTCACTGCTGCGGTGTATCCCGATTCTCGCAACGCCCATTCGTTTCCGGAGTTGCTCCACGAAGGGTTTGAGCCTCACTCGGTTCCGCGTCTCTGGCTCATGGCCAGCGCCGACACCAACACATACATCGATATCTCCGATGCAATGGATCGCAAGGTTGAAGCGCTTCTTGCCCATCACAGCCAGAACGACTCCCGCGCTGAGACGTTGCCGAAAATGATCTCCGACTGGGCATCAGAATCCGCCGAGAAGGCCGGACTCCCAGGTCGGCGAGTCGAATCGTTCAGATCCGTGAACACCGAGTGAGCAAAGCTCTCTGAGCCGGATCGACTGATCCCCCGGCGTAGCCAACGTTACGAATCCGATACGAAGCTTGGATGTCGGGAACCAGTCTCCATCGCGCCACGTCTCAGCGTCGACAAACGACACGGGGAGACAACCATGGCGTCACAGAATCCATCACGTGCACGATCACACCCAAGCAAACTGGTCTGGCTGGTTGCACTGGCCCTGCTGGTAGGAGCATGCAGCGATGGAGGCAGTGACTCGAGCAGCACCTCGTTCGACGCCGCCCCGGCTGCGGCCCCGCCAGCCACGACGGCTGCCGCCTCACTGGCCGACACGACGGGCGATGGCCGAGAGACAAGCCCAGCGATCGGCGAGGATGCCACGCAAGCGAATGCCCCTTCCGACAACGCCACCAGCCAAGGACTTGCGGTACCGACTGCGCTCACAGCGACCGACCTCGGTCGTGACATCGTCTTCACCGCCACCATCGACGTTGAGGTGGATGACGTGGCGGCCGCCGGTGCAGAGGCCAGAAATGCCGTACGCGCTCTGGGCGGGGTGGTCTTCTCCGAGTCGACGTCAACGTCGGGGTCTCCTCGTACTGTTCTGACGTTCAAGGTGAACCCAGCCGATTTCGACCGAGCACTCGACTCGCTCGCCAAGATTGGGGATTTGGTCAACCAGCGGGTGAGCGCCGACGACGTGACTGAGCGCATCGTCGATCTGCAGAGCCGGGTCACGACCGCTGAAGCCAGCGTGATTCGCCTACGCAAGCTTCTCGATCAGGCGGGCGACATCAGTGCACTCGCCAGCCTCGAGAACCAACTACTCAACAGAGAAACGTTGCTCGAGCAACTCAGGGGGCAGCTGCGAACTGTGCAGGATCAAGTAGCGCTCTCAACCATCACACTCACAATCACCCAAGCGGCATCGGTCATCCAACCTGCGGCAGTCGACCTCGTGGCGGGCCTTGGCTCATCGGCAGCGGACGCCTGCCCCGGGTCTCTTGATCTCAGCGTGGATCGAATCGATACCGCGACCCTGTGCGTGGAGATCGACAACATCGGCGAGTCGCCGCTTACCAACATCCGCCTCGAGAGCGGCTCGCTGCGACTCCGCCTGAGCGACTTCGACATCGTTGATGGCGACGCCGACGCGATCGAGCCTGGAGGACAGTTGATCGCCACGACCGAACTGTCGGTGCAAGACGGTCGAGTGAAGAGGCGCAGCGCCCTCGGCGGGCTGAACATCGACCTGCGGGTGACGGCGGAATCGGTTGACGGGGGGAACGGCACCGTCACCGCGTCGTCCAATCTGATGATCGTCGCCAGCAACGACAAACCACTACCGGGATTCGGTGATTCGTTGTCCGCGGGCGCGTCGGCGCTTGCTCTGGTGGCCAGCCTCGGCCTGATCGGATTCGCGGGGGTACTGCCGTTCCTGCCGTTGCTTCTGATTGTGGGGTGGTTGATGTGGCGTCGCCGTCACCGGGCAACGGCTGCTGATTTCAGCGAGACGGCCGCGGATTACGACGAGAAGTAGTGCTTCTCAACGCCGTCGAGAACTATTTCGAGCCCCTCGGAGAATCGTTCCTCAGCCGTGAGGTCATTCACACAAACTTCGCGGAAGCGGACGATGGGCATATGTTCCGGGGCCACACTCGTGGCATCGGGGCCATGACCGGCATGAAGTCGACCCATGGGACCGTGCTCTTGTGTGACGGTGCCGATGACCCAACTCGACACCGTCATGAACGCCAGGGCGGCAACTCGGATATCGGAGGTGGTCTGCTCGAAAATCGCCATGATCAACCCAAGGAACTCGAGGCCCTTGGGCGACTCAACCGGACGATCCACCAGAAGACCAACAGCCTCCGGGTGGCGATCGGCCACTTTCACATAGGCGGTGGCCATGGCTCGTGCGCAATCTCGCCAGTCGCCTTTCGGATCGCCATAGATTTCGATGATCTCGCCATATAGGAGATCCGACACCAACCCCAGCAGATCGTCTTTGTTGGTGATGTGGTTGTAGAGCGACATTGCCTCGAACCCGAGAGCAGCTCCAAGTTTTCGCATACTCAACGCATCGAGACCACTCTCGTCGATCAGGTCGAGGGCGGCTGCAGCAACCC
>CAZHMP010000024.1:0-23881 GCA_964533595.1 uncultured Acidimicrobiales bacterium | reverse complement strand
CTCAACGCATCGAGACCACTCTCGTCGATCAGGTCGAGGGCGGCTGCAGCAACCCGGTCACGTGAGAGTGGAATTCTGTCTACGCGTGTCATTGGATGAGTCTATGAGAACCACTGCGCTGTGACGAATGAACCCATTCCGGCCGGATCGCACAATGCTTCTTGCTCCGCAACGCGACTCCTGGCCGTCAGCGCCACGAGATCTCCGATGTGGGCCCTTTCGCTCCACACTTGGCGACCCTCGTCCACCAATTGGTCGATTCCATGGGTTCTCAGGAAGTCGGCCTGGCTCTGGATGCTGTGTGCTCGATAGTCGAACTGGAGTTGATCAAGATCGACGTCGACGGTGATGTCGACATCTCCTGGTCGATCGAGCCAATCGTGGTCTCCCGTGTGGCCGGCATGGGTTCGGAGCCACCCGCCCTCTCGGGCCAACAACTCCTGCGTGGAGGCTGCGTAATCGAATACGACCACCCGTCCGTTTGGCACCGCCGCCAGCGCCGTGGCCAGCCACCCACGGGCACGGGTCTGCCAAGGCAGCCTCTGACCCGGAGCACTATTGGGTGCCAATCGCGCCAAGACGTCAGCGGAGGAAGAGTCGAGCGGCCCCGTTGTCGTGGCGAACCCATCTCCACCCGGTTCGACCGTGACCATCACCATTGTCCAACCAGATTCGGTTCGCTCAACCACATCGAACGCCAGGTTGTCGAGAAGCTCATTAGCCAGCACGACTCCGCCAGGCACGGCATCGCCGCCCCTACTTGCCCCGCTCACAGCTTCGGCAAGCGTCGCGGTCGACCCAACCAACTCATGCTCGGGGTGGCGACCACGCTGAGCAGGCGAGATATCGACTGCCCACCACCTCAAGGCGCCTGATCGCACAGCCTCACATTCGGAGCGGAGGATGGTACGCGCCAGCGTCCCCGGCCCCGCGCCAACATCAAACACCGGGAACACGTCCGGCCGCCCGGCTTCTCGCCACCACAGGTCGACGGCACGACCGAGCACCGCCCCGAACAGCGGCCCGACCTCGGGAGCGGTGAGAAAATCCCCGCGCCGCCCAGCCCGGCCACCCGTCATGTAGAAGCCGGCGTCGGGGTCATAGAGCGCCGCGTCAACCCAATCAGATACGAGCAGCGGGCCCTCGTCGCGAATGCGCTGGCGCAACCGATCGGCGAGCGGTACGACGCTCACCGGCGGATCAACCGCCGATACCGGCGAGCAGGCTCACCTGCGTGAAGTGCCCGATCAACCCGGGGCCCACCCCGAATGCGAGGGTGACCGCTGCGGTGAGACCCAAGGCGGCCACCAGCGAGGCCGGAACCCTTACGCGGGTGAGGTCGCCGTCGGGAGCCTCCTCCACCCACATTTTCACAGCTACCCGGCCGTAGTAGAAGAAAGCGACGACCGAGTTGAGAGCCACTACGACGGCCAGCACCGAGCCCCACGCGGTGCCGGGCGAGATCAAGGCTTCGAGCACACGGAACTTGCCGAACCATCCACCCAGCGGCGGGATACCGGCCAGCGAGAACAAGAACATCGACATCAGAACCGTGAGGCCGGGGGCGTACTTGAACAAGCCGTTGTAACTCTCGATCTCGGCAGAACGAGTCTTTCGTGCGACCGCCATCACCACCGCGAAGGCCCCGAGGTTGGTGGCGGCGTAGATCGCCAAATACGTGATCGTTGCTCGTAGTGCTTGATCGGCGACAATCACCGATCCACCACCGCCGGAGACCACGTCGCTCGACACGACCGCCAGTGGGGCAAGCATGTATCCGGCTTGGGCCACCCCGGAATAGGCGAGCATGCGCACGATGTTGGTCTGCCGGAGTGCGACGGTGTTGCCCACCGTCATCGAAGCTGCGGCGACGATCCAGATCAGCGGTTGGTAAACGTCGCTTCTACCGATCACTCCCACGAACAAAATGCTCATCAGGCCCACGAAACCGCCGGCCTTTGATGCCACCGACAAGAACGCAGTGACCGGAGTGGGAGCGCCCTCATAGGTGTCGGGTGCCCACGTGTGGAATGGCACCGCCGAGACCTTGAATGCGAATCCGACGATCACGAACACGATGCCAAGTGTGACCACCGAAGCCGGCTTGTCGGAGCCGCTGATGGCGTCATTGATTCCCGACAGCAACGTCGTGCCGGAGCTGCCGTAGAGCAGCGACATGCCATAGAGCATCACCGCCGACGCGAACACGCCCATCAGGTAGTACTTGAGGCCCGCCTCGTTGCTCTTCAGATCACGTTTGCGCCATGTGGCCAACATGTAGGCCGGAATCGACAGAAGTTCCAGCGCAACAAAGATGCTGATGAGATCTCGGGCTGACGTCATCAGCAGCATTCCGAGGACCGACGTGAGCAGCAAGCCGTAGTACTCGTTCTCCCAATAGTCGCCCTCGGCGATGTAGTTGATCGACATGAGCACGACGACGTAGGCCGACAGCAAGAAGATGGCCTTCATGATGAGTGCGTAGTCGTCGACCACGAACGCCCCTCCGAACATCGACCGCGGCGCGCCGTCGACGGCCAGCGTGATGACTGGGATGAGAGCCCCCAACAGACCAAGGGAGCTCAGGGCCGCTATCAGGCTCCGCGACCGCTCCTTCCAGATCACGTCGATGACGGTGATGAGAACACCCGCACCCAAGAGAATGAGTTCGGGCGCGGCCCCGTGCCAGTCGATCGGCGGTCGGGAGAAGTGTTCCCCCGTTTGGGCAAGTGCGGCGAGCATCGGTGATCAGCCCCCGAGCGCCGATTGGGCTACGGCCGTGCACCCATCGGCGTTCTGCAGACAGTTGTCGAGGATGTTGACCACCGCAGGGTCGGATACGTCGAATATCAATCCGGGCAGAAATCCGAACACCACAATCAGGGCGAGTAGCGGTGCCCATGCCAGCCACTCCTGGGTATTGACGTCGGTGATGTTGGGATCGTCGACGAACTCTTCCTTGGGCTCACCCATGCCAACACGCTGGAACAGCCACAACAGGTAGCCCGCAGCCAAAACCGTGCCCAGCGCGGCAATCACCATGAACACCCGGAACGTGGTCGGCGAGAGCCCGTTGGCTGGACTGTAGGAGGCGAGAATCGCCGGGAACTCACCCCAGAATCCAGCCAGTCCGGGAAGCCCGAGTGATGCCATGGTGACGATGCCGAGAATCCAGCCCATTTTCGGAGCCGACACGAGCAGTCCGCCAAGTCGCTTGATCTCGAGGGTGTGGTAGCGCTCCTTGACCGATCCGGCGACGAAGAAGAGCATCCCGGTGATGAGGCCGTGGGCAACCATGCCGTAGATGGCGGCATTGAAACCGAACGGTGTCATCGTGGCGATGGCCAACATCACAAACCCCATGTGGGCCACCGATGAGAAGGCAATGAGGCGTTTCATGTCGGTCTGGGCCAGACAGCCGAGCGCGCCGTAGATGATTCCGATCACGGCAACGACACCAATCCACGGCGCCCAAGTCGTGGCGGCCTCCGGCAGCATCGGAATGGCGATACGAAGGAATCCGTACGTGCCCAGCTTCAACAGCACAGCCGCCAAGATCACCGAACCCTGGGTGGGTGCCTGAGTGTGAGCGTCGGGCAGCCAGGTGTGGAACGGGAAGATCGGCACCTTCACGCCGAAACCAATGAACATGGCTCCGAATATCCACAATTGGGTGGAGTGGACGATGCCGGAACCCGCCGATGCGGTGAGCAACCTCATGTCGAAGGTGTGCAGCGCCGCACCCGTCGCCGGATCCTTGGCGAGGAAGAACAGGGCCAAGAAGCCCAGAAGCATCAGGGCCGAGCCGAACAGCGTGTAGAGGAAGAACTTGAGAGAGGCGTAACGCCGGTCGTCGCCACCCCACACCGCGATCATGAAGAACATCGGCAGGAGCACGACCTCGAAGAACAAGAAGAAGAGGATCAGATCCTGGGCGATGAACGTTCCGACCATGCCGGTTTCGAGAATCAGGTTGAGAATCAGGAAGGCCTTGGCGTTTCCCGGCTCCGGAATGTGATGCCACGAGTAGATGATCACCAACGGCACGACCAACACCGTGAGGGCCAGCAGCGGGATCGATATGCCGTCGAGACCGATTATGTAGCGGCTGTTGATCACGTCGATCCAGCCCTTGTCCTGCACGTATTGAAGGGTGCCGGCCGCGTCGTAGTCGAAGTCGATCATCAACGCCGCGACGAAGCCCAGCGTGACCAACGACGTGAGCAGAGCAATGGCCTTGTGAGTCGCCTCTTCGCGCTCGGGTATGGCCATCATCAACGCCGCTCCGATGAGAGGGATGAAAATGATGGCTGTGAGGCCCCATGTGTTCAGGAAATCGGTCATGTTTGTTGTTCCCGGGATCCGATGTGAGAGATCAAAGTGAAAGGACTACTACGAGGGCACCGCCGAGGAGGGCGGCACCTGCGAACATAAGAGCTGCGTATTGCTGAATCTTTCCGGTCTGCACCACACGGAATCCGTCGCCGGCCGCGTTGGAAGCAGTACCAGAAGCGTTGACCAGCCCGTCGATGATCGGTTGGTCGACCTTGTCGTAGGTGAAGCGGCCGGCCTTCACCGACGTTCGACCGACCAAGTCGACGGCACCGTCGATCACGTTTTGGTTGGTCCAATTCGCCGCCCGGGCGATCGCGCCCTTGGTGGTGCCGGCGATGATGTCGGTGTAAAGGTGGTCGAGGTAGTACTTCTCGACGAGAAGGGTGTGGCCGGCTCGCGCAACAGCGTTGTTGGCGACGAGCCCGTCGGGCAGCTCAGTGAGAGATTCGCCGGTGGCCTTCGCCAACCGGTCGAGCTTCACGAAGTAGTACCAGTAGGCATAGCCGATACCGACAAAGGCAACCAGGCTCGACGCGATCGCCAATGAATAGCTCGGCGTGGCGTGGCTGATCTCCGGGAAATAACCCGCGACCGGCTCGACGTAATGACCGAAGCGTTCCTGCCACGACGAATGGTTGCCGGTGATGAATCCTGGAGGAAGGTTGACCAAACCGCCGACCACTGCAAGCCCGGCGAGAATGTAGAGCGGCACGATGATGCGTGGGCCGCTCTCATGTGGTGTGCCATGGCCGCGGAATTCGCCATGGAACGTGAGGTAGATCACCCGAGTCATGTAGGCCCCGGTGAGTGCCGCTCCAAATGTGCCCATGACAAGCATGAACGTGTAGGCACCGTTTCCGCCGGTGCCACCAAAGAGGCCCCAACCACCCGTGCCGGACAGGATCTCGTCCTTCGACCAGAACCCGGCGAACGGGAATACGCCAGCCAACGCCAGCGACGCCACGACGAATGTGCGATACGTGTGCGGCATCCATTTCTTGAGCCCGCCCATGTGGGTCTTCATGTCGAAGCTGTGGACGGCGTGACTGGCCGATCCAGCGCCGAGGAACAGGCAGGCCTTGAAGAAGGCATGGGCAAAGAGATGGAAGATCGCGGCGGTCCATGCTCCCACTCCGAGAGCCATGGCCATGTAGCCGAGCTGGCTGATCGTGGAATATGCCAGCACCTTCTTGATGTCGTTCTGCACGAAAGCAAGCAAACCGCCGAGCACCAGTGTGAACGCTCCGATCATGGCCAGCAGGTTGATGCTCGAACCGCCGATCTGCATGCCCTCGAAGAACACCGGATAGAGCCGAGCCACCATGTAGATGCCGGCCACGACCATGGTTGCGGCGTGGATGAGCGCCGACACTGGTGTGGGGCCGGCCATGGCGTCGGGAAGCCAAGTGTGAAGTATGAACTGGCCGGATTTCGACATGACCGCGGCCGTGAGCGACATGGCCGCCACGACCAAGGCCGTGTGGCTCACATCGCCGTTGACGATGTTGGAGTTGATGGTGAGGGTGTCGAAGCTTCCATGACCAGCGGTGAAGAAGAGGATGATCACGCCGATCAACAGCCCCACGTCACCGACGCGGTTGGTGAGAAAGGCTTTCATCGCGGCGTCGGAGTTGGCCTTCTCTTCCCACCAATGCCCGATCAGAACAAAGGAGCAGACGCCCACCAATTCCCAACCGACGATCATCTGCAAAATGTTGTCGCTCAGCACGAAGAACAGCATCGAGGCGGTGAAGAGACTCAGGAAGGCAAAGAAATGGGTGTATCGCCGATCACCCTCGACATATGAGGTGCTGTAGATGTGGACCAGCAGCGACACCAGCGTGACGATGAACAACATGATCACGCTCAGACCATCGACGATGATGCCGGCATCGAACCCGACCCCACCGTTGTGAAGCCACGTGACACTCTCATGAATGGCGTAGGTGGGGTGCTCGGCCTCTCCGTGGCCTTCGGCGGCGGATTCACCCTCGGCCGGCGGCTCCTCCGCGGTGAGAACTATCTGATCGCCGGACGTTTCGGCGCCGTCAACGACCAACGCGTGTTCACCAGCACCGGGCGGAGTGAAGTTGTCTCGATGATCGATCCAAGCCACGCCGGCGACAACCGAGAAGGTGAAGGCCAGACCCACCGCGGCAATTCCCAGTTCGGCGCCCTTCTTGGGGAAGCGCTTACCGAAGAACAAGATCATGACAAAGGAGACCGCCGGCAGCAGCGGCACGATCCACGCATGCTCGAGAAACCAGTTTGTTCCGTGAGACACGGCAAGCGGCAAATCCGTTGCGGTCTCAGCGGCCAGGAGTAAGAAGTTCACGTCGAGTTCAGCCCTTCAGCAGGTCGGCCTCGGAGAGGTCGATGCTGCGGCGGTTGCGGTACATGAGAAGGACTATTGCCAAGCCGATTCCGACTTCGGCGGCGGCCACGGCGATCGTGAAGAGTGCGAACACCTCGCCGCCCACGTTGTCGGTGAGCGCTCCGAACGCCACCAGATTGATGTTGACGGCATTGAGAATGATCTCGATCGACATCAGCACGAGCATGCCGTTGCGTCGCACGAGCACGCCGTAGACGCCAATGCAGAACAGGACGGCTGCAAGCAGAAGGAACTGGTTGAGAAGCATCGAGTCAGTCCTTCCTTGCCACGACGATGGCACCTATCAAGGCCGCGAGCAGCAGCACAGACACTGCCTCGAACGGCACGATGTACTGCGAGAAGATCGAATCGGCGACCGTCGTGACGAGTTGCGGCTCGTCGATCACGACTCTGTCGTCGGAGAAGGTGTCGATCAAAGCGATGCTCATCACCGCAAGCAGAAGCCCGGCAACGACCGCTGCCATCGACCGCTTCTCAGTGGCGACCGTTTCGTCGTCTCCCATCGACGCCCGTGTGAGCATCACACCGAACAGGAACAACACCACCACCGCGCCGATGTAGACCAGCACCTGGGTTACGGCCACGAACTCCGAGCCGAGCAGGATGAACTGTGCGGCGGCGCCGGCCAAAACCAACACCAGCCAGAGGGCAGCGTGGACAACGTTGGATGTGGTGACCACCTTCAACGCCGAAATCACCATCAACAGGGCGATCATGGCGAAAAACACGTTTTGTGCCACGAATATCGGGGCGTCGGAGGACACCGCTGCGAAGAGCACGCTCATAGCTCCGGCACCTTCTTCTGCTTTACCTCTGAGCCGGGCTCACGATCCTCGAACGGCTGAACGGTGGTCATCCAATCGTGGAGCCGAGACTTGTCGTGGAGCAGGTCGGCGATGCGAGGCTCGGAGAACTCGTATTCGGGGCTCCAGAACAAGGCCTCGAACGGACACACCTCCACGCAAATGCCGCAGTACATGCACAGCGCGAAGTCGATGTCGAACCGATCGAGTTTGTTCTTCTGACGCGGCTTACCGCCGGCACGGCGCGGTGGCGCCTTTTCCTTGTGGCCCTCTATGTAGATGCACCAGTCGGGGCACTCTCGCGCGCACAGCATGCACGACGTGCAGTTCTCCTCATGAAGCGCGATGACCCCGCGGGCCCTGGGAGCCGGGACTTCCTTTTCATGGGGATATTGAACTGTGTCGGCACCCTTGATGGGGGCAGGTATCGGCTTCTTGATTCCGCCCGGAAAGACGGTGCGCAGCAACGTGCCACCGGTGACGCCGAGTCCCTTTATGAGTCCTGGTACGAGTCCCATGCGAATCCCTAGAAGGCGACCTTGAGAATGCCGGTCGCAACAATGTTGAGCAAGGCGATCGGAATGAGGAACTTCCACGCCAGACGTTGCAGCTGGTCCTCGCGGAAACGAGGGAATGTGAAGCGGAACCAGAATACGAGGAACGACAAGAACACGACCTTGCCGAGAACCACCAGCGGGCCGATCACATTGAATGCGTTGCTCGCCGGGTCGATGCCGGGCACGTACCAGCCGCCGAGGAAAAGAACGGCAGCGATGGCCGAAAACACGCCTGCCGTGGCGAACTCGCCGATGAAGAACATCAAGAATCGCATTCCGGAATATTCCGTCATGTAACCGGTGACCAATTCTGATTCAGCCACGGGCATGTCGAACGGGCTCTGGGTCAGCTCGGCCTGCATGGCAACCATGAACACCAAGAATCCGACGAACTGGGTGAGCAAGTACGGGTTGCCGATCCCGCTCCAACCGAAGATCGAGCCGTCGGCCTGGGCCAGAACGATGCCCTGCATGTTCATGGTGCCGGCCTGAATCACCACGCCCACCACAGCAAGGATCAAAGGAAGCTCGTAGGCGATCAACTGGCCGGTGGCTCGCAGGCCGCCCATGAGCGAGTACTTGTTGGCCGAACCCCAGCCGGCCATCAAGATTCCGATGACCGAAGCCGATGACACCGCCATTGCCAGATAGATGCCCAAGTCGCTGTCGATGAACCACGCATCAGGTCCGCCGGGCACGACCACCACCAACAAGAAGGTGGACATGAGAATCACAAACGGCGCTGCCGCGAACACGAAGCGATCGGCCTTGCGGGGGAAGATGTCTTCCTTTTGCAAGAATTTGCCGACCTCGGCGAGAAGTTGCAGCGACCCGTATGGACCGGTCTCCATCGGGCCAAGACGACTCTGCATGAAGCTCACGAGTTTGAACAGATGGATGTAGACGAGGGTGCCGGCCATTAGCAGCACTGCGGACAGACCGCCGACCACACGCAGCGACGTCGATTGCCAATATGCCAATTCGCTCAGGATCATCACCGGTCGATATCTCCCAGGATGAAGTAGAGGCTTCCGAGAATCGTGATGATGTCGGGAACGTAAACGCCCTTCAGCAACCACGGCGTGATTGAGACATTCGAGAACGACGCAGAACGGATCTTGACCCGGAACGGCACCAAGTCGCCCTTCGAGACGATGTAATAGCCCATCGCTCCCAATGGGTTTTCGGTCTCCACGTAGGCCTCGCCGGACGGCACCTTGATGATGCGCGGCACCTTGGCCATGATGGGGCCGGCGGGAAGCGAATCAAGAAGTTGGTCGACGATGCTGGTGGACTCCCTGACCTCTTGGAGGCGTACCCAAAACCGCGAGAATGAGTCGCCGTCGGGGTGGGTCCAAACCTTCCAATCGGCTTGGTCGTAGACCAAGCCACAGGGGTCGTCACGCCGCAGATCGCGATCGACGCCGGAGCCGCGAATGTTGGCTCCCGACAAGCCGTAGGACAAACCGACATCTGCCGGAATCACTCCTATTCCCCTCGTGCGGGCCTGGAAGATCTCGTTACCCATGACCAGGTCCTCAATCTCGTCACAGAAGCGTCGCATCTTCTTCATGACCTGGTGGGTCTCGTCTATCCAGCCCTTGGGGAAGTCGTCCTTGAGCCCGCCGATACGGTCGAAGTTGGGGTGGAACCGACCACCGGTGACCGCCTCCATCTGGTTGAGGATGTGCTCGCGGTCCCGGAAGGCAAAGAACACCGGGGTGACCGCGCCGACCTGCACTGCCATGTCACCGAGGAACAGCACCACGTTGGCGATGCGACTCATCTCGAACAAGATGGTGCGGATCCAGCGAGCGCGAGGCGGTGCCTCGACCTCCATGAGCTTTTCCGCAGCCAAAATGAACGGCACCTCGTTGGCGAAACTCCCCAGCCAATCGATCCTGTTGATCAGCGTGGTGACCTGCGGATAGCTGCGAACCTCGGTGAGTTTCTCGTAACCACGGTGCATGTAGCCCATCACCGGGTCGGCTTTGATCACCTGCTCACCGTCGAGCTTGGCAATGATTCGCAGAGTGCCGTGAGTGGCGGGGTGCTGAGGCCCGAGGTTGAGGGTCATGCCCTCCGACTCGATCTCGAGGTTCACGCGCGCATCGGCGGCCTGAGCAGCAATGTAGGAAAGCTGTCGCTGATCGGAGATGGCAGTCACGACGCGTCCTCACCGTCGCCGGGCATGGCTTCGACATCAACGATTCCCGGCCATGGCTTCACCATGCGGGCAAGTAGTGGATAGTCCTTGCGCATTGGATTGCCCTCGAAGGCGCCGGGCAGGTAGATATGGCGCAGACCCGGATGCTGAGCAAATTCGATGCCGAACATCTCCCAGCATTCACGTTCGTGCCAGTTGGCCCCGGGGTATGTGTCGACCCAAGTGGCAATGCTGAGGTCATCATCGGGGACATCGGCCTTCAGCGATACCCCGATCTTGGACTCGAGATTGTTGACCCGCGCCAAGATCTGAAATCTCGTGTGCCCGCCGGCCAAACCCTGCTCCATGGGCTCGGCCTCGGGGGCATCGGCTCCCTCGATGATTGTGTCGACCCGACTGTCCATGCTGCGCCCGTACGGCGACGGCAGCCAATCAATCGCCGACAAGAAATTGAAATACGAGAACCCGAGCGAGACACGAAGGTATTCGGCAACGTCGGCCCATACGCCACGGTCTACCCGCACCCATATGTCGTCGTCGGGCACGATGTGGGACCCCACAATGGCATCGCCGAACTCGCCGGAGAGTCGACTGAGCAGCGCTTCGCGGCCTGGGTCGGTCAGCAGGTCAGGTGACGACAATCGGCTCACCCTTCCAACGCTCGGCCATGTCTTCGCTTTGGATCTTCTCCTGAAGCATGACGATGCCTTCCAACAACGCTTCCGGCCTCGGCGGACAACCCGGTACGTAGACATCGACCGGGATGATTTGGTCGACACCTTTGGTGACCGAATAGGAATCCCAGTAGGGCCCACCACAGTTGGCACACGAACCCATGGAGATGACGTACTTGGGGTCGGGCATCTGCTCGTAGAGGCGTTTCACCGCCGGGGCCATCTTGTCGGTGACCGTGCCCGATATCACCACGAGATCGGCCTGTCTGGGGCTGGCCGGCAACGGGATCACGCCGAGACGCATCACGTCGTAGCGAGGTGAACCAAAGGCTGCGCCCATCTCGATGGCACAGCAGGCCAACCCCCACTGGTAGACCCAGAGTGAGTACTTGCGACTCATGTTGAGCAGCGTGGTGAGGGGCTTGGGAATTTTTCCCGACTCGACTAGACCCACCGCAGCAGCCCCTTCCGCCAGGCGTAGAACAGCCCCAGCAGCAGTATGAAAATGAAGATTCCCATCTCGATCAGCCCGAACAAGCCATAGGTGTCGAGTCTGATGGCCCACGGAAAAATGAAAACGGCCTCCACGTCGAACAGCACGAAGAGCAGAGCAAAGATGTAGTAGCGAATGTTGGCCTGTGACCACATGTCGCCCGTGGGATCAACACCAGACTCGTAATTCTCAAGCTTCTGCGGTGTGGGATGAGAAGGTCGGAGAACACGACCGAGCCCAAGGAACGCCCCAACCAAGGCCACGCCGATAAGGCCGAATATCGCGACAGTGAGATAGCTACGGAGAAATTCCGACACGGGGAATGAGCCTACTAAGGGATTGATTGAGCGAACAATGCCGATCTACACACAGTTCCGGCGCCGGAACGCTATCCCGATCTTCTCGGGATCGCCCGGATTCTCACCAAGTCCGTGATTGCACGATTGGTGCCGCGTCGATTGACATCACTTCGATCCACCGGTTTGACTGACACACCAGCACCAACGCGAATACGACCAGAGAGCCACCATGACATCCATCGAAGCCCCGGCCGACCGACTCCAAGCATGGGACTCGGTCGAGTTCTGGGTCGGCAATGCGCGGGCTTCTGCCGGCTTTCTGTGCGCGGCGTTTGGTTTCCAAATCACGGCCTACTCAGGACCCGAGACCGGGGTGGCAGACAAAGCTTCGTATCTGCTCGAGCAAGGCGATATTCGGCTGGTGGTGACAGCCGGTCTCACGCCAGAGTCGCCGATTTGGAATCACGTCCGCGACCACGGCGATGGCGCCCACGATCTTGCCTTCGTGGTCGATGACACTGAAGCGACTTTCGAAGCCGCAGTGGCACGTGGGGCCCGACCGGTGCGGGAGCCCTACGAGATGTCCGATGAGTTCGGTACTCTGCGTCTCGCGGCGATTGCCACCTTCGGCGAAACCCAGCACACACTCGTTCAGCGAGACGAGTACCGAGGTCACTACTGCCCCGGCTTCGACGACACCGGACTACCATCCGCTCCTCCTGGACCGCCGGTCGGACTTACCTCGATCGACCATGTTGTCGGCAACGTTGAGGACGGCCGACTCGATCACTGGGTGTCGTTTTATGAAGACGTGATGGGATTCAGTCAGCTCCGAAGCTTCGACGAAAGTCAGATTCGCACCGAATACTCCGCACTTCGCTCGACCGTCATGTGGAATGGAAACAACGTCGTGATGCCTCTCAACGAGCCCGCCGAGGGCCTCAAGAAGAGCCAAATACAGGAGTACCTCGACACTTATAGAGGCCCTGGGGTCCAGCATCTGGCGTTTGCCACTTCCGACGCCGTTGCCAGCATCTCGGCGCTTCGCCAACGCGGCATCCGCTTCTTGGAGGCTCCACCCACCTACTACTCCGACGTGAGAGAAAGGCTCGGCTTTCTCGACATAGCCTGGAGTGACGTCGAGCGACTCGGCATACTCGTCGATCACGAACCAAGCGGATATCTCCTGCAGTTGTTCACCGAGCCGATCACCGACCGCCCAACGGTGTTCATCGAAGTGATACAACGAGGTGGCGCGAAGGGGTTCGGCGAGGGAAATTTCCGAGCCCTGTTCGAGGCCATCGAGCGAGAACAGGACCGTCGGGGAAACCTGTGAGTTCGACCGTCAATCGAATCGACACTCATCTCCCGCTCGGTGTCGGCTCAATCAATGGCGACGACCCAATACCGGTCTGCCGTGTGGCAAGCGGAGTGGTGTCGCTCGATGGTCTTCGGCAACTGGGCCTGTTGGATGGCAAGACCCTGCCCGCGGACGCGTGGCGCTCCCCCACGCTCGATCCAATTCTCGCAGCTGGTCGAGCGACGTGGAGTCAACTGCGCGAGCGTCTGATCACGGTGGCCAACGATCCGTCAACCGCCGATCAAATCGCAGCCATGTCCGTCGAGCTCGAATCGGTTCGCATGGTGCTGCCGTTCACGGTGGCCGACTATGTCGACTTCTACAGCTCTCTTCACCATGCCACCAACGTCGGCCGGATCTTTCGGCCCAACGGCGAACCCCTGCTGCCCAACTGGCGCCAACTACCGGTCGGGTATCACGGCAGGTCTGCCTCGGTTTGCGTTTCCGGGTCGGAGGTCCACCGTCCTCGCGGCCTGCGGCTCACCGATGGGTCCACCGAATTCGGCCCAACGGCCGCTCTCGACTACGAGCTCGAGGTTGGATTCGTGGTCGGTGTCGGCAATTCCGGCGAGCCCATACCAACCACCGACTTCGCCGATCATGTATTCGGCGTCTGCCTGGTGAACGACTGGTCGGCCCGCGACATCCAGTCCTTTGAATATCAACCACTTGGACCGTTCCTAGCCAAGAGTTTCCACACTTCGATATCCCCATGGATCACACCACTGGAAGCATTTGACTCCCACCGACTCGAACCACCCGCACCCGAAGTCGACCTCGCCCAGTATTTGCGGTCCCCCGACCAATGGGCGCTCAACCTGGATCTGGAGGTGGCCATTGAATCGGCGGTCATGAGAGCCACCGGTTTGGAGCCGATGATCGTGTCGAAAGCGTCGTTTGCCGACATGGCCTGGACCCCAGACCAGCAGCTTGCCCACCTCACGGTGAACGGAGCCACGGTACGAACCGGTGACTTCTATGCGTCGGGCACAGTCTCTGGCCCCGGACCGGGTGAAGAGGGCAGTCTCCTCGAGCGCACCGTTGGAGGAACGGTCCCTCTCCAACTGCCCGACGGGACTTCACGCACCTATCTCCTCGACGGCGATCGGGTGGTTCTGCGCGGTCGGACATGCCGACAAAGCGACGGCTCACCGGGATTCGAACTGGGCGAGGTCAGCGGAACCGTCGTCGCGCCGCGTCCAATCACCAACTCCAATCGCAAGGAGAACTGATGCCGCACTATCTGAGAGTGGGCAAAATCCCGGCGAAACGTCACACCCATCACTTGATCGACGGCAATCACAGCCACGAGGAACTGCTTGGTCATGAGGGATTCTCTGCCGGTTCGTCACTTCTCTACCATCACGAATCGCCGTCGGCTCTCGAGTTGATCGAAGCTTTCGACGCGCCGTCGCCGGGTGGTGAAATTCTGCACGACACCCCGCTCGTTCCCCGCCACATTCTCTCAGGGATGCTCACCACCGGCCCGGATATGGCCACCGGTCGCGTATCGATTCTGGCCAATGCCGACGTCACGATCTCGTGGGTTGTGGCCACCACCGACAGCTCTCTGTATCGCAATGTCGGTGGAGACGAGATTGTCTACATTCAGTCGGGTGATCTCACGCTGGAATCCGTGTTTGGCACGTTGACGGCAACCGCCGGTGACTACGTTGTCGTACCGGCGGGCACCACTCATCGTTGGCGGGTGGTCACAGCCTCGGCGTCGGCTCTCATAATCGAGTCAAGCGGGCACGTGGCGCCGCCCGAGCGCTACATGAGCCGAACCGGCCAGTTTCTGGAGCACTCGCCCTTCTGCGAACGAGACATCAGAGCGCCCGAGCATCCTCTGATCGAACAGGGTCAACACGTCGAGGTGTTGGTCAGAAACCGAGCCGGATGGTCACGGCACATCCATGCCACTCACCCGTTCGACGTCGAAGGCTGGGACGGAACGATCTACCCATGGGCGCTCGCCATCTCCGACTTTGAACCGATTGTCGGCTCTCTCCACCAGCCGCCTCCCGTGCATCAGACATTCCAAGCCCCGGGTCTCGTGATCTGCTCCTTTGTGCCCCGGCTCTTCGACTTCCACCCGAATGCGGTGAAGATTCCGTACCACCACGCAAACGTCGACAGCGACGAGGTGCTCTTCTACTCCGACGGCGACTTCATGAGCCGCAAGGGCTCCGGGATCGACGCAGGCTCGATCTCTTTCCATCCGGCCGGCTTCACACATGGCCCCCAACCCGGAAGTCTGGAAGCCAGTCTCGATGCCGATGCCACCGGTGAAACGGCGGTGATGATCGACACGTTCGCGCCTCTTGGCGTGAGCGACGCGGCCCGTGCCGCCTCCGACCCCGACTACATGCGGACTTGGCTCGGCTGACCAGCTCAATTCCTCGGGAAAGGCACCACGCTTCGAGCCAGCCATGCCGCCAAACCGGCCAAGAGGGTTCCCGGGACACCCCGGGCGCTGATCGCCGACAGTCTGACCAGAAACCCAGGTGATTGGTCCACCGTGGCCGAAGTGGCCTCGAGCAGGATCGCCAGCGCGCCACCTGCGGCGACGAGTGCGGAAATCAGCGTGACCGACGACCGCAGGGCCGGCACCACATCGTCGCTCGGGGTGGTGGCGATCAGCAATGCCGAACCCACCAGCAAGACGCCCGACACGGGACCCACACCGGTGAGAAGAGAAGACACCGTGTCGGCCGGGCCGAACCGACTCCCATCAGCCAAATAGCGCACAAACGGTGCCAACACCACCATCAGGGCACTTGCAACAAGCACAATGCTCACCACCTCGCGCGCTTCATCCCACGCGATCGGCTTCGATGGAGACCCGGGGCCGATGCTCATCTCATGGCCGCAGTGTCAGCCTGCCGCCACGAGTCGGGGCACTGCGTCTCGAGCAAGCTGGTCGATCGGATCCGGAATGATGCCAAACCCGACCGTGACGACGAATGCCACAACGATCACGAACATCGCAGCTGTGGGAATCCGTGTGCGAGGAGCAGCCATCGCCTCCGGCGATGACTTACCGACATACATCGAGAGGACGATCCGCAGGTAAAGGAACGACGAAATCACCGCCGTGAGCATGGCGACGATCGCCAGCCAGTAGGAGCGAGCCTCAACTGCGGCGCCGATCACCTCGATCTTGGCCACGAAGCCGGTGGTGAGTGGCACTCCGGCCTGGGCCAGCAGGAAGATGGTGAATGCCAACGCCAAAGCAGGCCGCCGTTCGGCCAATCCGTCAAGATCGTCGAGTGTCGTGGCGCGGTCACCCTTGCCCGACACCACGGTGAGCACCGCGAAACTGCCTATGACCAAGAACGTGTATACCGCCGCGTAGAACACAACCGCTGCGGTGCCGCGGGCGGTGGCAGCCTGGACTCCCACCAGTATGAAACCGGCGTGGCTGATGGATGAGTAGGCCAGCATGCGTTTGGCATCACGCTGGACAACCGCCAGCACCGACCCGGTGACCAAAGTGAGAATGGCGAGCACGTAGACCGCCGGCTGCCAATCGAGTCGATAGGCGCCGAAAGTAACAACAAACACTCTTACGAGAGCCGCAAAGCCGGCAGCCTTGACCGCCGAGGCCATGTAGGCCACCACCGGAGTGGGGGCACCCTGATACACGTCGGGGGTCCACGAGTGGAACGGCACGGCAGCCACTTTGAACCCAAGCCCCACCATCAACAGAGCGAAACCGGCCATCAGCATCGCGTCGTCGGTGAGCGTGGTGGAATCCAGAAAGGTGCGAATCTCGATGAGGTTGGTGGATCCGGTAGCACCGTAGACAAATGCGATTCCGTAAAGCAGGAACGCAGACGAGAATGCACCGAGCACAAAATACTTCAGGCCCGCTTCCTGAGATTCGAGTCGTTTCGAGTGCATCGCGGCCAGCACGTAGACCGCAATCGACAGTGCTTCGAGTCCCAAGAACAACACGATCAGACCGTTGGCGCTGGCCATGACCACGCCACCGGCGGCCGACAACATCAAGAGCACATACATCTCGACGCCGCCAACTCCCTCTCGCTCGATGAAATCATCTAGAAGAAGAGCGGTGAGAGCCACGGAGATGGCCATGATTCCGGTGAACACGACCGAGAATCCGTCGACGCCAAGCTGATCACCGATCGAGTTGAAGGCTCCGTCGACAGTGATGCGATCAATCCAGAGCATCCACGTGGCCGTGAGCGCGGTGACGGCCACCCCAACCGTGAAGGCGGTGTCGAGCCCGATATCGAGCGTCCACATCAAAAGAGCCGACACTGCCAGAACGATCACGAACCCGACGTAGAACCATGCGTCGCCGAGGTCGCCGCGAAGTCCGCTGAAGGGAAGGTCGGTGCCGGCCACGCCCCCCAACACATACGACGATGCAATTGCCACCGGACCGAGCGACGTGGTGACCCACGACTCGTACTCGGAGGGCAGGTGCTTGACGACCGACCGAAACATGACGAGCAGCATCGCTCCGCCGCCGAGGACCAACAGTGGTACCAGACCGGCCCACTCGATCGAAGGAGACACCACGGGTATGAGGTCGGCTTGCGCGAACATCACTCACCGCTCCCTTCACTGGCCGCGGCCTCATCCAAAGCACTGAGGTCGTCGAGGTTGACCACCGGGAAATGCTTGGCTGTTGGCTCATGGAAGCCCGCCACGTTGGTCTCTACATGGCTGATGAGGGCATCCACCGCCGGCTCCATCCGATCGAGAACCGGCTTGGGATAGACACCCAAGAAGACGATCATGCCGATCAGAGAGATCAACACCAAACCCTCTTTGGTGTTGAGATCAGACATCGTGGCGTTGTCGCCCTCGGCCGGGCCATGAAACACCCGCTGGTAGGCCCACAGGAGATACAGGGCGGCAAGGATCACACCCGTGGCCGCGACAACTGCCCACCAACGGTGAGCCGCGAACGAGCCGAGAAGTATGAGGAACTCGCCCACGAATCCGTTGAGTCCGGGCAGGCCGACCGAGGAGAGCATCACCACCATGAAGGCGGCCGCGAGCATTGGTGCCGACTTCTGGAGACCACCGAGTTTGGCAATTTCGCGAGTGTGTCGGCGTTCGTAGACCATGCCCACAAGCAAGAAGAGGGCGCCGGTGGAGAGGCCGTGATTGACCATCTGGATAATGCCGCCCTCGAGGCCCTGTGTGTTGAGAGCGAACATGCCGATGATGATGAACCCAAGGTGGGCGATCGACGAATATGCGACCAACCTCTTGAGATCCTTCTGCATGGTGGCCACGATCGCCCCGTAGATGATCCCGATCACGCCGAGGGTGATGAGCGTTGGTGCGAAGTAGACCGCCGCCTCAGGGAAGAGGTAGATGCCGAATCGGAGGAAACCATAGGTGCCGAGTTTGAGCATGACGCCGGCGAGGATCACCGAGCCTGCGGTGGGAGCGTTGGTGTGGGCATCGGGTAGCCACGTATGTACCGGAAAGAGCGGCACCTTCACGGCGAACGCTGCTGCGAACGACAAGAAGATCCAGCGTGAAGTGGTGGTTGACAGCGCTTGGCTGTGGGCCAGTGTCTGGAGGTCGAATGTGACCGGATTGCCCGTGGACGAGGCGGTGAGAAACACCAACGCGAGGATGCCCACGAACATCAGCGCCGAACCGACCATGGTGTAGATGAAAAACTTGGTGGCGGCGTAGGCGCGATCGCCGTGGCCCCACTTGCCGATCATGAAATACATCGGGATCAAGACGATCTCGAATGCCACGAAGAAGGCAAACAGATCGAGTGCCAAGAAGGCACCCATGCATCCGGTCTCAAGCACCAGAATCCAGGCGTAATACGACTTGAGATCCTTATGCTCGTCGACGGCGATCATGGCAATCGGGAACAACACGCCAGTGAGAACCACCAAGAACAGCGAGATGCCATCCACACCGAGACTCCACGAAATGCCGAGACCGGAGATCCACGTTTGGTGATCGGCGAACTGGAATTCTGCGGCTGCCGACCCGGTCTCGAATTGGATCAAGACCCATATCGACATGGCACCGACGGCGGCGGAGATGAGTACCGCTACTTGCTTGACCAGGTCGGGGCGCGTGTTGGGAAGGAGTGCAAGAAGTGCCGCGCCGATGAGCGGCAGCACCACAATCGCCGTGAGCACTGGAAACCCTGGTTCGGAAACGGAGGCGAGAAGAAGGGAGTTCATCACAGACCCGCCCTCACGAGGAACCAGATGACCAAGCCAACCGCCCCCAGAGCAATCATCGCCGCGTAGGCGCGGATGAAGCCCGACTGGAGTCGGCGAAGCTGGCCGCCGCCAGTGCGTACCAACCGACCGACACCGTTGACCGTGCCGTCGATGGCGGCGCCATCAAACCACGACACAAGGTCGAAGCCACGACGACCCGGTCCGCCCATGAACGCCGACACCAACTCGTCGTAGTGCCAGCCATGAGCGAAGATCGGAAGCTCCACCTTGGACGGCTTCAGCCTCCCCTGTATGTAGATGGCCACCGCTACGTAGATACCCACCAGTCCACCTACCACGGCTACACCTGCCAGCAACCACTTTCCGCCCGCCGACACCGTGTTGATGGCCTCGTTGCCGAACAACGACGGCTCCAGCCAGATTTCGAGACGTTTGGTGGATGCCGAGAATGGAAGGTTGAGCGAGCCGGCGACCGCGGCCAATGCGGCCAACACCACCAGCGGGAGAGTCATGAGCCACGGCGATTCGTGGGGGTGATACTCACGCCGGGATTTGACCGATACGGGAAGGTCGGCTTCAGGAATCGACGAGGTGTCAGGTTCGTCGAACATGGCCACACCCACGCTCACGCCGTCGGCCTTGGAGGCGGCAATGACTCTTTCGACCTCGGTCTGGACATCGGCGATCGCTCCGCGGGCCTGTTCGGCGGCTTCGCCGGACTCGTCGGCGGCGATTTGCGCCTTGGACACGCCCTCTTCGGCCTTGGCCATGTTCTTGGTGGCCTTCTCGAACGCCTTTTCATCAGACTCGTCAGCCTCGGTCAGCTCGCCTTGACGCTGCTCGAGCTTCTCGATCGCCTTGGCCAACTTGTCTGCGGCCTTCTCACGGGCCTGGTCGGCGCTTGTGGCGGCGCCCTCTGCCGCCGCTACATCGGCCTCAGCCGCGGCTATGCGGCCGTTCCACATTTCGTCGATCTCTTCGGGGCGAACGTCGGCATAGCGGTATCGGCCGTAGAACGTGAGGAACACCTCGCGGCTCATGTAGAAGGCAGTGAGAATCGCCGTGACGAATCCGATGAGCCAGAGCAGCTTGTTGTCGTTCCACGCTTGACCGAGAATTTCGTCTTTCGACCAGAATCCGGCAAACGGCGGCACGCCGGCGATGGCCAGCCAGCCGACGATGAAAGTGCCGGCGGTGACCGGCATGAACTTTCGGAGCATGCCGTAGTGGCGCATGTCCTGGTCGCTGTCCATGCCGTGGATGACCGAACCGGCGCCGAGAAACAGCAACGCCTTGAAGAAAGCGTGCGTGACCATGTGGAAGATGGCGGCCACATATGCACCCGTGCCCACGGCGAGGAACATGTATCCGAGTTGGCTGATGGTGGAGTAGGCCAGCACCTTCTTGATGTCGTTTTGCGAGATGGCGATGGTGGCGGCAAAGAATGCGGTTCCGACACCGACCCAAGCGACGAGGTGTGGTGCCCACGACGCCGACTCGGCCAGCACCGGGTTCATGCGGGTGAGCAGGTAGACGCCGGAGGTGACCATGGTGGCGGCGTGGATCAGCGCCGACACCGGGGTCGGGCCGGCCATGGCGTCGGGCAGCCATAGGTAGAGCGGAATCTGTGCCGACTTTCCAGCCGCTCCGACGAACAACAAGACCACGATTGCTGTGGCCGTGGTCTGCTGAAGTTGGCCGGCGTTGCCAAGAATGTCGAGATAGCGGATCGAACCAATCGAGGTGAACGTGAGGAAGGTGGCGACCATGAATCCCCAGTCGCCCACTCGGTTGGTGATGAAGGCCTTCTTGCCCGACGAAGCGTTGTATTCGCTGGTGAACCAGAACGAGATGAGCAGATAGGAACACGCACCCACGCCTTCCCATCCGAGGAAGGTGATCAGCAGGTTGTCGCCCAACACCAACATCAACATCGAGAACGCGAACAGGTTGAGGTAGAGGAAGAACTTCGAAAAGTTCTCGTCACCGTGCATGTACCCGATCGAGTAGAGATGAATCAACATCCCCACACCTGTGACGAACAGCGTCATGGTGACCGAGAGCGGATCGACCAGGAAGCCGACGTCGACGCTGAAGTCGCCGGCGGGAACCCAAACGAACAGGGTCTGCACGAAATGGCGCTCTTCCATGGGCCGGTTGAGCAGGCCGAACATCACCACTACCGCGGTGGCGAAAGAACCGCCCATCATCGCTGTGGCGAACCAACCGGCCAGGGGCTCCCCCAACCGTCGTCCGAACACCACGATGGTGAGGAATCCGAGGAGTGGAAGGGCTGGGATGAGGAAAACTGCGTCGAGCATTGTCTCTACCTCAGCCTCTCAGAGCCGACAGATCGTCGGCCGTTGCGTCTGGATGTCGGCGATTGATCGCAACGATCAATGCGAGCCCCACCACTACCTCCACGGCCGCGACCACAAGAACGAAGAACACGGCAATCTGCCCGCCCACATCGTTGAGCGATGTACCCAGCGAGACAAATGCGATGTTGACCGAGTTGAGCATCAACTCGACCGACATGAACATCACCAGCGGATTACGGCGGACCAACAGGCCAACGGCCCCGATGGAGAATACGAGAACCGACAACACGAGATACCAATTGGTGGTGAGTTCCATTAGTGATCCTCCTCGTCCGTTGCCGGGGTGAGGGGTGGAAGTTCGAGACTTGCCGGTTCGCGATCGGGGAGCAGTTCAGCCGAAACGGGTCGACGCGTGAGGACCACCGCTCCTATCACCGCGATCGTGAGCAACGCAGCCGTGGCCTCGAAGGCAAACGCGTAGTCGGTGAACAACACCCGACCGATTCGTTCCACATCGCTGACGCCGCTGTCGAGAGACTTGTCGCCGCCAGATCTGACCGCGCCGGTGACGGCGTCGGATGCAACGAGCACGACGGTGAGGCCTACGGCCAGAAGCGCCGTTCCAATCACCGCAGCCAACGGCCGTTGCCCCGAAATCGGGTCGATCTCGAGCTCCTCGGCCTTGTCGACACCGAGAAGCATGATGACGAACAAGAAGAGAATCACGATGGCCCCGGCATAAACCATGATCTGAACCGCGGCCAGGAAGTTTGCATCCTGAATCAGAAAGATGATCGCCACTCCGAACAGCGTCTGAACAAGGAACAGAGCCGAGTGGACGGGGTTGCGCGAGGCAACAACTCCGATCGCCCCAATCACGATGATGGCGGCGGCGACAATGAAAGTGATCACTTCGCTCACGACTCAACCTCACTTTGACCGACCTCAGGGCTTCTCACGCCGTGCCCAAGCTCGCCCGACCAGGCCACAACGCCCTCGTAGCGGTGATCACCACCTGGAGATGTGGCACGCATCCACGCCGAGGTGTGCTCGTCCTCGCCTTCTCGCCAATCCTCCCATGGCAACTGGCGGGGCTTGCCTTCGTCGTCGACAAGAA
Source organism: uncultured Acidimicrobiales bacterium (assembly GCA_964533595.1). Taxonomy (GTDB): domain Bacteria; phylum Actinomycetota; class Acidimicrobiia; order Acidimicrobiales; family Aldehydirespiratoraceae; genus SZUA-87. Next base: position 1,157 of record CAZHMP010000024.1, on the reverse strand, counting down.
GCTCGGACTTGGTGTAGATCGCATCGCTGCGATTGGTGAAAGAGAACTCGAACAGCTTCGACTCGGTGATTGCCTGAGTGGGGCAGGCCTCGACGCACAGGTCGCAATGGATGCAGCGCAAGTAGTTGATCTGGTAGACGTAGCCGAATCGTTCACCCGGAGAGGTGGGGCTGTCGGGATCGTTGTCGGCGCCACGTACGTAAATGCATTTGGCTGGGCAGACCCCGGCGCAGAGTTCACAACCGATGCACTTCTCCATGCCGTCTTCGTAACGATTGAGAACGTGGCGGCCATGGACTCGAAGCGCCTTCTCACGCTTTTCATCGGGTGTGCCTTCCTTGCCCTTGCCGCCCTTGTACTCGAGGGTGAGACGTTCCTCGAACAGCTTCTTGAACGTGACGGCAAAACCGCGGATGTAATCGAGGGGATCAGCCATGAGAGTCGACCTCCTGGGACAGCCGTTCCGTGCGAGCCGCGTTGATGGCTGCCACCAACAAAGCGCCGGCAGCCACACCTATGGCGATCGTGGCTCCGACGACCAACCCGGCGTTCCAGCCGCGGTCGTTGGCAATGTCGAGAGCGCCGAGGAACAGGAACCATCCGAGCGACAGCGGAATGAGAAGCTTCCAGCCCAGATCCATCAACTGGTCGTATCGGAACCTCGGCAAGGTGGCTCTGAACCAGACGAAGGTGAACAGGAAGGCGAAGAGCTTGACGAGGAACCAGACGATCCCCCACACCCAATCAATTCCATCAATCAGAACCGGGCCGGCCGGGCCGCCCAGGAAGATGGTGACGATGATCGCCGACATCGTGATGGTGTTGAGGTATTCAGCCAAGAAGAAAATGGCGAACCGGAACGACGAATACTCGGTGTGGAAGCCGCCAACGAGTTCCTGCTCGGCCTCCACAAGATCGAACGGGGGCCGGTTGAGTTCGGCCGTGCCCGCAATCAGGAAGATCACGAACGGAACGAAGCCGGTGACGATGATGTTCCAGTTGGGGATGAAACCGGCGAACCCGCCCTCGGCCTGACCCACGACCATGTCGTGAGTCGACAACGAACCCGTCTGCAAAACAATCGCTGCGAGTGACAAACCCAGCGCCGCCTCGTAACTCACCATTTGTGCCGTCGCTCTGACCGACCCCAGCAAGGG
>CAZHMP010000023.1:14385-34148 GCA_964533595.1 uncultured Acidimicrobiales bacterium | reverse complement strand
TGTAGACCTCGTCGGGGCGGTAGGTGCGGAGCAGATCGATCATCGACACTTCGTCAAGCAGATCACCGGGAGCGCATGTCACCTGATCCTGGATGTGGGCGATTCGCTCGAAATTGACCGTGCTTGAGCGGCGAACCATGCCGATGACCTCATAGCCCTTGGACAGCAGAAATTCGGCGAGGTATGAGCCGTCCTGCCCGGTGATTCCCGTTATGAGAGCGCGTTTGGACACTGTGATCCCTTTTCGTAATGCGGATGGAGTTGTTAGGTGTGGGGCTGGCGTGACCGCCAGTGTTGCAACAAGTCGGAGAGCGTGGTTTCGAGAGGAATGGCCGGCTGCCAACCCGTCGATTCGCGGAGCTTGGTGGGGTCACCACGAAGCACCATCAGGTCGACAGGTCGGACCAGATCGGGATCGGTCTCAAGGGACACGGGGTTGAGTGCCATCCCTGCCAGGATTTCGGCAAGCTCGCGGATTGAGCGATCGGTGCCACTGCAAACGTTGTAGACCTCTCCGGGCGAACCCGAAATCATCAACATTCGGTAGGCGCGAGCGACGTCACGAACGTCGGTGAAATCTCGGCGAGCGTCGAGGTTGCCAATGCGAATCGACCCGGAACCGCTCTTCTCGCTCTTGACGATGCGGTGGGCGATGGCCGAAGCCACGAATTGATCGGATTGACCAGGGCCCAGGTGGTTGAAGCTTCGAGTCCTCACGACGTCGAGCCCGTAGCCGCGGTTGGCCTGGATGCACAGCATCTCGGCGGCGGCTTTGCTGGCTGCGTACGGGGAGGTCGGACGCAGCTCGGATCGTTCCGTTAGCGGCAACTCGGATTCGTCGACGGAGCCGTAGACATCGGCGCTGTTGACGGCCAGAACGCGCTGAACGCCCGCCTCCCGAGCCGCGTCAAGCACGTTGAGTGTGCCTTCCACGTTTACCTTCAGCGTCTCAATGGGATTACTCCAGGACGCGCCGACGTCGGCTTGTGCTGCCAGGTGATAGACGACATCGGGACGAAGTTGCTCTACCTTGGCGAGTATCGAGGCCCGGTCGGTGATATCCGTCTCCGGGCACAGCGCGACATCGCCTCGCTCTTCGAGATGGGCAACGAGATGTTGCCCAACGAAGCCGTTTGCCCCAGTAACCAGTGCACGCACGGAACTACTGCTCAACGAGGTGCGCCGGGGCTGGACATCGTCGTCGACTCTACGGGGCACCGATGGGTGGTTCAACCACCGCATGGGCCCGAGCGTGTACAACATGTCGGCTCCGGAGCGCTAGCCTCGCTCGATCGTGGCCGACGAACGCGCTGAAGAGCCCTCACCTCATACGGGCACCGATATCGAGCAGCTGGAGGTCCAGGCCCCGACGCCGCTGGAACCCCGCGACGCCACTCCGTCGGTGCTTGTCGCGATCGTCGCGCACGATCCCGGCGAGTGGTTTGAGCAGACCCTCGACAGCATCGCCACCCAGGACTATCCGCGTCTTCATGTGATGGTGATTGATGGTGTCGGAGATGCCCAACTGAAACAACGAGTCAGCAACGTCATACCGCGGGCCACCGTTCTGGATGCATCCGACACCGTTGGATTCGGCGCCGCCGCGAACGCGGTTCTCGACACGGAGGCAGATTCGGCGTTCCTTTTGGTTTGTCACGACGATGTGGCGCTCGACCCCGACGCGGTGCGAGTGATGGTCACCGAGTCTTTGAGGTCGAATGCGGGGGTCGTGGGGCCGAAGTTGGTGGAGTGGGACCACCCGGATCGACTTCAGCACGTCGGACTCATTGTCGACCGATTCGGCGTTGTCGCTGAAGCGATCGAACCATCAGAACTGGATCAGGAGCAGTACGACTTCGTAGCCGACTTCAGTGCGGTGCCCACGGCCTGCATGCTCATCAGGGCCGACCTGTTCTCACAATTGGGTGGGTTCGACGAAAAGATTTCATTTCGTGGCGACGACGTCGACTTGTGCTGGCGTGCCCAACTGGCGGGGTCAAGGGTGATAGTTGCCCCCGACGCCCGAGTGCGCCATATCGAGGATCTGATTCCTCGCACCGGAGTCGACGATGTGCGTCGCACAAGAGCGCGACATCAGCTGCGCACAGTTCTCACGGTCACGAGCCTTCCATCGTTGGTGGCGACCTTTCCGCTGCAGATCTTGCTCACAATGATCGAGGCCGCGGCGGCAGTGGTGACCGGAAGTCTTGGCCAAGTCAGAGACGTCGTTGGCGCCTACACGTGGAATCTTCGTCAGGCCGGCGACATCGTTCGCCGTCGACGGGCACTGAGACGAGATCGGCAAAAGCGGTTCGCCGACGTCAAGCAACTTCAGCATCGCGGAAGCGTCCGAATCGCGGCGTTCGTGCGCGGTCAAATTGGACGGAACCGAGGTGGCATCGGCACTGCGTCGCGGGGTCTGGCGGCGTCGATGCGTCAGGGAACCACCCGCGCCGTTGCTCTTGTCGCCGCGGGAGTCGTTGCCTACGTATTGTTCGGATCGCGGTCGCTCATCACCGATGGGGTGCCCGCTATCGGCGATTTCAATTCGTTTCCGGCGCAATCCGGCGATTTGATTTCGCAATGGTGGAACGGTTGGCGGGATCGCGATCTCGGCTCTCCCGGCACTCTCCCCTCAGGGGTGGCGATTCTCGCCGTCGGCTCGTGGCTTCTGAGCGGTTCGCTGGGGCTGGTCAGAACCATATGGGTGATTGGCCCGCTCTTTGTCGGCTTGATCGGCGCCTGGAGGATGACCGGATGGATGGGCTCGAGGCGGGCTCAGGCGGCAGCCCTGCTGGGATTCGTGGTGGTCCCCCTTCCGTGGGCAGCGATGGGGGCCGCATCTCTCACGACCATCTATGCCTACTCGGTCGCCCCATGGCTGCTCGATGGACTGCTCCGAGCATCCGGAGAGGGTCCACTGGCATCGGGCTCGGGTCTGAGAGGCCGCATTCGTGGGCCGGCTGCGGGTGCGGGTGTGGCTTTCGGGTTGGCGCTCATGTTCGAGCCGACAATTGTTGTGGTACTGGCAATCGTTGTCGCAGGAATGCTCCTCGGTGGTGTCGTATCGGGCATTGCGGCCGACACAGGACGGTTGGTCCTGGCCGTATCGGTCGTGGTCCTGGTGGCAGCGGTCTTGTCGCTACCGCTGGTACTGGACCTTCTGGTAGCCGCACCAACATGGGCGATAATCGCCGATGGTCGAAGTGGGGTCTCGTCGACGATGGGGCTCAGCGAGGTTCTGAGATTCTCGATCGGGCCGGCCGGATCCAGTCCACTCACATGGCTCATGGTCGTGCCCATGGCGGTGCCGATCTTGATCGGCCGATCGTGGCGGTTCGAGAGAGCCGTGCAGGCTTGGATGATCTGTCTTGTTGGCTGGGCCGTCGCGTTCTTGTCGGTCAGCGGATTGCTGCCGTTCGGGTTGCCTGATGCCGGCGTGCTGTTGGCTGCTCCGGCGATGTCGGTGGTGCTGCTCATGGGTCTGGCGGTGGTATCGGTCGAGCATGACTTGCGCACTGCCCGATTTGGATGGCGGCAACTATTGGCACCCCTGGCATTGGTTGCCGTTGTGCTCACGGTTCTGCCTGCAGTTGGACTTCTGCGCACTGGTCGTTGGGGTCTCGGCACTTCCGATTTTCAACGCAGTATCAGGTTCGCCGAGCCCGCAGCCGACGGAAGCTATCGAGTTCTTTGGATAGGTGCTCCGGAGAATTTGCCGGTGTCCGGTCGAGAGATGGCCGGCGGTATGGCCTGGGCAGCTACTCTCGACGGATTGCCCACGATCGTCGATCGCTTCCCACCGGCTGATGACGGTTCCGCGGATCAGATCCGACGAGTCATCGGCAGAGCTCTCGAGGGCTCCACGTCCCGGCTCGGAAGAGACTTGGGCGGTCTCGGCATTCGCTACGTCGTCATGGTCGAGCGCATGCAACCGGCCCCGTTCAGTTCCGAGGATGACGCCGTAGAGATCCCACCTGTCGTTGTCGAGGCGTTTTCGAGTCAACTCGACCTGGCTCGCGTTGAGGGCACCAACAGCTCGATACGGGTTTTCGAGAATACGGAGTGGACAAGCGTGCGTTCCGCCATGGTCCCCGGATTTGATTCCGACGTATCGACGCTCACGGATCTCGAGTCATACCCGCTTCCGGGCTCAGCGGGCGTCCTGGCCGGCACAGGCACGTCCATGAGCGGACCCATTCCCGACGGCACCGAGGTATTGATTGCCCAAACACCCGACTCGAATTGGCGCCTCGAGGTCGACTCGAAATCGGCCCCCGACCGCAGCTCTCTCGGATGGGCGACTGCGTTCTCTCCCGAGGCCGGGGGTGACGGGCGGATTGTCTACTCCGGTCCCATATGGAGACGGCTGGCACTGTTGGCACAGGCCGGTGTGCTCTTGGGGCTTGTCATGATGGCGGCGAGGCGTTTGTTGATCGGTGGGTCGAGCTGATGCGAAGCATGCGTCTACTCACGATCTTGTTGATCTCGGCGGTGCTGTTGCTTGGCGTGGTCATCGACCGAACGCGGAATCCGGCCGAACAGCTACTCGCATCGAGTTCTTCATTGGTTCCAAGTGCTGATCCAACCGGTTCGACGTGGTTCTGTCCCGGCGGATCGAACAGTGCCGGACCAGCGCGAGCCGGAATCGAGGTGATCAACACGTCCGCCGATCTCACTGAGGTGGAGCTCACGGCGATGGGATCGGGCTTGTCTACCGAACCGGTGGCCGAGACAGTGTCGGTCGAGGGTGGAGGGCGCGCGGTGATTGCCCTCGATTCGCTCGTGCCCGGTGATCCGTGGTCCGGAGCGGTTGTGGAGACGTCGAGCGGTGAGGTCATCGTCGATCAACTCTTTGACGGCCCCACCGGAACGGATCGCTCGCCATGCCTCACGCAAACCGCCAACTCGTGGATCGTTCCCAATGGCGCCACGCGCATCGAATCCGATGGCGAGCAAATGATCCTCGTTCTTCTGAATCCCTTTCCTGATGACGCGGTCGTCGATGTTGAGTTCGACGCCGATGTCGGTCTGGACTCTTTGGATGGCGTTGTAGCGCCCGCCCACAGGGTCACGGCAATCGACATCACCGATGAGGTCACTGTGGCTTCTCGTGTGAGCGCCATTCTCGATGTGGTGTCGGGTCGGTTGGTGGTGGAACGTGTGCAGACCCACGATTCGGAATCGGCTCGTGGCTTGAGCGTTGAAATGGCTAGCCCTGGCGGTGCGCCGCTCACTTACATGCTCACTGTCGGGAACTCCCAGGACCGCACCGATGTTCTCACTGTCACAAATCCGTCGCACGATGAGATCGCTCAGGTGGATGTGGAGATCGTGGCCGACACCGATTTGATCCTCGACCCGATCGAACTCACGATTCACCCTCGGCGCACCGTCACGGTGAACATCCCCGACGAATCGCGACTGGCCGGGCTCGAGTTTCTCACCTTGGCAGTGCGTTCGCTGTCGGGGATCCCGGTGGCAGCTTCGCTCGACAGTGTGGTTGTGCCCGGCGGCGATTCGGTGGTTGGGGCCGCCTCAGAATCCGGCGCCGACGTCGCCTCGATGAGTTGGCTGATCCCGGTGGAGGCGGCTGATTCCGGAGTGGCCAACGTGGTGGTGGTGAATCCATCCCCGGTTGCTGTTTCGCGGGTTTCATTCAGCGTTCTCGGGCCTGACGGCCCCACGGAGATCTCAACGGTCGAGTTGGGGCCAAGTCGCCGCACAAGCGTTTCGACCGAAGACCTGGGCGGGCTCCAATCGGTTGTGAGCATCGTCGCGTCATCGCCGATCGTCGCCGGAATCGAATCGGCGGGCCTCACATCGAGGTCTATGTCGGTCGGAGTGCGAACCGGCGAGGCGGTCGCCTTTTCAGACCTTACCTGACTTGTATCTGGCTGTGGCCTCAGACAAAGCGTGCTCGATTGCCTCGTAGCCAACCGGGCCCAAGAACGATTTTCTCACTGTGCCGCCGGGGTCGGCGATGAGTGTGGTTGGAACGGCATCGATCCGATAGTGGTGGTGCAGATCCGGATTGCTTTCAAGTTCCACGGTCGTGGTGACCAGATCGTCGCGGTCCATTCGGTCGATCGCGGCCACAACCCGATGGCAAGATTCGCAGGATGTCGAAGTGAACGCGACGATCAGCCATTGCTTTGATGCATGCGCGAAGTGAGCGAGGTCGAGCCGGTCAGGAATGTGGTGGTCAGTGCCGGCATTCGTGGCGTGGCGCCTGATTCGGACCAGACGTGCAACCGAAGCGGCAATCAAGACGGCCGCGGCGACCAGAACGAGTTTGAGCACCGATCAATTCTCCGAATTCTCATCACCGGCTGTGACCTCAACGGGATCGAGTTGTGTCGTCGGGTTGTGGGACAGTTCGATGAGTCGCATGACCTCATCTCCAGAGATTGTCTCGTGCTCGAGTAGGGATCTGGCCACAAGGTCCAATCCCCGACGATTGGCCCCGAGAGTCTCGCGGCAGCGGCGCTGCTGCTCTCGCAAGATTCGCTCGATCTCGTTGTCTATCTGGCTGGCGGTCACGTCGCTGTAATCGCGGGTGTGCATCAGATCATCGCCCAGAAACACCTCGCCTTGCGATCCCCATGCCATCGGCCCGATCTCGTCAGACATCCCCCATTCACGAACCATTGATCTGGCTAGGCCGGTTGCCTGCACAAGATCATTGGACGCGCCGGTTGAGACGACATTGAACACGATTTCCTCGGCGGTTCGTCCACCGAACATCACTACCAGCCGGTCCTGGATGTAGTCCTCGCGGTAGATGTGGCGTTCCTCTTCGGGGAGCTGCATGGTGACGCCAAGGGCCATGCCGCTGGGGATGATGGTGACCTTGTGAAGCGGGTCGGTGTTATCGAGCACCGCTGCGCATACGGCATGGCCTGCCTCATGGTATGCGATCGCTTCTTTTTCGTCGTCGGACAATGCCATGGTGTCTCGGCGCTGGCCCATCAGCACGCGATCACGGGCCTGCTCGATGTGTCGCTGGAAAATCTCGTCGACTCCCTCGCGTACCGCATACAGCGCCGCTTCATTGATCAGGTTGGCGAGATCGGCGCCGCTCATTCCGGGTGTGCCGCGGGCGACCAATTCCATGTCGACATCGTCGGCCATCCGCTTACCCATCATGTGGACTTTGAGAATCGCCTCTCGATCCGATAGCTCCGGGAGCGGTACCACGATCTGGCGGTCGAATCGGCCCGGCCGCAGGAGGGCGGGGTCGAGGATGTCGGGACGGTTGGTCGCTCCCATCATCACGATTCCTTCGGAGCCCTCGAAGCCGTCCATCTCGGAGAGCATCTGGTTGAGGGTCTGCTCGCGTTCGTCGTGTCCGCCTCCCAGTCCGGCGCCTCGTTTGCGCCCGATCGAGTCGATCTCGTCGACGAAGATGATGGCTCGGCCCATTTTCCGGGCGGAGTCGAATAGGTCGCGCACTCTGCTGGCTCCGACACCCACGAACATCTCCATGAAATCGGATCCGGTTACCGACAGGAATGGGACACCTGCTTCACCCGCTACCGCTTTGGCGATCAGCGTCTTGCCGGTTCCGGGTGGCCCGACCAGCAGCACTCCCTTCGGAACGCGCGCACCTATCGCCGCGAACCGATCGGGAGTTTTGAGGAAATCGACTATCTCGGTTATTTCGCTCTTGACGCCGTTGTATCCGGCAACGTCATCGAAGGTCGTGCCGGGACGTTCTGATGAGTACGTCTTGGCCTTGGACCGCCCGATCGACATCACCGACCCCATCTGGCCTTGCGCTCGACGTTGCATCCACCAGAAGAAGAGGACCAGCAATGCGACCGGCAACAGCAGAGGAATAATTGAGCTCAGGAAACTGGTCTGAGGCGTCTTGTACTCGAACTTCTCGACATTGTCTCCGATCGTGGCCACGTCGGCGTCGGGGAGGGGCATCGGACCGATGGATTTGTACTCGATTCCGTTGATGTCGGTGGCCTTGATATGGCCATTGGTGTTGTCGTAGCTACCTTCGGTGATTTGGCCTTCCTGGCTACGCGAAAGGAAGTCAGGGTACGAAATCGAGTCGCTTGAACTGCTTGGAATCAGTGACGTAACCATGAATGCGGCCACTACTGCGCCCAGCAGAATCCAGACCGCGTAGCGCGACCACCCTTGTGACTCGGCACGCTTCAGGGGATGCCGTTGTTTGTCGTCGGACCCCTTGGCCGGGGGTGGGGGTGGGGGAGGGGGGTTCTGCGCCATGTGACAAGGGTAGAGGTCTGTAACCCTTGATCGGGCGACGCGTGTTGTGCGTCCCTGCGCCGGCACCGCGTTGCCTGTACGGTTCAGCCGATGAACAGGCGTTGTGCAAGACCCGAATGCGCCAGTGCGGCAGAGTGCACGCTGTCGTATGCGTATGCCGATCGTGTCGCTTGGCTGGACGATCTCAGCCCGGTCGACCATCCGGCCAATCACGACCTCTGCAACTCTCACGCCGACCGCACTCGTCCCCCAAAGGGTTGGGATCTGCGCGATCGTCGCTCACGCGAGGCCGTGACCGGGTTGCGTTACGCCGGATAGTGGACTCACCAGTCAGGGAAACTCCCGCCCCGACTCGCCGCGTTGTGATGGGCGTAGCTTCGCTTGGCGCTGGGGTTGTGCTCTCCGGAATAATCGGCTCGATCATCATCGTGGCGGGCGGCTGGGACACATCGGTGCCGGCCGGATTGGGTTCCGATGCCGGCCGTACTGTGATGCAGGTGGTCACCGGACAGGCGCTGTCCGATCACCGGATTCCCCTCGGTGTTGCCATGTTGATGAACATTCCACTTTGGGCATGCCTGATCGGCGGGCCTCTGCTGGCGCGTCGCAACGGACTCGACTGGCGACGCGACCTCGGCTGGTCGATGAAGACGAGAGACATTCCGATCGGATTGGCCGTTGGCGTTCTGACCCAGATTGTTCTCGTTCCGGTTCTCTACGTGCCGATCTTTTGGCTGATCGGTCAGCGAGATGTGGGAGAGGCCGCTAGGGCATTGACCGCCGCCGCCGACACTCCCTTCGACATCGTTGCGCTGGTGCTGCTCACAGGAGTCGGAGCACCCATCGCGGAGGAGATCTTGTTTCGGGGTGTTCTGCATCGCGGTATCTCCGACATGATGAGCGACTGGGGCAATGCGGGCGTAGCGCTGGCAGTGACGGCATCGTCGGCGGTATTCGCGGCCTCGCACATCCAATTGCTGCAGTTTCCGGCTCTGATGATGTTCGGTGCGATTGCTGCTCTCACAATGCATCGAACTGGCCGCCTCGGCTCCTCGATATGGGTTCACGTTGGATTCAACCTCACCACGGTCGTGGTCTTGTTGAGCACTCTCTAGTGGTATTTGATGGTCAAAAGAACGCGGAAAGTGAATAAATCGGGCCGCTGGCTCTCAACTCCATTGCGTTGCGACCGAAAGGACGTGTGTCAGCGAGTGGAGATTGGATCACATGGCCGAGTCGAAATGTCCCGATTGCGGGGCACCCCTTGTATCGATCAAGATTCACGTGGGCGCGGGAGAGAGAACGCTTTGCAGTTGCGCACAGTGCGACCGGCGTTGGTGGGTTCGGGATGGCGTGTTCACGGATTTGGATTCGGTGAAGGCCGACCTCGCTCAACCGCTGTCCGGTCGGGCTCGGTATCGCTACTGATTGAGGTGGCGTCCAACTCGCGGCGCGAGATGGCACCATGTACGACGCCATGACGACCCCACTCATTGACATCGAACAGCCTGACGATTCGATCGGGCCAGAGGCGGAGCCGGATGCAACGCCGCCAAAGCGACGCCGAGTCGGGATTGATCAGAATCTGCGGACGGCAATCACGCTCTTTGTCGTCGCGGCGGCAACTCTTTTCGTCGTCTGGAATCTTCGGCCATGGCTGTGGATCACCGACTCCACGCCGACAGGCGGAGATCTCGGTGCCCACGTTTGGTCTCCGGCGTTTCTCAGAGACGAACTTCTGCCTCACCTGCGACTCAGCGGATGGACGGCCGACTGGTACGCAGGTTTCCCCGCGTTCACCTTCTACATGGTCTTGCCGTCTTTGTTGATCGTGGTGGTCAACGTCGGGTTGTCGGGGCCACTCCCAATTCTGGCTTCGATCGCGATCGCAGCGGGCACGATCAAGGCGCGAACCAGCTGGGGCACGACTCCGGGGAGAATCGCGGCGGTGTACGCCTCGGCGGGTTTTCTTTGGCTGCTCAGTATTCCCGTCTCATACGGCATTGCCATCAAGCTGGTCGTGGTGCTCGGTCTGGTCACGCTGCCAGCGGCGGCGTGGGCCGCCGGGAAACTCAGCGGCCTTGCCTTCCCAGGTCCGGCGATGCTCGCCGCGGCGAGTTTGCTGTTCATCTTCGACCGCTCATTCAACATCTACGGCGGAAACCTGATGTCGACTATGGCGGGCGAGTTCGCCTTCTCGATGTCGCTGTCATTGGCGGTGCTGTACATGGGATTCGTGGTGCGAGGCGTGGAAACCGGACGTCACCGGGGGCTCGCTGCAGTGTTGTTGGCGGCGTCCGGATTGAGCCACCTGTTTCCCGCCTTTTTTGCGATTGCCTTCACAGCTGCAGTGTTGATCGTGCGACCGGGTCGACGGGCGCTGCGATGGATGATGACCACCGGTCCCGTGGCATTCCTGTTGGCGGCGTTCTGGGTGCTTCCATTCTTCGCGAATCGCGCCTACCTCAACGACATGGGATGGGGTAAAGAACGGCGCTATGTGCAGGCTTTGTGGTCTCGAAGCGGAAACTTCGGCGACCAATCGTTTCTCAGCAACTCACCCACACTTCAACTCTTCGTGATTCTCGCGATTGTCGGTGCGGTGGTGTCGGGTTTGCGTCGGGTGAAATTCGGTATGGCCATGTCGATGGTGGCGATGATGTTCGCCGCACTGTTCGTCATTCTTCCCGAGGGGCGGCTGTGGAATGTGCGGATCGTGCCCTTCTACTACCTGGCCGTTTACCTGATGGCCGGGGTGGCAATCGCCGAGATCGCCCGGGCAATAGGTGAAGCAGCGCGAAGGTATCGAAGCTCGGCGAGAGTCGTCTCCGACTCAATAGCCGGCGGGCTGATAGTGGCCACACTTGCGGTGATCGTTATCTCGCTCGGCCTGCCGATGCGTTCTCTTCCCGGCGGACATCTCGACGCCTCCACCGGCACCTACAGCTGGCTGGGACTCAGCACAAAACAGCTCAATCTGGGCCCCGGCTGGGTTGAGTACAACTTCCGAGGATACGAAGACAAGAACGCCACCGGCGACGGGGGAGGAACCCCGGAATACACCGACATGGTGGCCACGATGAAGCGTGTGGGCGACGAATTCGGATGTGGCAGGGCACTTTGGGAATTCGACGCGGGTCGGCTCGGGTCGTACGGGACGCCGATGTCACCGATGCTCCTGCCTCACTGGACCGACCGATGCATCGGCTCGATGGAGGGGCTCTACTTCGAGGCCTCGTCCACCACGCCGTATCACTTCCTGATGCAGTCGGAGTTCAGCGCTGCTCCGTCAAGAGCACAGAGAGACCTTCCCTATGTTGGGCTTGATGTCGCCGGGGGTTTCGAGCATCTGAAAGTTCTCGGGGTCAGGTATTACATGGCCTTCTCGGAGACCGCGTTGCAGCAGGCCAGATCCACTCGAGGGTTGACCGAGATCGCCAACTCCGGACCGTGGGTGGTGTTTCAAGTTGATGATTCACCCATGGTGACCGGGCTCGACCAGCTGCCCGTTGTGCTCGACGGTGTCGATGCAGGTGGCGAGGAGTGGTTGGTCCCCAGCGTGGGCGCATTTATCGCGTCCGATGACATTCCGGTCATCGCCGCAGACGGTCCCGAATCGTGGCCCCGCGCGTCGCTGGCCGATCTGGAAGAGTCCGACTCGGCATACGTCGAGGCGCTCGAACGTGGAGATCGTGCCTCGACCATGAAGTACTTGGCGGGTGCCTTCCCCGATTGGCTGCCGTCGCAACCCGCCGACGCCGTCACCGTTTCCAACATCAGCGAGAACGAGTCGTCGATCTCATTCGATGTGGATCAGGTTGGTTCGCCTGTGCTCGTTCACACCAGTTACTTCCCCAATTGGAAGGTCTCGGGGGCGGATGGGCCATTTCGCGTGAGTCCCAACCTCATGGTGGTCGTACCCACGTCCAATCAGGTACGTCTCGCCTATGGTCGGTCAACGATCGAGTTGGTGTCGATGTTCATGACCCTGATCGGATTTGCCGCTTTGGTATTCATTGGCAGATCTCGTGATGAGCGTGAAGGGCGTGTGATCTGGGACCTCACCCATCGGCTCAGCGACGATCTTCCCGACCGAGACACCGTGATTTCGGGTGTTCGGGGCGCGCTGACTGGCCCGAGTGAGGTCGACGAACTTCGAGGCAAGGTCGAAACGGGCTTGTCCTCGCTCGAAGTAGGAGTCGGTGTCTCCATCGCGGCGATCCTGTCGTCTCTTGCACTTTCTGTGTTTGTAGGCGAGCACGCGGATGCAGCAATGAGTTCCCTGATCGTTTGGACGCCGGCCGCGCTCGGACTGGTAGCGCTCGTGTTCAAGTTCGCTCCGGACATGTTCGGTATGGTTCTCTACCGGCGGCGAGTAATCGCACCAGCGGAGCTCATAGCAGATTTGATGGACGGCTTGGACAGTCCTGCAACGTCTGACGACTCAGTCTCAGATCCCGCTGACGGCTCCATCTCAGCTCCACCTGACGATTCCTCAGCGTGATCGGGAGGCTCGCTCCGGTGCGTCATGGCGATTCCCGTCGGGCGAGCCGATTCGCGGCGGCTGGAGCAGTGGCAACTGCCATCGACTTGTTGATCGCTTTGTTGCTGGTCGACGGCGGAGTCTCCAGGCTCGTATCCGATCTCGTTGCTTTGACCCTGGCATCGATTGCGTCTTTCTGGTTGCATCATCGGTTCACGTTGCGGGGCGACAACCTCGACCGGTGGATTCGCAAACCCGTAGTGTTCGCGGTACTGGCCGTGGCGGCTGGGCTCATTGACATTGTCGTGTTCGTGTCCCTGGGCGGAGTCCGGGTGCTCCTCGCCAAGGTGCTGGCAATCGCTGCAGCGGCGTCGCTGAGATCGATCTCGCATCGCGCCATCCTGTTCAGGGCGGTCCGGCACGACCAGAGTGCGCCTTCCCTACGGCCCGCTGCTCCGGGAGTAGTTCGGTTGTCAGTTGTGGTGCCGGCGTTCGAAGAGGAGAAGCGAATCGGTTCGACCATTTCGGCAATTCGTGCCGAATTGGTCGATTTGGATAACGCAGGAGATCTCGAAGTGGTCGTTGTCGATGACGGCTCGGGCGACCACACCTCGATGGCAGCGAGCGAAGCGGGCGCTGATGTAGTCGTCACCCAACCCGCGAATCGCGGCAAGGGTGCGGCGGTGAGGTCCGGGATCGCCGCTAGCAGTGGGTCCACGGTCGCCTTCACCGACGCCGACCTCGCCTACGCCCCCCATCAATTGATGGCATTTCTCGAGGCCATCGAGATGGGGTGGGATTGCGTCATTGGCAACCGATACCACCCGGACACCGTCACAATCAAAGAAACTTCGAGGCTCAGGTCGTTGGGCAGTCGCGGCGTGAACATGGCGACAAACCTGCTGCTGCTTGGCGATTATCGCGATACACAATGCGGCTGCAAGGCGTTTCGCTCCGATGTGGCGCGGATCGTGACACGCCCGGGGATCATCGACCGTTTCGCGTTCGATATCGAGGTGCTTCATCTCGTTGAGCGCTACGGGTTCAGTTTGCGAGAGATGCCCGTTGAGGTTTCCAATAGCGATACCTCAACCGTGAGCGCGCTTCGTGACGGTTTGCGCGTGGCTCGCGACATAGTCAGGATTCGGCATCACTCCAGGCGCGGCGGCTACCCGGCGTTCAACACGACGGAGCTGGGTGGCTCGGGTTCGGACCGATTCACACCATCCGACCCGAATCTCTGACTCTCAAACTAGATTCGGGTCTGTGACTGATTTCGGAGCAATTTTCAAGGCGTACGACGTCCGGGGCACTGTCCCGGATCAACTTGATGCCGATGGTGCACGCGCCATCGGGGGAGCGTTCGCGCGGTTCGTCGCGTCCGTTGGTTCCACCTCGGTCGTGGTGGGTCGCGATATGAGACCGTCCGGCGAGGAGTTCGTGGAGGCGTTCAGCGATGGCGCGATGATGCACGGCGTGGATGTGGTCGACATGGGACTGTGCGCCACCGACATGATGTATTACGCGTCCGGCCATCTGGAGATGCCCGGCGCCGTGTTCACGGCATCCCACAATCCCGCTGGATACAACGGGATCAAGATGTGTTTGGCCAAGGCAGCGCCCATTGGTGCAGATTCCGGACTCAACGCAATCCGGGAAATGGCCGAAGCCGGCCCCGACCCGGCGGCATCCCGAGGTCATCGCACTGTGGTCGACTTGCTCGACGGCTATGTCGATCACGTCAAGTCGTTTGTGGATGTCTCAGCGCTGGCTCCGTTGAAGGTTGTGGCAGACACGGCCAACGGCATGGGCGGTTTGGTGCTGCCAGCGGTATTCGGCGGCCTTCCGTTCGAACTCGACCACATGTATGCCGAGCTCGATGGCACCTTTCCCAATCATCCGGCCGATCCGATCCAGCCCGAGAACCAGCGCGATCTCATGGACCGCGTTCTGGCAACTGGGGCCGACATTGGATTGGCATTCGACGGCGACGCCGATCGCGTTTTCCTGGTCGACGAAACTGCTCGGGCCGTCTCTGGTTCGCTCACCACGGCGATGGTCGCCCGTTCGATTCTGGCTCGCGAGCCCGGATCTACGGTGATTCACAACTTGATCTGCTCGAAGACAGTCCGTGAGGTCATTCAAGAAGCAGGCGGAACACCAGTGCGGACTCGAGTTGGCCATTCATTCATCAAGGCACGGATGGCCGAGACCGGTGCGATTTTCGGTGGCGAGCACTCGGGCCACTACTACTTCCGAGACAATTTCCGGGCCGACAGTGGCCTCATCGCCGCGCTTGTGGTGTTGGAAGAGCTTTCGTCTCATCCCGCTGGGCTCTCCGACATTGTTGCTTCGCTCGACAGATATGCCGCCTCCGGCGAGATCAACACGGTGGTGTCGGATGCCGCTTCGGTGATCCGGAACGTTGAGGCTGCCTACCCAGGAGCAGATATCGACCACCTCGATGGCCTCACCGTCGACATGGGAGATTGGTGGTTCAACCTTCGTGCCTCCAACACGGAGCCACTGCTGAGGCTCAATCTCGAATGCTCTTCCAGCGAGGAAGTCGACCGGCGCGTGGCCGAGGTTGTTGCCAAGTTCGACTGATGACGGTGTTTACTGGTGATCAAGCGGCTTCGGCCGACTCCACTTATTGCGAGGCGACATGACACTCGATCCAAGACTGCTCGAGATACTCGCGTGCCCGTCCGACAAGGGGCCGCTGCTCTACTTTGCCGATGAGCATTCGCTTTACAACCCGCGCCTTCACAAGCGGTATTCGATCCACGAGGGGATACCCGTGATGCTTCCCGATGAGGCTGAATCGGTCGACGACTCTGAGCACGATCGGCTCGTGGAGAAGGCAGCCGCCGAGGGCATTTCCGCAAACTTCGAGGTCTGATCATGGCGAGCGAAGAGTTGCTCGACGCAGTGAAATTTCTACCGGCACAAGTTCGAGACATGGCGGTTGCCGCCGCCGATGTGGACGGTTTACCGGATCGCTCGGGCATCGACAGTGTCGTCATATTGGGGGTCGGTGCCGGTCGCGTTGCAGGAGATGTCGTTGCGTCGTTGGCCGAGTTGGATGCCTCTGTTCCTGTAACAGCCACCGGGGGTCGTTGCCCCTCGTGGATTTCGAGTCGCACTCTTGCGGTTGCGGTTTCGCAATCGGGAAACGAATCGGCCACTGTGACGGCGGCGGAACGGGCGTTGGAGGCGGGTGCCAAACTCGTGGCCGTCACGTCTGGAGGACAGTTGGGCAATTTGTGTGCTCAGTGGGGCGTGCCCGTGGTGCCCGTTGATCCCGAGGCCGGGCCATCGGCCGGGGTTGGAGTTGCGGTGGTCCCCGTTTTGGTCATGCTCGAGCGTTTGGGCCTGGCCGACGGCATGAATCGAGTCATCGCCGGTGCTGCAGCTCAGCTAGAGCAACGTCATCGTCGGTTGAGCGAGGAGGGCGATCCGATTGCCAAGCTCGCGTCGGTCCTGCCCGGAAGGATTGGCATTGTCACCGGCGCCGGGGCAGTCGGAAAGCATGCGGCACGACGGTGGGTGCAAGAACTTGATCTGGTTGGTGGTGTCGCTTGTGTTCGCAGGCGAATTCCCACTGGTTCAACCGATGTCGCCACTGGAAGGCGCCTTGCCGACGCTTCGGCAAACGGTGCTGTCGTGGTTGTTTTGCGACACGACTTTGAACCCGCCGGCCTCGACGGGGGAGTCGCACTTCTGAACGGGGCGTTCGACCATGTCCACAGTTTTCGCGCCGAAGGCGACGGTCCTCTGGCACAACTGCTCGATCTGATTCTGATGGGCGACGCCGTGGCTGCGGCGCTGGCATCCGAAGTTTCCACATAGGCCTCGCTTCATGGAGATTCTCGATGGCGTCATTCGTCACTACGACTGGGGTTCCGCCACTGCAATCCCGGAGTTGTTGGGTCAGTCGCCCGATGGCCGCCCGTGGGCTGAACTGTGGATGGGTGCCAACCGTTCGGCCCCGTCGGTCGTTGGCGATCCGGGCCGGTTTCTCAACGAGGTGATCGACAGCGATCCGACCTCCACGCTTGGTCGCCGCGTTCACGAACGGTTCGATGAGCTTCCGTTCCTGTTCAAGGTTCTGTCGGCAGCTGAGCCGCTGTCCATCCAGGTCCACCCGAGTTGCTCACAGGCGGAGGCCGGATTCGATCGCGAAAGCGCCGCGGGGATCTCGCTCGACGCACCGACCAGATCATTCCGCGACCGGAATCACAAACCCGAACTGATTTGTGCGCTCACCACGTTTGATGCTCTTTGCGGGTTCCGTGAGCCCCGCCGCACCCTTGACTTTCTCGGCGCCGTCGATGCCCCGGGTCTTGATCCGTTGCGAGTCTCGCTGGCGATCGGTGGCCAGGTGGGAATCGCCCGTGCGGTCGGATGGATCTTCTCCTTGTCGGGCGATGAGATCGAATCCATCGTCGGTGAAGTCGAAGATGCATGCCAGCAAGGCGAGGACGACGAATTCGCCGTTGAGCGCCGGATGTTTTTCGACTTGGCGCGGCGATATCCGGTCGATGTCGGCGTCCTATTGGCCCTACTGCTCAACCACGTCACCCTGTTGCCAAATCAGGCGATGTATCTCGAGCCAGGAATTCTCCACTCCTACCTTCGTGGCACCGCCATCGAGATCATGGCCAACTCCGACAATGTTCTTCGCGGTGGTCTCACCAACAAGCATGTCGACGTGTCCGGTCTTCTCGACGTGGTGTCGATGGAGCCGACCAAACCGGTGATACAGGGAGTCGATGACAACAAGCCTGTGGCTCGCTATGAATCGCCGGCGGGGGAGTTTTCGCTGTGCAGAATCGATCTCGATGGAGACCATCTGCTCGACCATGGTCCGGCCATCGTGATCTGCCTGACAGGTCAGGCCGAAATCGGCTCACGAGTTCTAACTCAAGGATCGGCCATCTGGATCCCCGCTGCGGATGGGCGACTTGTTGCCAGAGGGCGAGCCACGATGTTCCAAGCGACCGTCGGCGAATCCGACTGACGTTGCCCAGCGGCCCCATCTGATACCTCTGGGCCGGCTCTAGACTCTGGCGTCGCGGGCTGTCGTGAGATGGTGTCAGTTGACCCCGGCCCCACACCCAACAAACTCACACAGGAGGGCCACCATGGCCATCACCGACACTGTCGGCGATTTCAAAGTCGCCGACCTCACCCTTGCCGGATTCGGGCGAAACGAGATTCGTCTGGCAGAGCACGAAATGCCGGGTCTGATGGCCCTTCGAGGCAAGTACGCAGACGAGCAACCGCTCGCCGGTGCCCGTATCGCGGGTTCTCTCCACATGACGGTTCAGACCGCGGTGTTGATCGAGACGTTGAAGGTGCTGGGCGCCGACGTGCGTTGGGTGAGTTGCAACATCTTCTCCACCCAGGATCACGCGGCTGCCGCCATAGCCGTGGGTCTTGACGGCACCGCAGACGCCCCCAAGGGAACTCCGGTCTTTGCCTGGAAAGGTGAGACGTTGGAGGAGTATTGGTGGGCGACTGAGCAGCTGTTCCGGTGGCCCGACGGCGGCGGACCGAATTTGATTCTTGATGACGGCGGTGACGCCACGATGCTTGTTCACAAGGGTCTCGAGTACGAAAATGCGGGGAGCATCCCCGAAACCACGGACGACGATTCCGAAGAGGCGGGTGTCTTTCTCGATCGGCTGCGCACCATTGCCGCCGACGATCCTGAATTCTTCCGTCGGGTGGCTCCTGGAATTCGGGGAGTTTCCGAGGAGACCACCACCGGAGTTCATCGTCTCTACCAGATGATGGAGGCCGGTGAACTCTTGTTCCCGGCGATCAACGTCAACGACTCTGTCACGAAATCCAAGTTCGACAACCTCTACGGCTGCAGGCACTCCTTGGTGGACGGGATCAATCGTGGCACCGATGTGATGATCGGTGGCAAGGTCGCCGTGGTATGTGGATACGGCGATGTGGGGAAGGGATGCGCGGCATCTCTTCGTGGTCAGGGCGCTCGAGTAATCGTCACCGAAATCGACCCCATTTGTGCACTTCAGGCGGCCATGGAGGGATTCGAGGTCAACACGCTCGAGAGTGTCGTGTCGATCGGCGACATCTTCATCACCACGACCGGAAACAAGGACATCATCCTTGCCGGTCACATGGCTCGCATGAAGCATCAAGCCATCGTCGGAAATATCGGCCACTTCGACAACGAGGTGGATCTGGCCGGGTTGCAGCGCATGTCCGATGTACAGCGCGTCAACATCAAGCCTCAGGTCGACGAATTCGTCTTCCCTGATGGCCATTCAATCATCATGCTCAGTGAGGGTCGTCTACTGAATCTCGGTAACGCAACCGGCCACCCGAGCTTCGTGATGTCGTGCAGTTTCAGCAACCAAGTGCTGGCCCAGATGGAATTGCACAACGGCGATGGTGTCATGGAGCCTGCAGTCGTCACCCTTCCCAAGATTCTCGATGAAGAGGTGGCTCGGCTTCACCTCGACGCGTTGGGAGTGAAGCTCACGAAGCTCACCGACGAGCAAGCCGACTACCTAGGCGTGCGCGCCGCGGGTCCCTTCAAGCCCTCGCACTACCGATACTGATCCAAACGTCGCCGGTGGGTGGGACCGGCGACGGTTTGGGCGACTGGTGTTGTGCTCACGAAGTGAACGATGGCTAACATCGCCATCTCGTCGTTTTGGAGGTGCAATGGTGGATCGTCTGAAGATTTCGATCGAGGATGGAGTGGCCGACGTACGGCTCGCCCGAGCCGACAAGATGAACGCCCTCGACGGCCCGATGTTCGACGCCTTGGTCGAAGCCGGGGATCGGTTGGCAACCGATGATTCGATTCGTGCGGTGGTGTTGTCGGGAGAAGGCCGCGCGTTTTGTGCCGGCCTCGACTTCTCGGGCTTTCAGGCCATGGCGGGCGACGGCTCGGACTCCGGCAACACAAGCGGCATAGGCCGAGTCGCTGAGGGTCGTATCACCCATCATGCGCAGCAGGCCTGTTGGACGTGGCACGAGTTGCCGGTTCCGG